>MGNS01000129.1:11920-15768 GCA_001795165.1 Chloroflexi bacterium RBG_16_57_11
TGGAGGTTACGCCGACGATGGCGTGGCCTTTGGAGAAGGTGGGGAGCGCCTCCCGCAGGCGCTCGGCGCCGGCCAGGGAGTAAAACTCGTTCCCGCCTTCGACCAGCCCCGGCGTGGCAGCCGGGTCATAATCCGCGCCCAGGGAGATGACCAGGATATCGGCTTCATAGACGCCGTTGGAGGTGGTGACGCGGCGTTTTTCGGGGTCGATGGCGGTGATTTCCTCCTGGCGAAAGCGAACGCCCGGCTTCACAATATTGCGGTAGGCAAGCTTAACCGCCTCGGACGGCTTGCGGCCGAACATCACGTCGAGCTTGGAAAAACCAAAGAAGAAGGTATCGCTCCTGTCGATCAGCGTCAGGTCGAGGTGGTCGCCAAGGGCGTCGGAGAGGAGTGTGGCGAGCTCAAGCCCACCGAAGCCGGCGCCCAGGACTACGATTTTGGGGTTCATGATAGCCTCCTTACGGATAATTGCTAGACAAATTCATAGTACAAACCTTGCTGGACTGACAGAAAACCTACGTTGATTCTACACTTTTTTTCGGATAATACAAAACACACCCGGCGCGGGTGTGTTTCGAGTTTGATCTTTCAGTCTCCTCGACCAGGACTCGGCTACGGTAGCTGCCGCCGAATCTGGAACCTAGCGGTAAAAAGTTCAATACCAGATGAGGGGTGATTTTGAGTGCAAAGCAAAAGATTCTTCTAATGGTCGTGTTCAATTGCCTGCTAAGCGTCAGCGAAGTGGGTCGGCTTTAAAACGAAGTTGACCGGCTACTATGCTTCAAGATAACTGGTAGCTCGTTGTTCTAAATTACGAAGAAAATCAGCGTATTGTTCAGATGTGGTTAGATAAATTTCCATTGCTCTTGCAACTTCATCCCAGTCACTCGCGCCTGTAAATTGATCTTTTTTAACATCACGCCAACTTTCTGATGCTGTACCCCATCTTTCCTTGAGATTACTCCATTGCGAATCTAACTCACTATTGAATGAATAAAAGGCAGAAATAAAATACCGCAAAGATTCTAGGTCCATTTCTAAGACGCTATGCCCAAGCACATGCTTATGTCTTATCGGAATAGGACGACCTTCAAGTTCTGCCAGGAATTCATTTATCATATCTTCTAACTCTGGCGGAAAACGTTCGCCATGACCCTTTTCATCACTGAGGTAAACCAAACTTCTCCGTTCGCTTGTCTTGAAAACCGAGTCGTATTTATCGAACCAGATATTCAAATGTTGCCGCAATAAGCCCAACTGCTCATCAAGGGATTTGGCACGTGGGGAAATTTTGCCAGCGAGTTTCCGCGCAGTGTTCTCATCTAGCCATTTTCGCAATTCCTCATTAATGCGACGCATTGAGTTCAAAGTAATTCCGCGAATCAAATCAAATAATTCTCGTTCTTCATGGCTCATTTTGTCGTACAGGCTATAGAAAGTCTCGTCGAAACCAAGTCCACTAAGTGCTTTATTGCCATGTTGACTCTTCAGTGACATACTCAAGCGCCGAACCAAGTAGTTCTGATTATAGAAAACGTTTCGAGACTCGCTGACAAAGTTTTATAATTTCTCTACTTGCCGAATAGCATCTTCCTTCTTGGAATGTCGCTTTTCTATTAATTCAAGAATGTTACGCCCAAGAAATCCCAATGACGCAAAAACTGCCGCAATAACAGCAGTACCGAACCATTCGGGGAAATTGCTTGGATTCATAGTTAAAAGTACTCCATTCAAAACAAGCCTATAGCGTATGTAAGGCCACCCAATAAAAAAAATAAACTGCAATTGTTTCGCATAACAAGTCAATTAGTCATATCATACTAATTTAAACAATTAGCTTGTCCTAGAAGCGGTTATTGTAACCTAGCGATTCAAGGCTCAATTTCAGGTGAGGGACAATTCCGATTTCAAAAATAGTTCCGCGTCAGCTGCCTGCAGGGCAAGTCGGCTGCACGCGTTAGTGGGGCTGGCGACTAACCTTGCGCCCTAGTTATCAACTGCTTGGTCTGAGCGGAATATGTTCTCCACCAACAACTTGCTGACGACTGCATCACAAAAATACGTATAAAGCTCATAGTTCTGTGAAGTATTGTTTTGTGCGTTTAGTATTCTTTCTTCAATGAACTCGATTAGTCTTTCGAGGTCTGCTGTGTTTTGAGTCTGCTCTTCTGTCTGGCGTTGGAAGAACTGTTGCGCACCCCTCATTCTGTCAACAACCTCATCAACCGATGTAACGTCGCTGATCCCGAGCTGTCCGTGAAGTACCCAATTAACAATAAGGAATATCAATAGTAACTGGTCAATCGCTCCCTTTTCAACCATTTCATAGCATTTATTTTTGAAGATTTCATAGGATACTGGATCAATTCTGAGGTCCTTTATTCGCTCACTGTGCGTAATGGGTCTTCGATATCTAGGCTGAATTATTGGCTCATAGACCCAGCTGAATATTTGATCTCGCCTATCAGGGTCAAGGCTATTGGTAACTTCAAAGAAATAATCCATGGAGTTGAATTGTAGTCCTTTTATATATAGCAGGTGGGCGGGGTGAAGTATTGAGAGGAAAGGGAAATCGCCAACAACGTTGTACTTTCTAAGCAGTCTTGACTTTCCAAGGGTGAGTCTCTCTATATCGGGCCGTTCCCACACTTTAAGTTTGAAGCGCGGTTTGTTTTCTCGTTCTAAAATTTTGAGATAGTCTTTAGTCGGGTTAGATAAGAAATTAGACGCGATAATCAGCAAGGTGTCTGGCTTTTCGGCTGTTGCCCATGCCAAAGCGCTTTGTATATGCGTCGGAGGAACACCTTTGATGTAATGCTTACATTCCACAAACCACGTCTCCAAGTAATGATTGCCATCAACGTCAATACGCTCAATTTGACATTCTATGTCACGGCCACGGTCGGAAGGGCTAGTTTCCAAGCCAGTTCCTTTTCTCCATTGGATATTCTTAAAATCTAAATTACCCAACAATTCAAAACAGAATTCTTCGAAGTCCATATCACTCAGATGGTTTAGAGAGAAAGCATTCATGGTGCCACAATTTTTGTTGTTGACTTGAAAGCCGTATGATGTAGCCAGCGCAATAATGAGTTTAATATCAATATCCGGCGCTTTGAGTTCTTGGGCAACTTTGTCTTTAGTATGGTTTTTCTTAATATTTACTGTCTACTTTTCTTATATGATGTACTAATTCTCTGTAGGTCGACTGTGATGTTCTGCCAAAGCATTAACTTGAATGATTAAGCGCTGGATATCTTCGGTTGTAGCTTTCGGGCACTTTTTATTAAGATCTGTAACCCAGTAGTATGGTGGATTAGTGAGTAGATTTAGGCGAATAGAATTCCAAAGTTTCGCGATGAGAATGTCCGCCAACCCTCCCTGCGGCTGGTCAAGAAATCGGGGTGAGGCCTTGGAGACCTTTATCCTTTAACATGACGGGTCGTCAGGAAAGATTTCCATAGAGAATAAATCTCCGGCGGCAGGTCTAGCTGATCCAGCTCCCGGCTTATTTCTTCCACATCCAAGCTGCGAATATCCTCGGCCAGACCGTGTGTCAGGACTTGCCGCAGATACCAACGACGTTGGAAGGGGTCGCTCAGGTCAAGCTGGTCGGTGCTCCAGACGATATGAGGCGGAGGATTGACGATGGTCATAAGGTTATTTTATCACTTTTAAACGAGTGATGTGCGGCGTGGTACCTCCGCACATCTCGATAAGCAATCAGGCTCCTCGACCAGGACACGGCTGCGGCAGCTGCAGCCGAATCTGGAACCTGGCGGCTTAAGGTTCAATTCAAGAAAAGTTGTAATTTCGAAAACATAGTAGAACAATATTCTAACGGT
>MGNS01000130.1:0-11969 GCA_001795165.1 Chloroflexi bacterium RBG_16_57_11
GAAGGCTTCCATGTCGCGGTAACCCTCATGCGAACCTTCCGATGGAATGGCGATGAAACGGTCGCCAAAGCCAGCCTCGACCCGATCAGCGTTCTGCAATAGCTCGCGCCGCCAGTCAGGAACGTGCTCTTTTTCGAATGCCTTCTCCCAATCTATCGTTTGGGATTGTTCATCGTAATAGGACTCGTAAATGTTCTCCAATGAGCCGCGCTCCTCGTCGCTGACGCTGATCACCTCGCCGGTTTCGAGATCCAGGTAGTAAGAAACCATCTCGCTTCCGATGTCGAAAGCGAGTTCGAGCTCAGACAGGTCAATTTTAAGTTGGCGCATAAGCAACTCGATTACTGTTCAAGAAGGTAGATAAGCCATCTGTACTCCCCTGGCAGCCTCAATCAAGTGGATGTCGAACGATGCCAGTGTCACCGGCATCCCCAGCGTCTCCTGCCAGATCAGCGCGCAGGCCAGGTGGGTAGCGTCATAACACATCAGGTTATGCTCAACTGCCAGGGTGTCGCCGCGCACAACAGTATTCTCAGTGATCGGCAATCGATGGAAGCTCTCCCAGTCCGAGCGGAACTGGTGCAGCGCAGCAAGAGTTTCATCCGGTGTGATGAGCTGCAACCGACCGGCGCGAGCAATCGCCGCAGCGACCTCAACCCGGGTGATCAGCCCGGTTACGACCATATCGGCTGCCTCGATCCAGGCGTTGACATCCTGCGAAGCTTTTTCCTGGATATAGCGTTTCACCAGCGCGCTGGCATCCAGGTAGAGGATCACTCGCGCATCTCCACCAGGAGATCCGAAACCTGCTGGTCGCCGCGGTTTACCACCACCGGCGTGACCGGTTTCAGCTTCTGGCCGTTCCAGGCGACCAATCCGGCATCCTGCAAAGCATTAAGCCGTTCATCGAGGGGTTGGTCCACCGGCGACAGGCGACCGACCGGACGCCCATGATCGGTGATGATGACCGTCTGCCCTTGGCTAACCTGGCGCAGGTACTCGCTCAATCGTGCTTTCAGATCCCTGACGCCGACCCGGAATTCGCTCATATCCTCACCTCCAATTGTGACTATATTATACCGATAATGGTCACATATGACGATGCGATGTACTTCTTGTTGGCAAGTTAAGGACCGGGTTATCGGATGGTATAGGGCATTAAAATTTCACCAAGCCTCCACGGACGATAATCTCTGGCCTCCACGCAAAGGTTGATGTGCCTGGCACCCAGCTCGGGAGCTACGCTATTGTGGATGTGACCGTGCAGATTGAGTATACCCAGCTCCAGGGGGAGGTTAGGGCGGTGCGAGAAGACCAGTTGTAAGCCTGATGGATGATTCATCGGATATGGATCAGGCACCAGGGTGATCCCCAGTTGTTGATAAAAGCCCTTGCTTCGCCGGTCATGGTTGCCTGCATCAGGTACAGCCGGCCGTTGAGCAGCGGTGCTAAGCCTTCGATCTTTTCCTTCTTGCCCAGCGCCAGGTCTCCAACATGGAAGACAATCTCTTCAGGGTGAATAAGGCGGTTCCAGTTTTCAGTGATCATTTCCTGCCAGCCATCTGGTCGGTTACAATACCGTCCAATGTTCTCGTGGAAGAAATGGGTATCGGAGATGATCCAGGTCTGGTCATCAAAGGGGAATTGCGGCTGTGGCGGTAACATGGTTTATTTGGTACTCAGGAGGTAGGATTACTAGATTATATCCTGCCAGTGACTGGCCTGCCTTTGGCTAGGTATAGCAATATCAGACTCTATTCCGAGATTTCAAAGGCAAGCTCAGCAGGTAACGGGAAAGGCATAACTTATGTGATGCAAAAAGATGCCGAAGTTGGCATCTTACTGAAATGGAATTCAGTTTTCTGTTCAGTACGGTGGTTCTGCCGGCCCATCGTAACCGCACATCCCGGTGCGCGGCGAGTTGACAAGGGGCATCGGTTCGCCATAGTTCTCATGCGGGTGTTCTTCCATGTGTTCGTCGCAGAGATAGCCGCTTTTATCCTCTTCGTAAACACATTCGATACACAGCCAATGCGCCGGCTGGCTGCGTTCCTGGCAGACCAATTCTGGCATCCGATTGCGCGCCAGCAAGGCGATAGGATGTTTGCTCTTTGCTTTTCCTTCTCGAAAGCCCACCACTTTGATATCGGTCTCGGATGTTGTGCCAAAATCATACAGATGGCGCAGCACCAGACCAGGTTCAAAGGTCGCATTGGCTTTGCGCGCCTTGCCCACATCCACGCCGCTCCACCCGCCAATCGTGAACTTGCTCAGGTGACCACAACATTCCAGCCAGATGGCGCGCAGGTATTTATCGAGCTTATCCAGCGAAGCTGAGCCGACCATCTCCAGATCGAGCCAAAAATCCTTATCGTAAGCATCCTGAACGCGTAAATGCCAGAGCGTTTCTACTGGCTGGCTGCTGGCTGCCGCGCTGGTGAGCACTTCTTGCCACTTGGGGCATTTGCCCAGATGCTTGGCTACGCCGCGCTTGGTGATGATCTCACCGCAGTAAGCGCAGGTTCCAGGATTTTCGGGTCTGCGGGGCATAGGAATTCTCCTCTTATGTTCCAACTAACTTCGCCAGGACCTCCAGGTCAGCCTGGCTGCTGAGCAGCATGTCGTTGTGGCGGGCGAACTCCAGCGCTTCCTGCGTGAAGCCCATCTTGGAAATGAACCAGGGCTTGGCTGACAGGCTGCGGGCATTGGCCGCCAGTTTTTCGAGTTCTTTCTTGCCGCTCAGGCGGCCGCGCCACTTGATTTCCACCGCCCAGCGTTCGTGGTTCTCGGCATCGCTGGTTTCAGCGACCGAGTCCACCTGCACCTGTCCATCGGGAGATAAGTAGGACGTTACCCGCTCGGAAACCGGCAGCTTCACCGGGCTATCTACGCCAAATATTCGACCATCCACTTCCTACCCGTTAAAGGCTTGCAGTAGTTCACGAACCTGGCTTTCCTTGGCCAGGCCTAGTTCGTTCGCCACCCGCTCATATTTTACCATCAGCTCCGCCACCAGGTTGCTCAAAACCTTCTGGCTGGGCATGCCGGTGAGCTGCAAGCCGGAATAATAGTAGGCCACCCAAATCTGCAAAACAGGATCGCGGTAGCTATAAGTTTTATCTTCGCGCTGCTCCACCAGATCTACATCCGCCAGCCAGGTTAGCACCTGGCGGATGGCCCCGCTCGGGCGTTTGAGCCGGGCAGCGATCTCGGTCAGGGTCATACCAGCCGGTTGTTGGGCCAGCACCTGCAAGACCGCCTGGGGCATAGTTTCGCCGCGCACACCCTGCAAGGACTGTTCCAAGACATACCGGCACAGGTTGTAGATGCGCCCAGTGCTGCCCAGCGTTTCCAGGGTGAAGGCTTCTTGCACGGTAGCAGACGCCAAGGGTTTGTTAAGCAGCGAGATGTTTTCGATGACCCGCATGGCCGTAGCGTAGATATAGAACGGGTGGCCGCGCGTGACCTGGTAGATCGCTGCCAGGACATCGCCCGGCACTGGATCGGCTAACATGGACAGGCGCTTACGCACCATAGCATCGCAATCTTCGCGCCCAAATGGGCCGATGGTTTCCAACTGAAAATGGACGAACAGCGGCGATGCCGCATCCAGGAAAATGCGCTCCATCAGGCCGATCATCGAGCCGGCGACGACATAGACCACGCGTGACTGCGCCTGCATGGCAGCCCGAAAGAGCGCCAGCACATCATGAATTTGGGGGTAATTGTCCAGAGCCAGGATTTCTGGGAACTCGTCCAGGATCACAATTACCCGCTTGCCAGCGGCCGGGGCATAGACTTCGGGGGTGTTGAAGGCCAGCTCCAGCAGCAGATGCTGGTCGGGCTTCTCTTTCTGTAGCTCCTGGTGCAAGCGGACAACGTGCTCACTGAATGCGGCGCCCATCTGCCCGCTGGCGGCCAACTGGGCTGAAGCGTCAAAAAAACTCTCCACCCGTTGATGGAGATCGCCCGCTAACCAGTACAACAGATATCCGACATACTTCACCGTGAAGCCTTCCGGCGTCAGCGCTAAGCGCGGCAAATCCATGTATGTCAAGCGGCAGTCACCGGCGCTGCCAGCGCTTCCAGGCTGCAAATTGCGGCGCAGGAACTCTTTGAGCACCACAGTTTTGCCCACGCGGCGAAATCCGCTCAGCGCCAAGTGCTTGCGCACCCCCTGGCCCAACAGATCACGGCTCAAGCCCAACACGGCCAAAGTATGCTCCCGGTTGGTGAAAAAGCGCTGCTCTTCTTCGGGGTAGATGTAATCCAACATGGCCGCCTCCGCAAGATACTAGCCAAATGACATACTAGCTATATGACTAGTATAGGAGAAAAAAAAGAGACGGCCAATAGTTTGATCTTTTACTACCGCTCAATTGGCTCTTGTTGAGCAAGCCATACGCGGCTCTCCAGCCGGACTTCTGCTGGGAGGTATTTTGATCGAGCCCTATCTTCATGCATTGATCTCAGGGTGTCCTCATCACTGCTTGCTCGAACAGTCAGACCCAGATAGTCGCGAAAGCCGTTCACATCCAGAGAATAACAGATCGATCCCCGTAAAGCCCGATCATCCAGATACTCTTGCCGGGTACTCATTCTCCCCCATGGGTTTGCGGGATCCTCACATTCGCCAAGAAATACAGTAAAGCCGGTCTCTACTTCTTGATATCCATACCGAGCACGGCTGATTTTCTTATCTTTGAACTGGCGGAGGATAGTGCTCTGGTTCCAGATTTTCTGGGCTTGCTCCAACGCGGCTGTTTCGATCCAGAAAGGATCACTGATGAGCTGTTGTCTCAGCCTGACACGCGCAGCCTCCCATTGATCATCGGGCAAACAATACGGCTCAGGCTCTGGCGGCGGTTGACTTGCCAGGTCAACCATTTCTTTCTCCACCCAGTCCACTGCCTGCTGCAGGTCTACAAAATGGTTGAATTTACCCACGCTGCCGCGATATTGCGCTTGGGCAGACCAGAAGATAGGAGATTTATCTGATTGAACACTGCCTTCGACTTGCTGGTGATGACTAATCCAATGGCCCTCACTCCGGCATTCCCATTCAAAAGCTCTGGCCTTAAAGTTGAAACCCGTTTCTTCTTTTTCACGGTGGCTTTTGAAGAGCAAATCAAAAACTTGTCTGAATGCTTCATCCCGGCGTTTCTTTTCTTGCTCCGCCATCTTGGTGAGACGTTGTGTGTTTTGTTGCAGGAGATCCAGTAGCTCTGAGCCAGCCTCTAGTGGTAAGTGGATTATTTCTTCGTACGCTCTCTCTGTTTTCGTTTCAGATGCACCAGCGGTTGCTTCTGGCTCTGTTTTTTTACGACGTCCACGAGATGGCACTGGTATTTGTATTCTGTGCACTTGCCTGGTTATTGAAATCCCGTCAGCTTTCCAGCTATCTTTAGATACTAATTTCTCCAATAAATCCAGCGCTTCACGCCCAGATAAACGCTCCAATCTTTTCTCTGTGCTATTCCACACAACAAGACCCTGTTCTTGCCATAGGCTGATCTGATGTGGATTAAGCCACTCTGGGCTGCCTTGTGGCCTTTGATCTCTTTTCAAGCGTTCGTAACTTGGGCTCGGGTTAAATTTTAGGCCCCATGATTTCTCAGGCTCGGGCATGTCTTTTCCTCACGGGATGATTGGGGGTAACTAAAGCTCGCCTTTATATGTCGAAGACCAGCCGAATAAGGCACGCCATTTCTGGCAAGGATTGAACTTAAATATCCAGCTATCGCGCTCGGGGCGCACGTAGAAGCCGCCGAAATTCTTGAGCGTGACCCCCTGGCCGCGCTTCATTGCCTGGTAGATTTCATCCAAGAAGGCATCCACTACCTTGTCCACCACCTCCACATCCTCGCCGGTGCGTTGTGCAACCAGGCGAACCAGTTCGTCGCGTTCGATGCGATCAGACATCTTCGTCTCCATCTTCTGTCCACAACAGCTTCAACCGCCGTTCAAAGCCGCCGCGTTCCGAGTGACGTTGGCGCTTCATCTGCTGGACCCGATCCGGGACGATCTGCCAGGCTGCCAACACAGCGGCAAGCACTTCCTGTATATCAGCCAGTTCGGTGACTAATTCATCCGGCGCGGCTAGGCGCGCTTCCTGTGCCTCTTCTACCAGTTTCTCCAGCAGCGCCTGGCGGTATTCCGCATCAGGCATGGTTTCGATGGCACAACTTTTGCTGCTGTTTTGAATGATCACAGGGATGTGATCTCGCACCAGTTTATTGTAAACGCGGCGCATGCGTCACCCCCAGCGAAAAACGTTTTGGCGATGCCATTCAAGAGCTTCCAGGTGCGGCCAAAGGGCTTGCTCTGCAGGGCCGATGATGGAGCGGCTTTCCAGGGTTAACAGGTGACTGGGAACGTTTTGGGTAATGCGCAGTTCCCCCGAAAGCAGCACCAGGTATTTAGCCGAAACGCCAAGCAATCCCTGATCGAAAGTCCAATGGCATAAGCCGCATAAGGCCATGCCATTATGTGGATCATCATCATGGCTGATGCTCCAGGGGATGATGTGGGCTGTGTCCACCGCAGTACGCCCATCGGCAGTAAGCATGCGCACGCCACAAAAAGCCCAGCGATGATTGTATATTCTCACTACAGCCCGGCGAAATCCTTGGTCTCGTACGGTTAGTTGGTAAGCATCTGCTCCTCCAGGCGTCTCTTTGACCTGTTTGCGCGCCTGCTCGATCAAATGTTGACTGTAGATGAACGTCCGCAAATCTGGGGACATCACTTTCGACCAGTAAGCCGCGAACGACTCACCCAATTCAGGGGTGATCTCGATTAGGTTGACCATGATCCGCCCTTGAGCGAACAGGTCAAGCACCGACAAAAGCAATATCGGCTTATGAGGCGCTTGACCGTGGGTAACGACAGTCCAGCTGCCAGTACGATCGGTGCGCAGGTGAGAGAATTTATGCAAGTAAAAAGAAAGCTGACCTTCCATGTTTTATTATCCCTGTGCATCACTTGATTCGGCTAAAACATGGTAAATCTCTTGAGCGGCATGCCGCATTGGTTCCCTATATTGTGTCATCTGCGGTCGTAGTGGCCATTGCTTGACATGCAGCACGGGCACAACGGGGATGCCGTAATGATGCCACCGCCGACCGCACATTTCCAGGAAAGGAGCGCCTCCGGCAGAGACGTAAACACCCCGGTTTACTTTATACTAATCTCAATTACGCAAATTCGATTGCCTGGCAATGATCCATTTGTCCTCAGAATGTTGATCTCCAGTTTTCAAACGGCGGATTGGAATAACGATGGGGCTGGCATGCTATGACGAAGGAAAATATCCCTCATAACCGTAAGGAGTTCAGTTATGGATGTGATCATACAGGTACGTAGCCGAGGGGTGATTACCCTACCGGCGAATATTCGAGAAAAACATTGTATCAGGGCTGGCGATACTTTTCGCCTGGTCGACCTGGATAGTGTATCTGTGCTTTCCGCAATGGTTACCATGGTCCCAGAACTGGCGCGAAAGATTGAACCAGCTCATCTGGAAGCTGGTTTGAACATTGATAATTTGCTCCATAGCCTGCGCAAGCAGCGTCAGCGTTATTCACAGGATAAATATGGCGACGCAAACAATCCAGAGAACAAAGCATCCGCATAAGCAAAACTAGATCGACTTCGAGTCGACTGTTGACTACTTCTGAAAATATTCAACATTGACAGCCATTCTAGCATGATGTAATATACGATGTAATATATGACGTCAATTGGAGGTATCTCATGACTGGAAGATATGCTGTCAACTTACCGTTAGAGCTAAAGAAAGATGCCGAGGCGCTCGCTAAGCAGCAGGGCGTCTCGCTGAACCAGTTCATCCTCTGGTCAGTGGCAGAAAAGGTCAGCGCACTCAAAGCTGGATTGGATGATCCTGAATTCCCCGGCATTGCTTACCGCCGTGGCCCTTCTGGAATCCCGGTTCCGGTCCTGAGGGGGACCGGGATCCGCGTCCAAACGATCGTGATTTCAAACCGGGAGTGGAACGAGACGCCGGCGGATATCGCGGGTCAATATGATTTGCCTGAAAGCCTGGTTAAAGAAGCTTTGAGGTTTTACCTGGCGCACCAGGCTGAGGTCGATCTGCTGATCCAGTCCGACTCCCTGCTAGAAATGAGCCGGAATGGCTAAGCCTCGGCTGCATCTGGACGCTGATGCATCTCGTAAAGACCTGCACGCGGCGTTGATTTCGAAAAGTCACGATGTCACCCGTACCCCAGCGCCTGGACTGGCTTTAGATGCGAGCGATGAATTTCAGCTTCTTTGGGCATCTGCACATGATCGAGTATTGTTCACTTTCAACATTGGGGATTTTCTCCGATTGGCCAGGAGAATACCCGAGCACCGGGGCATTCTCCTGGCCAGTCAGCAAAGCCATTCTTTGAGAGAATTAATTGATCTACTGGATCGCCTGCTGACAGAAACCGAAGCCGAAGATTGGGTTAGTCAGGTTCGTTGGCTTTCTGACTGGAAATAATGTGTTCACAGCCTCCAGTTATCCACCGGGTTGGCTTTGTGGTGTGCCTAAGCAATATCGATCTCGGCGACCTGGGCATAGTGGCGCACCATTTCCAGGGAGCTGTGACCGAGTAAAGACTGCAAAGTGAAGATGCCGCCACCGGAACAAAGGTAGGTGATTGCGAACGTGTGGCGGAATTTGTGGGGATAGGCATCCTTGACATCAGCACGCTCAGCGATGTCTTTGATCAATTGGCGCAATGAACCTGGGTTGAAATGCCGGCCATGCTGGTCGAGAAAGACTGGCGCATCGGGATCATTCGCATCTTCCCGGTCAACCAGGTAACGCCACACCGCTTTGCGGGTCGTCTTGCCCAGGTACACCGTCCGCCCTTTGCCGCCCTTCGCCCCGCCGATCACGCCGTGCTTCACCTCCACCCGTCCGGTCTTCAAGTCAATATTCCCGATTAGCAGTTTGCACAGCTCCATCGCGCGCAAGCCGGTATCGAGCAGCGTGAGGATGATCGCCTGGTCACGGTGACCGTAGCGCAGGCGCATGGTGAAGCTCCTGCGGTTGCTGGGACGCGCTTCTCGCGAGTAAACGCAGGCTTTGAGCATGCGCTGCACTTCATCTTGAGTGAGTGGTTCGATGGGGGTTTTCTTGATGCGCGGCGCAGGGACGGATTTCATGATTTGCGCAACCCCCAATTCCTGAGCAGCCCAGGAATAAAATGAGGAAAGGGTGACCCACACATTGCGTAATGACTTCGGCGAGAGTGGGTGAGTTTTCCCATTGTAGCGGCGTGGGGTGTATTCGTTGCGCAGCCAGCTCAAATAGGCGACCACATCCTGGGCGGTGATCTAGCCGATCTCCTGATCCCCGATGTGTTCGAGCCATTTGTTGAGCAGTCGCTCATGTGAGTCGATCGTGCGCAGGGCTAAGCCCTCGGTTGTTTTGTAGTTGATAAAGCCGGGAATGGCCTTGCTCAATAATAACGAGCCCGACGGTGAGTGGTTCATGTCAAAATCCTCCGATTTTAAGATTTTGCCAATCTCTCACCGTCGGGCCAAGCAAAAAACCATAGCCCGACGAGCTATGGTTTCGGATGAGTAGCGGGGCCCAGATTCGAACTGGGGACCTTCGGGTTATGAGCCCGACGAGCTGCCACTGCTCCACCCCGCAGTATAGGTTTTGTGCTCAAGATGGGGGATTTTCCTTCCCCTGAGCGCACGTGATTTTATCACGTCCATCTGGACGCGTCAAGCGTGATTTAGGCTCGATCCTGAATGTAGCTCGAATTATGGCGCCAAATCGGAGCTGTCGATAAATAGAGATAGCCAGCGTTGCCATGAGCTGACCTCTGGCGTGGTGATCACCACACGTGGCGCCGGGGTGGGTGTGACTTTCTCCGCCTGGACCGGTACGATGATAAAATCACCTGGGCGCGCCATGTGATTTTCGTATCCCCATTTCATCGCCGCGGCATCCGAGGAAGCGTAGCCGATCTCTGCTTCCAGAGCCGCCTTGGTAGCGCGCTTACTATCCAGGCGGGCGCTTACCGCCTCGCGGTCAGACCGTAAACGGTTCAGCTCAGCCGTTCGGCTATTAAACTCCATCACCAGATAAGCAAGTAAGACCAGTGTTATCACCAGGATGACATAACGCATGGAGTGCTCCGCTGAAATATGCCGATAAATCCTACATCCCTTATCTTATCTTAAGCTTGAAAATCGCGCAAGTGTTCTAGTGATCTGCCATTTATTTATCCACGCTGCAATTCTTATGCCAGCAGAGCGAAAAAATGTAAAATGCGATGCTTTGATAGCATCGCATGTGCTGTGCCGAAGGTGGGAGTCGAACCCACACGAGAGTAATCTCACTACGCCC
Source organism: Chloroflexi bacterium RBG_16_57_11 (assembly GCA_001795165.1). Classification (GTDB taxonomy): domain Bacteria; phylum Chloroflexota; class Anaerolineae; order Anaerolineales; family UBA4823; genus RBG-16-57-11. The sequence continues at coordinate 10,376 of MGNS01000130.1, forward strand.
TGAACGTAGCGCGTCTGCCAGTTCCGCCACTTCGGCTAGTATGTCCGCTTGCGCCGGTTATTTTACCTTGAATTTCAGTTTTGTCAACCTACATTTCTTTGCTCTGACATTGTCCCCGTGCTATAATGTAGGCGACAAAAGGCAATGGGCAATTGGTTAGAACAGGTCCTTAAGCTCCTCTCTACCGAAACAGGCAGCCTCACTTATCACCTGGTGCTGTCGTTTTCCGTTGCGGGCGCGTTACAACTGGTCTTAAATCAAGGGGCGCGTGGCGCACACGCGAGGTGGCGCCGAACGATTCTGGGCCTGGGCATCTTGCTGGCGCTGCAGCTGATTCTGTTCGCCATCTCCGGCCTGTCCTGGCAAGGGATCCTCAGTGGGGGGCAGATTCTACCACCCTTGGATCGCGCCTCCTCCGTATTAAGCTTGATTATCATCATGTGGTTGTGGTGTTTTCCAGATCCATCCCCCCTGGCGGATTCTGGCACACTGCTATTGGGCATGCTTGCTGCCGCTGCCGCGGTGATGGGGGTCTTGTGGTGGCCCACCCAACCGGTTGACCTGGCTTTTAACCGCTCGTCCGCAGATGTCACCGCCCAATTAATCAGCCTGGCGATTCTGTTGTTTGGCATTCTCAGCTTGCTGACCCGGCGTCCCGAAGGTTGGGGTTTTGGTTTATCCATGTTCATTACCCTGGCAGTAGGCATCGCCTTGCACTTGTTGCTCCTCCCCACCGGCGGCGACTATCCAATGACGATCCGCTTGTGCCAGATGATCGCTTATCCATTCTTACTCTTGTTGGCGCAACGCTTCCCGGTCGAAGCAGAGCAGGGAGTAGAACAAAATGCTCAGCCGACTGGCACGTCGATAGCGACCTCGCCATCCGATACCGGCCTGGCCGTAAGCCCTGAAATCTGGCAGGCACTACAAAATCTGGCGGCTGAAAGCGATCCCCAACAGCTTGCCCGTGGCATCACCGCATTTCTGGCAGAAACGATGGATGCAGATTTATGCCTGTTGCTCGCGATGCCAGATGCTGGCGGGAGGATCCTCATCCAAAGTTCATATGACCGGGTTGCGAAACGCTATCTGGAGCTCGCAGCTCTGGAAAGCCAGGCTTTGCCCACGCTGAATTCCGCCATCCGCATGGGACGCGCCCGGCGCTTGCCAGGCAGCAGCACAACCCCTGACCTGGTCGAGCTGGCGCAGGCGATTGGGATTGAAACGACTGGTAACCTCCTGCTCACGCCCATCCTGGCTCCGGACGGTAACCCCGTTGCCGGCCTGCTCTTACTCTCGCCAGACTCTGGTAGAGATTGGAGCCAAGATGAGGTCGCCACAGCCAGCATGCTGGGTAAGCTGTTGGTGCAATTCTTGCAACACAGCCAGGAGATGATTAGCTTGGAGCAAGACCTCACACAATCGCGCCAGAATGTGCGCCTGGCACAAGAACAGGCTCAGAAGGCGATCGAAGAACGGCAAAAGCTGCGCGATCAGCTCGCCGTGCTCCAAGAAAATGCCCAACGCGATCACCTGCAATGGGTCACTCTGGCGGCCGTCAGCGCAGAACAGCATGGGGCTCAACAAGCTCTGG
>MGNS01000130.1:12070-16846 GCA_001795165.1 Chloroflexi bacterium RBG_16_57_11
GCATTATTGCGGCAATCGTTAAGCGAGGTGAATGAGGCCATCGAAAAATTGAGGCAGGAGCAACCCGATATGGCTTCATCTAAAACACAGCTGGAGACCATATCTGCCATTGCCGAGGATTTACGCCAACCGCTTTCGTCGATCGTCGGCTACACAGATTTTCTGCTTGGTGAGTCGATCGGCATCCTTGGCGCTAACCAGCGCCGATATCTGGAGCGCATCCGCTTATCCACCGAACGGATGCACCGATTAATCGATGACCTGATGCAGATGACCTCCCCGGAAAGCAACACTACAAATTTGAATTTCGAAGAGCTGGATGTTTGCCAGGTGCTGCAGCGTGCCGTGACAGACAGTAATTCTAAGTTTAGCGATAAGGATATCGCATTACACCTGGAGCTGCCGCCAAATCCTTTACCGATCAGCTCTGATCGCGAGGCATTGGGGATGGTATTCGGGCAATTGTTACAAAATGCCAGCACTGTCTCTCCCCGGGGAGGGAGGGTTCTGGTGAGGGCGCAGCTCGAGGCTTCGGAGAGCGACCAGGATTATGTCTTGGTCCAGGTAGCGGATAGCGGCAGCGGTATCGCCCCACAGGAATTGCTCAACGTATTCTCCCCCCAATCCGGAGATCACCTGATAAATGGTCTAAGCAACTCTGGACCGGAGAGATCCCGGATGAAGATCCTGATCGAAGCTCTAGGCGGACGCACCTGGGTGGATAGCGAGCCGGGCAACGGAGCCATTTTCAGTGTGCTGCTGCCGGTTAAGGCGCTGGCCGAAAACGGCAATGGTCGAGGTGAGGGGGCATGAGCGGCACACGGCAGGTTTTCCTGGGATTCTTTATGGCGCTGCTATTCAGCGCGATTGTCCTGGGCAGTCTGTCGCTTTCCCTGGTAGAAGCCGGGTATATCCTGGGCCATGTGCCAGTCACCGAAACCTCTGAGGTAGTCTTCTCAGGGGAGGAGATCCTGGTCCTGGCTGGGGTTGAGATGGAATCGAATGCACCTTTGTCTCCCAGGGAGATTGCCATTATTGTCGGACCCTCCCCGATCCCAGAACTATGCAATTACCCGAAGGATTGGTTTAAAATTACTGTTCAAACTGAAACCTTGAAAAGCCTGGCGCATCGGTACAACTCGAGCGTCCAGCTGCTAAAAGAGGGCAATTGCCTGATGGGCGACAGCCTGATAACAAATTCGCAGCTTTATGTGCCGCCGTTCCCGTTCCCGCTCCAGCCCACCGTAGCACCACGACGACCGTCTGACCGGCCCCCTGTTTATTATTGGACTCCGTATCCGACCGTCCAGATCTGGCCTACACTGGTCCCCTGGGAGCCGACCGCGACCCCGGTAACACCTCCGCCGACACAATCAACCACACCGCCGCCTTCACCGACAGCGACTGCGCTGCCGCCCACACCGCTGCCCTCAGCTCAGCCACCCACGCCTTTTCCTACCGTCCAGCCAACGGCTCCGATTCCATCGCCGACCAATCCGCCGCCCACCAGCCCTCCACCGACTGAGCCGCCTCAGCCCACACCGGTTCCACCAACGCCTGAGCCACAGCCCACCGCACAGCCGGTGCCGACCGAGCCGCGTCTTCCACCACCCCCGCAACCAACTGTCCCGCCTCCAGTTGTTCCCACTCAACCGCTTGAGGAACAGATTCCTGCACCCACTCCTAACCTGCCGGGTTCCCTTCTTACATCTTCGCCGTCCTGAGGAGAATGTCGTTGAAGCCTCGCCGAAATCGTCCGATCCAATTTGTATGCCAACAGATCATTCTCATTGCCTTACTGGCTGTCTTCCTAACCGGGTGTGGTGCGCCGATGCTCGCCGGGGTGCCCGTCTCAGCAGCGTCGCTCCAGGGCACCTCGCGGGCGACGTATGTGCTGGCGCCGTCTGACGCTACTGCCACACCCACACCTTTCCAGCCACTTCCTCCGACACCTTTGCCAGGACAGGCGACACCTGCTGAACCATCACAGGCAGGAGCAACCCCGGCACCGACCAGCACGCCTGCGCCATCACCCACCCCACAGATCACCCTGCCGGCTGGCGGCTTGCCAGAGGCCCAGGCGCTGGAATCGCTGCCCAGTCAGATCAACATCTTGCTACTCGGCGCCGACCGGCGTCCTTGGGACCGTTCCTACCGAACCGACACCATCATCCTGCTGACATTAAACTCCGACCTGGGCCAGGTGAATGTTACCTCCTTCCCGCGCGATCTGTATATCACCATTCCCGGCTTCGGCATGGACCGGATCAATACTGCCTGGACACACGGCGGTTATAATCTGGTCGAGCAAACTTTTCAACATAATTTCGGCATCACACCCGATTATCACGTTATGGTTGAGTTTTCTTCCTTCAAAAAGATCATCGATAACCTGGGTGGGTTGAATATAAATGTGGGTGAAACCGTCTCCGATTATCGGGCTGGCTATTGGGTGACAATCCCAAAGGGCCAGGTGCATATGGACGCCGACACCGTGCTGTGGTATGTGCGCACGCGCAAGACGACCAATGACATCGCCCGCAACCGTCGCCAACAAGAAGTGCTATACGCCATCTTTGATAAGCTGGTCTCGATGGACATCCTGCGTCACGTCCCAGAATTTTATGACCTTTACAAAGAGAGTGTGAAGACCGATCTTACCCTGGTGGATGCGCTCAAATGGCTGCCTTTCGCCGCCAAGATTGCTGAAACTCGCAACTTCCGTCAGTTCGCTTTAACCTACAACCAGGTGTATGATTACATTACCCCCGGCGGCGCGATGGTGCTCGTGCCCAACCAGCAATCGATGATGAAAATTATCCGTAAATCGCAGAACCTGCAATGAAATCCAGGGTAGAGCCTAGAGGTTATGGGCGATGCGAAGCATCGCTCAACCCTTAGGCTCTTAACCCGTTAAGGTCATCCCATTGGCGTTAGAAGGAAAAGGATTTTACCTCTGGCAAATCCGCCGCACGGAAAGCGGCAACGCGACGGCGATCGCTAACGTGGCGGTGCAGGCCGGGTTGACGCATACCCTGATCAAAATCGCCGACGGCGACAACGCCTACAATCTCGATCCCATCACCGGCGCCGATCTGGTACCACCGGTGCTCACCGCTCTGCGTGATCGCAACATCGAAGTATGGGGTTGGCACTACGTCTATGGCTATGACCCGGACGCTGAGGCGGATATCGCCATTCAGCGCATCCAGGAGCTGGGTGTGGCCGGCTATATCATCGACGCCGAAATGCAATACGAAGAGCCGGGGCGCGATGCCGCCGCACGCCAATTCATGAGTCGCCTTCGCCTGGCTTTGCCCAATTTCCCCATCGCCCTGAGCTCGTTTCGCTACCCCACCTACCATCCCAGTTTCCCCTGGCAGGCATTCCTGGAGCGCGTGGACATCAATATGCCGCAAGTGTACTGGGTTGAGGCGCATAACCCTGGCGCCCAGCTCATCCGCAGCCTGCGTGAGTTCGAAGCCATCACCCCATTTCGCCCAATCGTTCCTACCGGCTCGGCTTACGTGCAAGGCGATTGGCAGCCCACCCCGGCGGAGATGGTCGAGTTCATGGATACAGCCCGAAACCTGAACATGGCGGCGGCCAATTTCTGGGAGTGGGCGCATACTCGCCAGTACCTGCCGCAGTTGTGGGAGGCGATCGCAGCCTACGATTGGCCGGTGGATCCTTCCAGCCAGGACATCGTCCCCCGCTATATCGCTGCGCTAAACGCGCACAGCGCCGCGCAGGTGGCGTTATTGTATGCCAGCAATGGTGTGCATGTCACGCCGCAGAGCACCTTGCAGGGCACATCAGCCATCCACGAATGGTACGCGGAGCTATTCAGCCAGATCCTCCCCAACGCAACGTTCACCCTGGTGGAGGAGAGCGGGACGCTGGGCTCGCGCCACTTCACCTGGATTTCCAGCTCCACCGCTGGCACCGTCAGCGACGGGCAGGACACCTTCGGCCTAGTGGATGGGAAGATCGTGTATCATTACACACAGTTTACTGTAGTGCCGTAAACTTTATGCGAGAGATCTGGATTAATGGTTTTGGGCTATAATTCCTTTGAGTTTATTGGTACATCCGGAGGAAGCAATGGACATCTACAATTTGGTTATTGAAATGAAGCTACTCGAACGCCGAATGACGCTCTTTGAGGAGAAATATGGCGTTCTAAGTGAGGATTTCTATCAAGCGTACATGGCTGGCGACTTGGCTCAGTACGATGAATTCGACGAGACGCGCTCCGATTTTAGTCGCTGGAAAGGTATTTACGAAACCTGGCTACGTCGCAAAGCTGCGTATACAGACCAGATTCACCAGCGGGAGCTAAGTGAGACTTTACGTGTTCAGCCAGCTTATTGAGAATGAATGCTAACCCTTTAAAGTCTCTGGACAATTATAGTGTGCTGATTGCCGAACTTCTGAACCGTGCATCTGATCAAAGCTCAACAGTTACTATATGGTCTGTCAGCCCATTCACCGGGGTTGCTGAGGGGGAGGTAAAGAAATTGAAGCACTGATCGATTTGTAATAAGCATATACGGGGGATAAAAAGGTCGACTGACTGGGTGCAAGGAAATGCGTGTTCGGTAGACTGCTCCCCTGAGGGTTATAGTGCTATAATTAATCAAGGATTTATTCACAACAATACTTCTCAGCCTAGAGGTTCGGGCTGATTTCCCTCCGCCTCCACAGCCAGCATTGGCCTCCTGCAATCTTGTAAGTTATCTGTTTTATTGCGAAAGGAGCGGGTACCATGGCCGT
>MGNS01000130.1:16874-18334 GCA_001795165.1 Chloroflexi bacterium RBG_16_57_11
GGGGGAGATACGGTTGCCGAGAAAGTCTCCCAGACTCTGGGCTACCATTATGTGGATAAAGAGTTCATTGGTGACTTGCTAAGCCAGTATGGTCTGGTCGAGTTCGACCGGGAGTACGACCACCTGCCCGGTTTTCGGGAGAAGTTCAACGCCTACAAGGAGCAGCGACGAGACCAGATGGTGAAAATGCTGGACCAGGTCATCCAAGCGGTGGCGCGCCACGGGGACGTGGTGATCCTGGGGCGCAGTGGGTTCGTGGTGCTGGCAGGCTATGCCGACGTGCTACATGTGCGTCTGCAAGCGCCTTTTCCCATGCGGGTTGAGCGCATCATGGCGCTCCACAAGTACACCCACGAGCGGGCTGAAGCGCTCGTCAAAGACAGGGATCTCGTGCGGACAACTTTTGTTGACGAGTTCTATCATGTTCCGTGGGAGGCGATGCTGGCCTTCGACCTGATAATCAACACCGCCAAGGTATCCCCCGCCATAGCCACGACCTGGATCAGCGAGGCGGCCAAAGCCCTGGCAGCCAGGCCGGAGACAGGCGGACCACTGACTAATTCGATCCAGGTCGATCCTGTCCTGGAAGGGGCGGTGTCTGACCAGCTCAAATGTAAGTTGGTCCACGGGTGAGGATGACCCGAGCCGACTCACTTGTAATAGCCATCCGATGACCCAGCCGCCATTTCCCAGGTGCGGGTGAGGGTTCTCTTCTCCTCGCCACAGTTAGATCAGTTCGCCGGTTTTTGGTAGCTGCAGGAGTACAACCATGCTGGAGTATTAAGGATATATCGGTAAAGTTGAGATTGACCAAGAAGCAGGCCGCTTACACGGAGAAGTGATTAATATCCGTGATGTGGTCACTTTTGAAGGCGAAACAGTCGAAGAAGTGCAACAGGCATTTCGAGATTCGGTGGATGATTATTTAGCGTTTTGCGCTGAACGGAATGAAGAGCCGGAGAAACCATCAATATGATGACTGTGGCATCAGTCACTCAGGTCTACCCGGCCCCGGAATATGCGGGGGCGATGGAGTCGGTCCGATAAATAGTGATTAGGGTCGTCATCGCGGATTTGCCTGCTCGTTTGACAGGAAAATGTCCGGAGACATTTCCAGAGTTACCTACATCGGCTACCTGGTGATTTCTTCATTTCTATGAAGGCGGTTTTGAAGTCCTTGCTTTCGTACCAGGGCCTTTTGTCCCTTCTCTGCCGGTGGGTGGTGCGGAGGGCGTCTTTGTCACAGTGGGGGTGGTTTTGGCGGCGGGTTTCGTCTTCGGGGCGGGTTTGGTCTTACCCTTGGTGGTTGTCTTGACCGGGGCAGCAGGCGTCTTGGCGCCGCTGGTTTTCGGCGTGGTCGCTTTAGTAGCGTTCTTGACGCCTTGCGTCGTCTTGGCAGCAGGTTTGGTCTTCGTAGCGCTGGTCTTCGGCGTGCCAGCTTTGGCGGCGGGCGTCTTGGC
>MGNS01000130.1:18378-26596 GCA_001795165.1 Chloroflexi bacterium RBG_16_57_11
AGTGGGGGTTGCCTTTGGCGCTGCCCTGGTCTTGGGCGCGGGTGTCATCGTCCCAGCCGTGGTCGCTTTAGGAGTGGTCTTGGCCGTTGGCCTGGTAGCCGACGGCTTAGATGTCGCCGCCTTCTGGGCGACTTTGGTTTTGGTCGCGGGAGCGATCTCAAGCGCAGTCTTTGGCGCAGCCTTGGTCTTCGTCGCGGTGGTCTTTGACGTAGCTTTGGGCTCAGCCTTTTTCGCCGCCTTAGCCTGTGTCGCCGTTGCGGTCCTGGGGGCGGCTTTTGTCGCCGCCTTCGCCTGTGTCGCTGGGGCAGACTTCGTCACCAGCGTGGTCTTCGGCGCTGCCCTGGTCTTTGTCTCCAGGGCGGTCTTTGTCATTGGAGCGGCGGCTTTGGGCGTAGGGGTGGTTTTCTCAGCCCCGCCTCTCCGCGTTCCAGGCACAGCTTTGCCTGCCGCGGCTGCTTCCCCGGCTATGGTCAGGCGGGTAATCAGGTCGCCCGGCTTGAGCTCCAAAATGGACTGGCCGCGCGCCGCCCTGGTTTGCAGTGGGGCCTCGTCCAGGCGGATGGCCTTGGGCAACAGGCGGCTAATGTGCAGGGCGGCGCGAGTGGCGCCTTTACCCACCGCCAGCCCGACCAGGTTTTCCTTGGGGGCCAGCTTCCAGGCCTGCACCCCCAGCCCGTAGCGCCCCTGTGTCGGGAATTGGTCCACCGGGACGCGCTTTGCTCTGCCGGTATCGGTGACCAGGAAGACTTCCCCAGGATGGGGGAGCAAGGCCGCACCGGCAACGAAATCGCCCACACCTAGCTTGATCCCCATCACACCGGCAGCCGCCAGCCCCATCGGGCGTACTTCGTCTTCGCCGAAGCGGATCGCCATACCCTGGGCCGTCGCCAGCAGCAGCTCGTTCTTGCCCGAGCTGATCAGCGCCCAGCCCAGCCGGTCGCCCTCGTTGACCTTAGCCAGGGTGAACGTGTTGGCGGAGGGGCCAGGCAGCTCGCTCAGGGTGGATTTTTTGAGCATCCCCTGGGCGGTGACGGTGATCACGTAACCGCCATTGCCGTTCTCAGTGCTTGTTGCACCCTCGGCACGCCCGGCGTTTTCTGCACGCCCGGATTTGGGCGGTACACTGAACAGCGCTGATAGAGGGTTGGATTCACGCAGTGGAGAAATTTTCGCCAGCGGCGTCCCGTCCAGCGGGTTATCCGTCTCGGGGATGGCGTGGACCGGCACGGCAGCCGCTTCACCGGCCTCGCAAACCAGGTAAAGCGTGTTGCGGGTGTTAGCTTTGAGCAGCCAGAGCGGCGCTTCCTTGCCGCTCAGGCGCGGCGCTTCATCTTCGTGGCTGCGCGAGATCAACCCGTCGGCGGTGACCACCAGCCAGGTATCTTTTTCCGGCACCAATTCGCCCGCGGTGAGCAGCGTAGCGCGGGTCTGCCCGGCTTTCAGCTCGACGATATGCGTGCGGCGTCGGTCGCTGTATGCTTCCCGCACTTTCTGGAGCTCGTCGCCCACCACCTGGCGCATCTTCTTGGGCGATCGCAGCAGCGCCTCCAGCTCCTTGATCAGCGCCAACATCTCCTTGTATTCATCCTCGATCTTCTTGCGCTCCAGTGCCGCCAGGCGGCGCAGCTGCATCTCCAGGATGGCCTGCGCCTGGATCTCGGTCAGCTTGAAGCGCTTGATCAGCCGGGTCCGGGCGGTCTCCACATCCGGGGCTTTGCGGATGATGTCGATCACCTCATCCAGATTTTTCAGCGCCACGCGTAGCCCCTCCAGGATGTGGGCGCGCTGGCGCGCCTTCTCCAGGTCGTGCTCGGAGCGCCGGCGGACGATCTCCAGGCGGTGCATCAGGTAGACGCGCATGGCCTGCTTCAATCCGAGCAGGCGCGGCTCGCCGTCCACCAGGGCGAGCATATTCAGGCTGAAGGTGGTCTGCATGGGGGTGTGCTTGTAGAGGTCGCGCAGCACAGCTTCCGGCTCGGCGGTCTTGCTCAGCTCGATAACGATGCGCATGCCCTGGCGGTCGGATTCGTCGCGCAGGTCGGTAATGCCTTCCAGCTTCTCTTCGCGCACCAGCTCGGCGATGCGCTCGATGAGCGAGGCTTTGTTGGTCATGTAGGGCAGCTCGGTGACGATGATACGGCTGCGCCCGCGCTCCATCTCCTCCAGGTGAGCGCGTGCCTGGATGTTGACCCGCCCGCGCCCGGTGCTGTAGGCGCTTACCAGGCCTTCTTCGCCGGCGCTGTGTACGATCACCCCACCGGTGGGGAAATCCGGGCCCTGTACGAACTGCATCAATTCCTCGATACCGACTTCATCCAGGTCTTCCCAACGGTCGAGCAGATAGCGCATGGCGTCGACGATCTCACCCAGGTTATGAGGCGGTATGCTGGTCGCCATGCCAACGGCGATGCCGGTGGCGCCATTCACCAGTAGATTGGGCAAGGCAGAAGGTAAGACAGCCGGCTCTGTGAGCGTGCCGTCGAAGTTATTATTGAAATCTACCGTGTTCTTGCCGATATCGGCCAGGATATCCATCGCCGGCTTGGCCAGGCGAGCTTCGGTATAGCGCATCGCCGCCGGGGGATCGCCGTCTACGCTGCCGAAATTGCCCTGGCCATCCACCAGCAGGTAGCGCATCGAGAAATCTTGCGCCATGCGCGCCATGGCGTCGTAGACGGCCATATCGCCATGTGGGTGGTATTTGCCCAGTACTTCACCGACGATGCGAGCGGATTTCTTGTAAGCCGATTCCGGGCGCATTCCCATGTCATACATGGCATACAGGATGCGGCGATGCACCGGCTTGAGCCCGTCACGTGCGTCCGGAAGGGCGCGCGCCACAATCACGCTCATCGCATAATCGAGATAAGCCTGTTGCATCTCGTGGTCGATATCAATTTTCTGGACCAGGCCGACTTCCATCATGCTCCTCCGCCGCTCGGGGGTTATTAGAATTTTTGTGCGGTCAAATTATATCACCTTGCATCCTGGCGGGCTTTCCAGTATCATCGGATGCGTTTGACGGCGCCAGTTTGGCGGAGCCAGTGTGGCGCCGAGGGTGTGCCGACCAGTTGAAACCGGCGGCTGACAAACGAGCCCGCTGAAGCGGGCACCAGGCGATGGTAACCGGCCTCGGTCGGTTTACAATTTCAGCGGAGGGTTTCAACCCGAAGCGCCGTAGGCGAGGTAGCGCTATGGATATTCAACCCATGACCCTGACCGGAAAGCTCATCCGTCTGGAGCCGATGCTCGAAGCTCATGTGCCCGCGCTGGCGCGCGTAGCGCTGGACCCGAATATCTGGCAGTACATGATCTATGGCCAGATGGGCACAGAGGAAGACCTGCGCCTGTGGGTGCGAGAGATCCTACATCGCCAGGCTCAGGGCACCGACCTGCCATTCACGGTGTTCCACCAGGAAAGCGGTCAGCCTATCGGGACCACCCGTTTCATGGAGATCCACCCGGAACACCGCAACCTGGAGATCGGCGGCACGTGGTACGGCGTTGATTACCAGGGCAGCGGGGTAAACGCGGAGGCGAAATACCTGTTGCTGTGCCAGGCTTTTGATGTATGGCGCTGTATCCGGGTTCAGATCAAGACCGATCTGCGAAACACTCGCTCGCAGCGCGCTGTCGAGCGCCTTGGCGCGGTCAAGGAAGGGGTGTTGCGCAACCATGTCATCCTGCCGGACGGTTTTGTGCGCAGCTCGGTACTCTATAGCATCCTGGAGATGGAATGGCCGCGGGTCAAGTGCGGGTTAGAAGCCCGCTTAGCGGACCTGGGTGTGACACCCTCATAAGCGCGATCTTTCAAATTCAATCACTTTGAGCAAGGACTCGTCCAGCGAGCAGCCGGCCTGGTAACCAATCAGGTCTTTAATCTTGTCGATAGACGGCACACGGCGGCGCATGTCTTCGAAACCGGGCGCGTACGCCTGGTCATACGGCAAATGCTGGATGTTGGAGCGGCTACCGGTGAGTGCGATAATCCGTTCAGCCAGACCACGGATTGTGATCTCTTCGGTGCTGCCAATGTTGAAAACCTGTCCAACGGCTTGTGGATGATCCGACAGCTGGACGATTGCCGAGACTACGTCGGCAACATCGGCAAAACAACGCGTTTGTTCGCCATCGCCATACACCTGGAGCGGTTCGCCGCGCAGAGCCTGGCGCACGAAGCGAGGCACGACCATCCCGTATTGCCCGGTCTGGCGTAGCCCGATGGTGTTGAAAAACCGCATCACCACGACCGGCAACCCAAACTGCCGGTAATAAGCCAGGCCCAGGAATTCATCCACGGCTTTTGAAGTGGCATAAGCCCAGCGACTGTGGGTGGTGGGGCCGATCAGGCAGTCGTCGTCTTCGTGGAAGGGCACAGAGGCACCTTTGCCATAGACCTCAGATGATGAGGCGATCAGCACTTTACAACCGTAACGATTGGCTGTCGCCAGGACCGCCTCGGTCCCCATCACGTTGGTGTTAATGGTGTGCACCGGGTCCTCGACGATTAACTTAACTCCAACTGCGGCTGCCAGATGAATGATGACGTCCGCCTGGCTGCTCAGCCTGTCAAGAACCTGAGCGTTCCGGATGGTCTCGCGCACGAACTGGAAGTTGGAGGCTTCGCGCAGCCGCTGGATATTTTCCAGAGCGCCGGTGGATAGATCATCGATCGCCACCACCTGCTGGCCTTGTCGAACCAAAGTTTCGCATAGATGACACCCGATGAAGCCTGACCCGCCGGTAATCAGGTATTTTTTGACCAATATAACCTCGCCTTGCCATTATATCAGAGTCTCTTAACAGACTTTACCCATGAAGAATTGTATAATGACAGTGTGAACCTTTTACGTGTATTGACGCTTATTGGAGTGCTGCTAGGAGGTCTGTTTTGGCTCTCAGCGTGCAGTCCGCCATTAGGGGTGGGTGGAGGCGGCCCAAGCCTGGCAAAGAGTCCCACAATTCAATCCAGTGCGACCCCTCAGGAATTGCTGGCACGCCGGGCAGTCCCGCTGACGCCCACGGAGACCTCGATAGCGACTGCAACGATCACACCCAAAGCGGACCTCACTGCAACACAGCTCGCCGCCTCGATCGTGCAAAAGCCGGCGGTTGTTGAGTCGGCGACACCGACAGAGATCCCCACTGAGCCGGCTGGTTTCAGCATCTGCGCCCCGCTGAAAGACATCTTGCGCGACGATCTGCCGAGACTGATCTCGGATGGCTATGACCCGCCACCTCGCAACCGCGCGGATGACCGTCATCACGGCGTCGATTTCGCTTATTACCACTGGAAAGCCGGGGGCCCAATTGCCGGCACGGGCATCCAATCCGTCCTGGCGGGCTGGGTGGCAATGGCATTGGAAAGCACATTCCCTTATGGAAGTGTTGTCATTGTAGAAACGCCCAGCGAAACAATTCCGGAAGACTTGCGTATCGCGTTGAATATCTCTACCGGACAGTCATTGTATCTGCTCTACGCTCATATGGAAGAAAATTCGCTGCAGGTGGCGCCTGGCGATCCGGTTTCGGCGTGTCAGATCATCGGCGCGGTTGGCAGGACCGGCAATACAGAAGCATACCACCTGCATTTTGAAACCCGACTGGGCCCATCTGGTACAACCTTCGATGGTATGTCTGCCTTCACCGACCAGGCCACGGACGATGAAAAGCGCAACTATCGCTTGTGGCGGATCAGCGGGAAATATCAGCACTTCGACCCGCTGCTGCTCTTGCTCTATGGCCTGGATGGCCCTCTTGAGACACCGGAGCGCAGCTTGCCTCAGAAGGAATATGATTAATGGCCGCCCATGGCTGTGCTATTGCCAATTCTTATTGGGTTCTCCCAGGGCGGTTCCTGGCAGGCAGATACCCTTGCTCGGTAGATGAGGATGAAGCGTGCGGTAGGTTGCGCTGGCTGCTGGAGCAGGGGATCGATTTTTTAATCGACCTGACTGAGGCGGGCGAGGCTGGCTTGGTGCCTTATACCGCCCTGCTTAGCAAAGAGGCCGCGGGCGTTCGTCGCGAAGTTTCTCACACCCGGCTGTCGATTCCAGATATGTGTACACCCAGCCCAAGGCAAATGCGGCGTATCCTGGATAAGCTTGATGAAGCATTGCAGCTCGGGCGCACGGTATATCTTCATTGTTATGGTGGGATTGGTCGCACAGGCACCGTGGTAGGCTGCTATCTGGTGCGCCACGGGATGAGTGGGCCGCAAGCCATCGCACAGATCGCCCAATGGCGCTCCCTTACACCAGACGGATGGAAGCCATCGCCAGAGACACGACCTCAAACCGATCTGGTCCTGCGCTGGGCGCAACTCGATTGAGCCATGTATCACATCTTTGTTGTGTCCGATGCCAGTGGCACCACTGCAGAGCGGGTGGTGCGGGCGGCGCTGGTGCAGTTCGACGCACGCCAGATCACGGTTTCCCGCTATGGCGGAGTGCGCACACATGAACAGATCCATGCCATCGTTAAAGAAGCTGCGGAGATGGATGGCTTTATCGTGCACACCTTTGTATATGCCAGGCTGCGACGGGCTATGCTTAACGATGGCCGGAGACACAACGTGGCGACGATCGACCTGATGGGACCACTGCTGGCGCGCTTGAGCGATCTGTTCGACGCTCCACCACGCGCCGAGCCGGGTCTGTTTGAGCCATTTGATTCCGCTTATCTGCAGCGCATCGAGGCAATCGATTTCACCGTCCGCCACGATGATGGCCGCAATCCACAGGATCTTGAGCGAGCCGAGATCGTGCTGGTGGGCGTCTCGCGCACCTCCAAGACGCCGCTCAGCATCTACCTGGCTTATCGTGGCTGGAAGGTGGCCAATATTCCGATCGCCCTGGGGGTGGATCCACCCAGTAAGCTGTTCGATTTGCCCAGGCGCCGCGTTGTCGGCCTGGTAGTACGTCCGGAGCGGTTGAGCGAGCTACGCCGTGTCCGCGCCGAGCGCATCGGCACACGCTCGCTGGGTTACGCCGACCTGAACTATATACGCCAGGAAATAACCTATGCTTACCAGCTTTTTGAGCGCCGGAAAGACTGGCCGCTGGTGGACGTCACGGCGAAATCCATCGAGGAAGCCGCTTCGGAAGTAGTCGCCCTGATTGGTGGCTCCAACCAGAGTGAAGAACGCCTTAGCCTCGACTGAAGGGCTCACCAGAAAAGGGGTTGCCAGAAATAACACTCCGCGCTATAATCTTTCCGCTTTGATCGGGGCGTGGCGCAGTCCGGCTAGCGCGCTTGCATGGGGTGCAAGAGGCCCTGGGTTCAAATCCCAGCGCCCCGACAGGCCGAGGTCTTCTCTCGGAGGAGGAGAATGCACAGGCGGGCGCCAATCGCGGCGCCCGCCTCGGTTTAATTTATTGGGATTTCTGAAGGTTACTTTCGGCTGATCACATCCGCGATCGGTGTACCGTTGATAGTGATTTGAATGTTGCCGACGCCTTCGAATTGCTTGATGGTCTGGCGGAGCTGGTCGATCAGCCGCCGGCCATCACAGGGATCCTTGGTGCGATTGTAGGTTCCACTTAGCGAGACTACCACGCCATTTCCACTCGCCTCGACATTGTTCACCGCCAGGTTGGAAGCGTAACCGGGGTTGTACAGTGTCCCGATCATCTCGGAATGGTAGGATAAGATGGTCGTCAGGGCAAAGCGGATGTCATTCGTAAGCAGGCTGGTTTTTGGCTGCTTCGTCTTGATGTACCACAGCGCTTCGCCGCAGCCAAAAGGCCCATTTTCACCTTTGTTTATGTAATAAACCAGGATAGCCTGCTCGGTCGTGAGTGTCGCCTCCGCAGTTGGCGGTTGTGGCGGAGCGGTGGGCGATGCCGGTGGGAGGGTCGCAGTGGGTTCCAGCGTGAAGGTAGGGCTGGGCGCCGGTGTATCGGTTGGCAGTGGCGTCTGGGTGGGCTGGGGCGTATCGGTCGGCGTTGAGGTGGCGGTAGGCAGGGCCTGTCCGGTAAAATTACACCCGGACAGGCTGAAGATAAGCAAGAATATTAGCAAATAACCGGCGCTCCGGCCGATTTTGTTTTGCATCTGGCGATTGTAACAGGTTTTTCGCCTCAGGCAGGGACTTTGATCACGCCCTGGGCAAAGGTAGCTCCTTCGCGTAGCGCCTTCGAATTGAGCGGCAGCAGGCGGCGGTGGCGCTCCGGCAGGTGCGTTCCGAGCGTTTTTTCGATCGCCTCGATGCTCAGCA
>MGNS01000130.1:26619-27719 GCA_001795165.1 Chloroflexi bacterium RBG_16_57_11
CCCACCATGACCATGTTGGTCAGGCGCTTATCGCCCAGCGATTCGGCGATCTCATTGGCGGGGATCATCACTGCATTCAAGTCTGTCCGTCGAAAACCGCGATCGATCAGCGACTGGTTTGCGATTAACACCCCACCGCTCTTGATCAGCGGCTCATACCTGTCAAAAGAAGGCAGGTTGAATACCATCCCCGCCTTAGGGTTGCGCACAGTTGGCGCGCCAATCTCTTCATCGGCAATCGTCACGGTGCAATTTGCCGTTCCACCACGCATCTCGGGTCCGTACGATGGGATCCAGGTGACTTCCCTCCCGGCATCCAGGGCGGCATAAGCCAGCAACTGCCCGGCGAACAGGATGCCCTGGCCTCCAAATCCAGCGATCAGGATCTCGGTTTGCATTCTGTTTTATCTCTCCGCAACTCTATTACTTAATTTCGGCGATAGCCGGTGAAACTTTATAATCGCCGAGCGGGAAGACGGGGATCATATGATCCTCGATCCATTTTAACGATTGTTGGGGTGTCAATCCCCAGTTCGTCGGGCAAGTGGAAAGCAGCTCGACCATGGCGAAACCCAGCCCACGGCGTTGCACCTCGAAAGCCATGCGGATGGCTTTCTTCGCCAGGCGCACATTCTTGGGATCGTGCAGGCTGCGGCGCACCGAGTAACCCGTCCCTTCCATCGTCGCCAGCACCTCTGCCATGCGGATGGGAAAGCCGGATTGCTCTACATCTCGTCCGTTGGGCGAGGAGGTGGTCTTCTGTCCGGGGAGGGTGGTTGGCGCCATCTGTCCACCGGTCATTCCATAAATAGCGTTATTGATGAAGACCACTGTTATGTTTTCTCCCCTCGCCGCGGCGTGCATGATCTCGGCCATCCCGATCGACGCCAGGTCGCCGTCTCCCTGGTAGGTGAAGACGATGCGTTCCGGCAGGACGCGTTTGATGCCGGTTGCCATCGCCGGGGCGCGGCCATGCGCTGCTTCTACAAAGTCGGTGTCGAAGTAGTTATAAGCAAAAACAGAACAGCCCACCGGGGCAACACCGATCGTTTTTTCGCGCAGATCCATTTCATCCAGTACTTCGGCGATCAGACGGTGAG
>MGNS01000130.1:27732-30813 GCA_001795165.1 Chloroflexi bacterium RBG_16_57_11
GCAGCCAGGGCAATAGTGCATCGGTGTATCGGTGAGCGATTTAGGTCGAGAGTAGACCACCTGTGCAGGTGCGTCGGTCATTTTTAAAGCCTCCGCAAACATTCAGTTATTGATAATCTCTTTCATGCGCTTCATCCACGACTGGCGTGGGTCGCCGTCAACGGTTAGCGAATCGTTCGCTATGCGCTGGATTTCTGCCAGGATTTCATCCGGGAAGGGCACCACCCCGCCAAGCCGTCCATAAAATTCCACAGGGATGCGCCCGGAGGCAGCACGCAGCACGTCATCCAGCATCTGCCCGGTGTTCATCTCGACCACCAGGAATACTTTGGCGGTTTTGGATAGCTCAGCCATGCGTGCGTAAGGCAGGGGGCTGAGGCTGATGGGGCGGAACAATCCGACGCGGAGGCCCTCGGCGCGCGCCGCGCGCACGGCGGAGAAGGCTACTCGACCGGCGGTGCCAAATCCGAGCACAACGTATTCTGCGTCGTCCAGGTAGTATTCCCGGTAGCGTACTTCGTTCTCCTGGATCTTCTGCCAGCGTTCCAGCAGGCGCAGATTGGTCACCTCTTCTTCCTCAGGCTTTAAGTAGATCGAAGAAAGGATACGCCGCTCACGGCCTTCTGCACCGCGCACTGCCCAATCCGGCAGCTGTCGCTCCGGCGGGCGCATCGGCGGCAGCTCGGCAGGCTCCATCATCTGCCCGATGTTGCCGTCTGCCAGGACGATGACGATTGAGCGGTATTTTTCCGCCAGGTCAAAGGACAAAACGGTTAAATCGATGGCTTCCTGGACGCTAGAGGGCGCCAGGACGATTGGGTGGTAGTCACCGTGGCCGCCGCCGTGGACGATCTGGTTGTAATCGCCCTGCGAGGGGGCGATGTTGCCCAGGCCGGGTCCGCCGCGCACGACATCGATCAGCACCACCGGCAGCTCGGTCCCGGCGATGTAGGATAAGCCTTCCATCATCAGGCTGACGCCCGGGCTGGAAGAGGAGCTCATCACCCGCTCTCCGGTGCAGGCCGCGCCATACACCATATTGATGGCGGCGACTTCGCTTTCTGCCTGTAAAAACGCACGCCCCAGCTCGGGCATTCGCATCGACATCCATTCCAGCAGCTCGGTCTGAGGCGTGATCGGGTAGCCAAAGTATGCTTGTACGCCCGCACGTATGGCAGCTTCGGCCATGGCCTTATTGCCTTCAAGTAATTCTCGCGCCACGAATGTCCTCCTGTCTCAGGCTCCCGCCGCTGTACGCAACGGAGTTGCACGCAACGGCGTTTCGCGAAATACGGTGAGGGCGGCTTCCGGGCAGACGATCGCGCAGATGGCGCAACCCGTGCAGCCGTCCTTCACCAGGTGAACCGGATGGTAACCTTTCGGTGTCAGGTGATCCATATCCAGGCTCAACACTTGCTGCGGGCATTCTGCAATGCACAGCTCGCACCCTTTGCAGTATATCTGATTGACTTCAATCCAACCGCGTACGGGCATGCCAGGTTTTCTCCTTTTTTCAACCATTATGTGTGCGCTTCGCCAGCACCTCGCGTGATATTTTTCGCAGCGCTTTGCGAGCGCGTCGCGCTGAAATATACCTTATCTTATCTAATTATCCCCCCTCTGGACGGCTTTGGCTAGTGCCAACTGTCATGTCTGGCGATAGTCAAAAATCATTCTACTGTCATGGGGTTGGGGTTGGAGTGGGAAAGTTGAGCTGTAGATCAGCAATAATCGCATCTTCGGCGGTTTGAAGCGCCTGGGCGGGCTCGACACCATCTACAAAGATCGAGCGCAAGGCGATATCCAGGTTAAGATCGTAATAAGTTGTCTGGGGCACGGGAGGGTAGGTGGCGCCGCCTGCCAGCGCTGCCATGGCCTGAGCGATCAGCGGACCTGTGATCGGATCGGTGATCGCCACACCGCTCACTGCCGGGATGCGCTCAACTTCCGCCAGGTGGGTCTGGGCTTCAGGCGAGAGCAGGTAATCAATGAAGCGGATCGCCGCCTGTCTGGTTTCGGTCGTGGCTTCCTGGCTGAGATAGACGTTCTCAGCCAGGACATAACCTGACATGCGCCCATCTTCATAGCCCGGCCAGGGGTCAATCGCCAATTTTTCCGGCCCAATGGCCGCGGCCAGGTTGCGCATGTTCCAGGTCCCATCGATGATCCATCCGACGTTGCCTTCCTTAAAGCGCTCCAAATCTTCATCGGAAAAATCGTTCGGCGGTCCGGCTTCCGCGAAGCGGCTCAGCATTTCGATCCATGCCAGGCCGCGCTCGTCGTTGAACGCAGGCAGGTAATTACTGTCCATGAGCTGACCACCCACCCCCTCCAGGTGACCGCCGGAGTAAAAAAAGCTCCGTTCCAGGATTGCGCCAATCACTTCGCCTTGGGTGGAGGTCTCAGCTAGGGTAACCAGCTCGTCATACGTGGAGGCGTTTATCGTGATAATATCCTTGTTCCGGTACAAGACCACACCCTGGAGGCTGATCGGCAAGCCGATGGTCGCGCCGGAATAGATCCCTTCACCCAGGGCGGGCAGGTTCAATGCCGCCAGACGCTCTGCGCTCATCAGACCTGTCAGGTTTTCGATCAATCCGTCGTCATACAGTGGTGGCCCCCATTCCGCCGGCCCGATCAGTAAGGTCGGCCCGCTGCCGTTCCTTGTCTCCTCGGCAAAACGGGCCTGCAAGTCTTGCGCCGGCACGTACAATACGTCGAACAGGACATCGGGGTACTGCTGCTGGAACTCGGCGATGATCTGGACCAGCGCTGGCATGCTTGTTTCGTCCCAGGAATGCCAGATCGATATTGTGCCCCCAATCACCATCTTAGTTGGGGTGGGTAAGGGTGTTGGCGGCCGAGTGGGAGCGGAGGTGGGTCCAACAGAGGGTTGTGTGGCCACCGGCGTTTCTGATTGATCCCTACCACAGGCATTAAGCGCCAAGAAAACGAGCAGGGTCAGCAGCCAGATGATCCGGTTCCGGTGTTGCATGCAAATTACTATACCAGGGAAAATAGGCTTTAGCAAGTGGTAGGGGCGGGTCTGAGTATGGCTGATTGGAGGGTTGAGGTAAGTGT
>MGNS01000130.1:30846-31192 GCA_001795165.1 Chloroflexi bacterium RBG_16_57_11
CCCTACGATAATCCGTTTTCCAGTATAATCTTGCCATAACTGGAGCGGAAAAAATTTATGCCCAATCACCAAAGCCTGCGAGGCGTTTACGCCGCGGCGCTCACACCACTGAAACCCGATTTTTCCCTGGCACTCGATGACCTGCCTGCTTTCCTGGGCTTCCTGGCACGCCGTGGCTGTCATGGCGCCTTGTTGATGGGCACTACCGGCGAAGGACCGTCCTTCTCCGCCGATGAGCGCCTGGCGTTGCTGCGCGCTGGGCTGGCAGTTCGCCAGGAACACCCTGATTTTCGCTTGTTGCTTGGCACCGGCACGCCCAGCCTGGAGGAAACCGTCCAGCTTACCC
>MGNS01000130.1:31263-31544 GCA_001795165.1 Chloroflexi bacterium RBG_16_57_11
TGACGGTTTGTTTGCCTGGTTCAGCCAGGTGATCCAGCGTGCAGTCCCGACAAACGCGGCGTTGCTGGGCTACCATATCCCGTCGCTGAGCGGCGTGCCGCTTTCATTAGACCTGCTTGCACGGCTTAAAGATGCCTTCCCCGACCAATTTGCCGGCCTTAAAGATTCCTCCGCCGACGCCGATCATGCCCGCCGTCTGGGGGTACGTTTTGGCCCGGATCTTCTGGTATTCTCCGGCACCGATTCGTTGTTCAGCCTGGCGCTCGAACAGGGCGCCTCAG
>MGNS01000130.1:31555-32081 GCA_001795165.1 Chloroflexi bacterium RBG_16_57_11
GGCGAACCTCCGTTCGCCGGACCTACGCAAGGTGTGGGAGGCTTTCCAGGCTGGAGGCGCTGAACCGGCCGCTCAGGGATGCCTGGATGCCGCCCGTGAAGTTATGGGACGCTATCCGCCCAACCCGCCGCTGTATAAGGCGTTATTGGCCCGGCTGCACCCCTTCGCCCTTTGGGCGGTGCGCCCTCCACTGCTGCCGATGGAGACTGGGCGGGCAGATCAGGCCTTGGCTGAGGCCCAGGCCGAAGTCGAGGCTTTTGCCAGCGAGGACTATAGCGCCGTTAAGCCTGGCGCGTCTGACTATCGAGCGCTATGACTGAAAACCCCCCAGAAACGACACGCCTTCGCTTGCTGGCTATCAACCTGGCCTTGCTGCTGGCGTGCATCGCCGGACTGGCGCTGGCTGTGATCCTGTATCCATTGGTGTTCAAATCCACGCCCGTGGTACCTCCCGGCGCCTCCCTGACCGTGAGACCGAGCTTCACCCCCTCGCCTTCGTCCACAGCCAGTCTCACTCCCACCATCA
>MGNS01000130.1:32095-34046 GCA_001795165.1 Chloroflexi bacterium RBG_16_57_11
CCCAGCCACACACCCACCAACACGCTGACCCCTTCGATTACGCCGACACCCACCCAGACCGTACCCACGCCCGGCTTGCCCACCTTGACCCCGGCGCGGCCCTTCGCTGCCAGCAGCGCCTATGAGCTGGCCGAGTGGACGGCCGAGGACGCCGATTACGCCGGAAGGCTCCTGCAAGGCTACCCGGATACACTGCCCCAATCCACCCCGCCCGGCGAGATCACCCAGGCTTACCTGGACGCCTATCGCTACCCGGTGTTTTCCTGGCGTGAGGCGCTGCTGCGCTTCCCCAGCACTGCTCAGGCGCCCTCCTGGAGCTGGCAACTGGCCTACGATTTGGCTTCGATGGGTGATGAACAGTCTGCCAATAATTACGCTGATTTGATCGCCGGTGGGTTGAATCGCAACGAGACAGAAATCCCTTACCTGTACTCCTGGTTCGCCGAGCGCGAGCCGCGGCTCGGTCTGTACATGACAGAGATCGATCCACCTGCCGGCTACGTTGCCAGCTACGTGATCGAGCTGCGCGGTGAAGGCGGCAGCGCATTTATCTGGCTGTTGGAGAGCCCGGCAGCCTTCCAGGCTTTCCCGTTGCTGTCGCGCTTCGATTTCATCCGCCAACCACAATCGAACTGGATTGTGGCCGATTTGAACCCCAGGGACGCAGATGGGAAGGAGGTGGCGATTTATTTTACACAGGAAGAAGACCAGTTTTATGTTAACCCGCCGCGCGTCTTCAACCTTTCACAAGACCAGCCCAGCGAGCTTCCATTCTTGCCGGCCGAGGCGATTTATAAAATCGGCATGGAGTTCGATAACTATTGGAGCTTGAATACCGGCGACACCGACCAGAGCGACCTGGTCTTCAAGACGAAGGTTTACCCGCCCTGCCCTGTCACGCTGCGCCGCACTTATCGCTGGAATGGCGAATATTTCTCCTTCATTCACCAACTGGCCACGATCGAGCCGAACCCAAAACAGCTGGCCGAATGCGATCCAATCATCGATTTTGCCGCCAGCGTCTGGGGTCCCGAGGTGGCCATCCCATTGATGCAAACGCTGCTTCCAGATTGGCCCCCGGCCCAGGACACGCAGGGCGAAACTTACCCTCCAGATGCCAGGGATGAATGGCTTTACCGGCTGGGGGTTTATCACGCCCTGGTCGGCAACCAGATCCTGGCGGTGGAGTATCTCAACGAAGTCTCCACTAACCCATCGGTGTACAACAGCGCCTGGATCAAGCCAGCCCAGGAGTTCCTGGCGGCTTACCAATCCCCACAAGACTTGTACCGCGCCTGTGTTGGCTCTCCGGTTTGCGATCCATCGATTGCCATCCAGCACCTGGTGGACAGTTTCCCGGCGGAAGCCGACGCTATCGAGAGCCTGAAGCAATCAGGGATGGAACCAAACTCATCAGGGTATTTCGATTTCGAAGATGACGGTGAGAGCGAGCGCTGGTTTACCACCCGCTATCGCAAGCGCCAGACGCCTGAATTTTGGATCCTGGTGGAGGATAAGACGGGACATACCGCCTTGCGCGTGGGCCCGGTGAGCGGCGTACCGCCCACGCTCGAGTATCTGGAGGAGGCGTATATTGCCGAGGATGGGCTGACGCTGCAGCCGGCGGTCTTCTTGAATGATGAGCAAGCCTTCACCATGCTTCGATTGCCGGATACGCAGGAGCCATATCTTTTGGAAGTGCCGTTGCGCAAGGAATACCCCAGCAAGTTCTTCGTGCCGTTGGGCGAGCTGGAGCGGCGTTTGCTTTCCGGCGAGTCGCCTAAGCAGACCCAGGAAGAGTTGATCGATTTGCAAGAATATCCAGGTTTGCTTTGCGAGCCCACCTGGACGTGCGATTCATATTACTATCTATTGGGTCTGGCCAGCGAGCTGGCGGGTGATACCGACGAGGCGCTGGATAGCTACCTGACCTTGTGGCTGAATTACTCGA
>MGNS01000131.1:0-6221 GCA_001795165.1 Chloroflexi bacterium RBG_16_57_11
AAAAGAATCAATAGATAATTGTAACTCATAACATTCATCTGGTGGGATCAATCGGAGGCGGGCCATTTGCCGTATCTCGGGTCACCGGCTTCCTGCCCTGCCTGTCATTCGTAGCGCAATGCCTCGACCGGCTCCAGACCCGCAGCGCGGTTCGCCGGATATAAGCCAAAGAACAAGCCGACAGCCGTTGAAAACATCGTTGCCAATAAAACAGTATCCAGACCGATCTGGGGAATGATCGCCGTGCCGCGCGCCTCTGCTATTCTGGCGACAATATAAGAGATCAGCGCACCCAGGCCAATGCCAATCAGGCCACCAAACATGCTCAGCAAAGATGACTCGGTCAGGAATTGGATCAAGATATCGATGCGCCGCGCACCAAGCGCTTTACGCAGGCCGATCTCGCGGGTGCGCTCGGTGACCGAAACCAGCATAATGTTCATAATGCCAATGCCGCCGACCAGCAGGGAGATTGCAGCGATGCCGCCCAAGAAGATCGTCAGGACACTGGTAATGGTGCGAGCAGTGTCAAGAAAATCTTGCTGCGACAGGATCGTGAAATCATCCGCGCCGATGGCAGTGCGGTGGCGGGAGCGCAGGATCTGGGCGATCTCGTCGCTGGCCCGGGGGACATCATTGGCGCTGACCGCCGACACGATCAACAAGTCGATGCGATCGCGCGTCGAGCGGCGCAGCAAGCGCGTTTGAGCGGTGGTGAGCGGAACCAGGATGCGGTCGTCCTGGTTGCCAAAACCGGATCCACCCTTCGACTCAAGCACACCCAGCACGGTGAACGGCTGTCCTTCAATGCGAATGGTCTCCCCGACCAGGCCCTCCTTACGCCCAAACAGCCGGTCGGCGACCTCCGTACCGATCAACGCCACCGAGGCCCGCCCAAGGATGTGCTCTTCACGGATAAACTCGCCCTCAGTGACCTTCAAATTACGCACCGGGCTATACTCGGGGGTCACCCCGCTGATTTGGGTGGTTGTCGTTTCACCGCCTGCAGAGACTTCTCCATTGCCCTGCAACACAGGCGCAACACCAGCTACTGAAGGAGCCTGGAAAGGGTCCGTAATGGCGGTCGTATCGGCCAGGGTTAGCGGTTTCGGGTTACGAACCTCCTCTGAGCCACCGCTAAAGACAAAAAGAAGGTTGGTGCCAATCCCCTGGATCGAGCCTGTAATGGTGTTCTCGGCGCCACGGCCAATCGACACGATGGCGATGACTGCCGCCACTCCGATGACGATCCCAATGATGGTAAGACCAGACCGCAGCTTGTTCGAAGACAGGCTATCCAAGGCCTCAAAGATGGATTGCAAAATGATCATTTATCCTCCACCATGCCATCCCGGATGTGGATGATACGCTGTGACTGCGCGGCCACTTCGGAATCGTGCGTGACGATTAACAGCGTGGTGCCACGTTCCTGGTTTAGCCTGAGCAACAGGTGCATGATCTCTGCCCCGGACTTGCTATCCAGATTGCCGGTAGGCTCATCCGCCAGGATTATGGCCGGATCGTTCACCAGGGCGCGGGCGATCGCAACCCGCTGTTGCTGTCCACCGGAGAGCTCGCTTGGACGATGGGTGAGGCGGTCATCCAGCCCAACGGCCTGCAACGCGGAGCGGGCGCGCTCCTTCCGCCCGCTGCGCAACCCCGAGTAGCGCATGGGCAGCTCGACATTTACCAGGGCGGTCGCCCGTGGCAATAGATTGAAACTCTGGAAAACAAAGCCTACTTTGCGGTTGCGGATCGAAGCAAGCTGGTCATCTTTCAGGTTTGAGACGTTTACACCGTCCAGAATGTAATCACCCGCGGTTGGCCGATCCAGGCAGCCAATGATATTCATCAACGTGGATTTACCCGACCCCGAGGGACCCATAATCGCCACCACTTCGCCGCGTGCGACCTTCATGGACAAGCCGCACAAGGCGTGAACCTGCACTTCTCCCATGCGGTACACTTTAGTCAGATCGCGGGCTTCGATGACCCAATCGCTCATCGCTATCTCCTCTGAACGAAAGGCGGCGGTCCGTTGCTTTCGAATACCGTGGGCGGATTTAGCACGATCAGGTCGCCGATTTGCAATTCGCCATCCACCACCTGGCTCAATACGTCGGAGGAAGACCCAATTTGTATCGAGACAGGAACAACCTGGTCATCCTTCAGGATATAGACAACCTGCTTGCCTTCCTGAAAGCGCACTGCGCGGTTGGGCACAAGCAGGACATCCTCCAGCTCATCTACGACGATGTTCACCGCTGCAGTCATACCAGGCTTGACTTCTTCATCCGGGTCCGTCAGCTCGACCACCACCATGAATTCAACGGCTCCCTGGACATCACTGCCCACTCGATCCGCCTCGGTCACCAAACCCTTATATTCCTTGCCCCGGATGGCATCAAAGGTCATCCTAACCTCTTGACCGGGTTGGATTTGGTTGATATCCACCTCGGATACAGACACGTCCACAAGCAACGAAGATAAATCATCCAGCCGAAAGGCCGGTGAATTGATCGACACTTTATCGCCCGGCTGGGTATCCACCAGGGTGATGACCCCGTTAAATGGGGCTTCGATCCACGCCTGGCTGAGGGCGGCCTGGGCTGCGGCAATGCGCGACTCGACCGCTGCCACATCATCCGGGTTGGGGCCGTCCTTCCATTTCTCATAATCCTGGCGGGCCTTCTCCAGGTTCGATTGCGCCACTTCCAGCGCGTACTCGTAATCCAGCCGCTTCACCGCTGCGTTGTAATCCGCCTGCGCCTGGTCCAGTGCATCCTTCAATTCCTCGCGTTGCGGGTCGTTTTCCGGAAGATATTTCACCGGCTCAAAGGCCAGCCGCGCCTCATCCAGCTTTTTCTGCATTTGATCCAACGCATCCATGGTGCTCAAATTCTGTAGCTCGGTTGGCATGATGTAATTATCCAGGCGATATTGCGCGTCGCGCACCGCCTGGGCTGCGCTGGATATCGATTGCAGCGCCTGAATTTTTGCAGTCTCTGCGTTGGTGGTCAGGTCATCGAGCGCCTTCCTGGCATTGACCAGGTCGGCCTGAGCCAGGATGATCGCTTGTGGAAGAGAGGTCTGTTTCAGCTCCGCCAGCTTATCCCCGGCCTCGACCTGGTCGCCAACCCGAACGCGCACCTCATCAACCGTCCCAGCCGTATTCCAGTTCAGTATCGCCGACTGCCTGGTCCGCACCTGCCCGGTAGCCCCAATGGTGGAAATCAGTTGTCCGCGGCCGGCCGTCTCGGTCTGTAAATTCTCCAACTGGGAAGCTCGCTGTCCCGCCCGCCATTGCATAAACGCATAGGCTCCACCAGCCAGGACAACGACGATCACAAGAATAACCAACAACTTCTTCATACGCAGACCTCGACATACAGGAATGATTCCAACGTTTGATTGTACTCCAAAGCCGTCCCGGATTTGCCAGCGCGTTAACCAAAGATTTAAGAAATTGTTCAACCTGCCTCAAAACTGATGACAACTGTCACCTAAAGATATGACATCTGAGACTGAATTAAAACCTCTTTACTCGTTATTATCATATACGGATTCAAAGCGCACACAAAGAGCTATTGGAGGAAAAGGAATGAGGAAGATTTCTGGTGATTTTCTCGCCATTGATCGGAAGACCCGCGCTAAGACGCCTTCGCAAGGCATTCGCACCCGTTCGGTTGAAGAGCGGGTGTGTGATTTTGACGATGTTATCATCCCGCTTGATCCCGGGAGCGCGGTGCTGGAAGCTGCGCGCTGCGTCCAGTGTCCCGATCCGGCGCCTTGCATGCTGGCCTGTCCAACTCATAATGATATCCCCTCGGCGATGTGGTTAATCGAACAAGGCCAGTTTCTGGAGGCCGCCGATCTTTATCGCCAAAGCAGCTCCTTACCAGAGATATGCGGGCGTGTTTGCCCCCAGGAGCAGCTTTGCCAGGGCTCCTGCGCTCAAAGCAAGTCGGCATTACCGGTGATGACCGGAGCACTGGAAGCCTTCGTCGTCGACTATGCCCGGCGCGTCCAGGGCGCAGCGATCCCGGTCGGCCAACCGGTCGGAAAACGGGTCGCCATCGTCGGAGCAGGCCCGGCGGGAATGACTTGCGCGGAACAGCTGGTGCGAAAAGGGTATCAGGTGGTCATTTATGAGTCCAAGCCGGGGCCTGGCGGCCTGCTGACTTATGGCATCCCCAGCTTTAAGCTCACCAAAGACGTGGTTTTCAACCGAGTCCATGACCTGGAAGCTGCCGGCGTCGAGTTCGTTTTCAATACCTATATCGGCAAGAATCTGACCATAGATGATCTGTTCGCCCAAGGTTATCAGGCGACCTTCGTCGGCGTTGGCACCGAGATCGATGCGCCGATGGAGGTGCCGGGTGAAGACCTGCCGGGTGTTTACAAAGCCACGGAGTTCCTGATGCGCTGTAACGTGGATCTGGAGCTCCTGCCAGAGGAGCTGCGCTCCAGGCCCGAGATCGGAAAAAAGGTGGTGGTCATCGGCGGAGGCGACACCGCTTCGGATTGCTTGCGCACCGCTTTACGCCTGGGAGCGGATGAGGTCGCCTGTCTGTACCGACGCACCGAGAGAGAAATGCCCGGCGGCCGCCACGACCGTGAGCTGGCTAAGGAAGAAGGCGCGATCTACCAGTTCCTCACCCAGCCGATCCGCTTCATCGCCGGCGACGATGGCCGGCTGAAAGAGGTCGAATGTATTCGCATGGTGTTGGGTGAGCCCGACGCCAAAGGTCGTCGCAGGCCGGTCCCCGTGGAAGGCTCGAACTTCATCGTCCAGGCGGATTGCGCGGTAACCGCGGTGAGCTATTGGCCTGATCCGATCATCGGCCAGACTACCCCGGGGCTGGAAACCGATAAATGGGGCCTGATCTTCATCGATCCTGAGAGCGGCGCTACGTCGCGCCCAGGGGTATATGCGGGCGGCGATGATGTCACCGGCCCGGGCCTGGTGGTCACCGCCATGGTGGCAGGCCGTAAGGCAGCAGCGGCCATTGACGAATACCTGAGCGTCCTACCATAGTTCTTGTAAGGGCGAAGCAAGCCGGAGGATAGTTAGCCTTCACTGGGAAAGAGACTTTCCGGCTTGCTTCGCCCCTACCCTGGTCGGTGGGGTATAATAGCAAGGCTGTGCGCGTCATACGCACAGCCTTTTTTACGCCGCAAAGGCTTTTTGCGCATTTGATCGATCGAAGAGGAAATTGGCATGGATATCGGTTTAGTTCAACCCGTCGATATTGACGCGCAGATGCGCTCGGCCTACCTGGATTACGCCATGAGCGTGATCGTGGCGCGCGCTCTACCGGATGCGCGCGATGGCCTCAAACCGGTCCACCGGCGCATTCTGTATGCCATGCATGACATGGGCATACGCTCAAATTCGGGTTATAAGAAATCCGCCCGCATTGTGGGTGAGGTGCTCGGAAAGTACCATCCGCATGGCGATGCCGCCGTATACGATACGATGGCTCGCATGGCCCAGGATTTTTCGATGCGCTATGTGTTGATCGATGGCCAGGGTAACTTTGGCTCGGTGGACGGCGACGCCCCGGCAGCGATGCGCTACACGGAGGCGCGCCTGGCGAGCATGGCTGAGGAGATGCTGGCGGACATCGAGCGTGACACGGTCGATTTCGGCGATAACTTCGACGGCACCTTGAAGGAGCCCCAGGTCTTGCCCGCGCGGCTGCCCAACCTGTTGCTCAACGGCTCAGCCGGGATTGCCGTCGGCATGGCAACCAATATTCCACCCCATAACTTGCGCGAGCTGGTTGAAGCAATCGGTTATCTAATCGATCATTACGAGACGATCGACGATGTCCCGATCGAGGAGCTATTGCGGCGCGTGCCTGGTCCTGATTTCCCAACCGGTGGGATCATCGTCGGCGACGAGGGCATCTTGCAGGCCTACTCCACCGGGCGCGGGCGGATCGTGCTGCGTGGCCTGGCGCATATCGAGGAGATGAGCGGTGGTCGCCACCGCATCGTGATCACCGAGATACCCTTCCAGCTCAACAAATCCAGCCTGATCGAGCGCATCGCCGAACTGGCACGGGAGGGGAAACTGGACGATATCTCCGACCTGCGCGACGAATCCGACCGGCGCGGGATGAGCATCGTTATCGAGCTCAAGCGCGGCGCTCAGCCGAAAAAGGTGCTGAACCAGCTTTACAAATATACGCCGCTGCAATCGACTTTTGGCGTGC
>MGNS01000131.1:6384-8380 GCA_001795165.1 Chloroflexi bacterium RBG_16_57_11
CGCCCTGGGGCACCTGGATGAGGTGATCGAGCTGATCCGCCGCTCCCCAGATGCCGAGACGGCTAAGGAGCGCCTGATGGGCCGCTTCGAGCTGAGCGAGAAACAGGCCCAGGCGATCCTGGACATGCAGCTACGCCGGTTGGCGGCATTGGAAAGACAAAAAATTGAAGACGAGCAGAAGCAAACCCTGGAGCGCATCGCATTTCTGGAAGATCTGTTAGCCAACCCCCAGAAAATTCTTCAGGTGATCAAAGATGACCTGTTGGAAATGGCCAGTAAATACGGTGATGCACGCCATACTCGCATCGCCCGAGAAGCCAGCCAGGATTTCCGCGAGGAGGACCTAGTTGCGGATGAGCCGGTGCTGATCAGCCTGACCCAGCGCGGCTATATCAAGCGCCTCGCCGCAGCGGCGTTTCGCGCCCAGAGCCGGGGTGGGCGCGGCGTGACCGGCCACACCACCAAGGAAGAAGACGAGGTCATCCTTGTGATCCCGGGGCGCACGCTGGATACCATTCTGTTCTTCTCGGATCGCGGCAAGGTCTATTCGGAAAAGGCATATCAAATACCGGACGCTGACCGGGCGGGCCGCGGCATCCCTATCGTGAATGTACTTTCCCTGGAAGCGGGCGAGACGATCACCGCGGCTGTGGCCTTGCCACAATTCGATGAGCAACACTTTTGCATGATGGCAACTCGAGATGGGCGAATTAAGCGCATTGCCCTGTGCGATTTTGCCTCCGTCCGGCCATCGGGCTTGATCGCGATCAACCTGGATAAAGACGACTGGCTTGGATGGGCGCGGCTGACCAGCGGCGACGACGATGTGATCCTGGTCACAGAGCGGGGCCAGGCGTTACGCTTTACCGAGAGCGAAGTTCGCCCAATGGGGCGCGCCGCAGCCGGTGTCACCGCCATCAAGCTGGGGGAGGATGACCACGTTGCCAGCATGGAGGTGATAGAACCAGGCAGCGATTTGTTGGTCATCACTGCTTTGGGCTACGGCAAGCGCTCGCCGCTAAAAGAATATCCGGTTAAAGGGCGCGCGACAAGCGGCGTGCAAACCATCGATCAGAAGGCTTTGAGCAAGATCGGGCCAATTGTCGCCGCGCGCGTGGTGCATGAATCGGACGATCTGACAATTATGTCTTCCGGTGGGGTGGTGCTGCGCGCCAAGGTGCGCGATATCGCACAAACCGGGCGCTCCACACGGGGCGTGCTGATCATCAGCCTGCAACCCGACGATTTTGTTGCCTCTGTCGCCCGGGTCGCAAACCCCGATTTTCGTCGAACAGGCGCTGAATAGCCTGGAGCGGCTGGCCTCAAAGCATGCCGGAATGGCAAGCTTTGGGTGTTAAATCAAAAATGACGGGACCACTCTGCCGGTCGCCAGCAGGCAAAATGTGCTCAGCAGGCAAGCGATCAACAGCAACAGCGCAGCGATGATAAAGGTTTGGACGGCCGTCATCCCCAGGTATCGCACCTTGTACGGCCTTTTTACTGATGATGGAGCCAGACCGGTTTCTTCCTCGGCAAAGGGGGATTCGCTGGCCTCTTGGCGTAGCTCTTCAATAGACATATTTTCTCCCTGTCAGACAATCAACAATCCTAACCGACCGGTCGCAGGCGCAATTCTCCATAGTCCAACGAGCGCACTTTGCCAGTATGGCTGCGGATGCGTAAGCGACCTGCGCTGTCCAGGCCCAACAAAATGCCCTGCTCATCCGGCAGGTCTTGAGTGGCAGTGCCTGTATAAATATAAACCTGCTCGCCCTTATATGCCAGCTTTTCCTCCCAGGCGCTCAGGAATTCCGGTTCATTCAAGCGGCCACGCCATGCCAGGATATTTTCCAGCACACTTCGCAACAGCTGCCAGCGGTCGACCTCACGCCCGAGGATTGACTCGACACAGGTAGCCGGAAAGATCACATCGTATTCCGGCGGCACGGAAGCCAGCGCCACATTTATCCCAATCCCCAGAACGACAGCCTCGAGT
>MGNS01000131.1:8392-15869 GCA_001795165.1 Chloroflexi bacterium RBG_16_57_11
CATTGGCCTTCCGTAAGGATTCCACACACTTTTCGCCGCTCGAGCAGCACGTCATTCGGCCATTTGATCTGTGTTGGAAGGTTGTACTCCGTTTGCAGCGCCTGGCTGACCGCCAGCGCGCCCAGGGCAGTCAGGCGAGCCAGCCGGGATGAGATGTCCTCGGACGTGCCGTCCACAGACGTGCCGTCCACAGGGATGCCCTCCACAGACGTGCCTTCCACGGACGTCCTGTCCGCGGGAAGATTACGATCGGCTACACAGCCGTCGCGCAACACCAGGCTGAAGGCCAGCGCTGCTCCTGGCGGCGTGAACCATGTGCGTCCCTGGCGACCGCGCCCGGCGGTCTGCTCATCGGCGATAACGACAGAAAGATCAGGCGCCCCGGCATCGGCCCAGCGCAATGCTTCGGTATTGGTCGATCCAACCTGATCCAAGACCCTCAACGGACCTAAAGCTATTCCTTGAAGACTCTGCTCGAGGCGTTTTTGATCGATCATCCCGTTACCTGCCGGGTTCCAAGACAGGCTCGCCCTGCTTAACGGTCGACTTCTTCCACATCCACATACCAGCGCAGGCGGGTTCCAACCCGGTCACGCGCTTTCCACAACAGCGGCTTGGAGGCAGATTGCAGCGCATTCCGAATTCGTTGTATGCGTTTTGACACCAGGTGCGTTTGTGTCTCGCTCAGGCCGGGATTTTCGGTGGCGAGAATTTGTTCCAGCTTGCCAAGGTTGATCATCGTCGTCGTGTACAACCCCCAATCACGCGCACACAGGCGGACCATCCGGTCCAGATTGATCATGCCGTCATCGCGATCACCCACTTCATTATTCAGTAGCAGAGCGATCAAATCCAGTGCGTCCTTGTGGTTCAGCTCGACGATCTGGGTCTTGGTCAGGAACAGCTCCGCCAGCGGCAAGGTGACCGGATGTAGGCTCAGGCGATCTTTCAAAGGCAGCCTATGACACATCTCGAAGTCGCCGACGAAAATGTCGATGTGACGTCCAATCTGGTTGTCGTAATAGATCTGGCGCTTTCCCCCGTTCAAGGTGTTGAACGATTTGTCGGGCAGGTATCCCATATTGCAAAAGAAACCGGCCAGACGCCTGTGCTGATGGCGGTCGACTACAAAGTCGATATCCGGGTAGATCCGCTGGGTATTGATACAATCCAGGTTTGAGCTGTGTATGCGCACGGCCAGCCCGCCGATTAATCGCAGGCGCAGGTGCTCGCGCTGCGCCTCATCCATCAGGCGGTTGGCTTCATCGATGATATTGGTCAAGGTAGGCATACACAAATTCCTATTCGGCGGGGATTTCCTGGTGGACTTTCGCCATATCGATCCCTTCCCGCTTTCGGTAGCTGCGGAAGAAGAGATAGGTGCCAAGCGCCAACAGGTACAACACACCCATGAAGAACATCGAGTTCGGGTTCTGCAGGCCGATGCCGTACAGCTTTTGCGGGTCGAAAATCCAGGCATACAGCAAGAAAGCCAGGAAGGCTGTAAAGATAACCCCGGCGACGCTGATCAGTGGGATGCCCAGAATTTTGTACTTCGCGATCGGCGAGGCGTTGAATAATCCGGGCTTACGGTAGGGTAACAGGATAGCGGCAATTGCTGTTCCCAGGTAGGTCACCGCGATGACCAGGGTGGAATCCAGCGTCAGCGAGCGAAAATTGAACACGTTCCAGGCAAACAGCGCGCTGACAATCAGCGACGGAATGACCATCAGCATCAACGCGTAAATGGGCGTGCGAGTGCGTGGCTCGATCTCGGCTACTTTCTCCGGCAGCATCCGATCAAAGGCCGCAGCAAAAATGACCCGCGTCGAGCTCAAGAAGACCGTCCCCGACCAACCGAACCACCACAGGCTCATCGCCAGGATGACGATGAACTGGACCACCCGGTTTTGAACCATGAACACCGCTAACAAAGCCGGGTAAGGCCAGACCGGCAACGGAGGCGCCTGCTCGGTGTAACCCCAGGTGTAATTCCACCAGGCTGCATTGGCCTTCACATAAAAATCCCAGGGAAATGTGCGAGAAATCAGCAGGCACAGGACAATTGCCAGAATGGTGGTGATGATCAGCGCCGAAGCCATCCCCCAGAAATTGCGCTTAAAATCCGTCGCTCCGCGCACTTCTCCATATAACGTGGCGCCCCAGTTCGGCCACAGGTTGAAGAACACCACGAAAGGCATCGCCAGGAAGATAGCGCCCAACCCACCTCCGCTCAGGGGCAGCGCGGCGCCGGCTTCTGCGCCAGCCTGCAGGGTGGCCTGGTAGACGCCAGGCTGAGCGCCAAATTGAGCGGTTGCCTCACGCTCGAGACCCGCTTGAAAAGCCTGCGGCGTCCCGACCAGCAAGAAGATTATTACAAGGAGCAGACCCACCATCCCTCCCCAAAAACAAAGCCGCTGGATGCGGGCGTACCATTTCATCCCCACCGCGATGTAGACCGTTACCAAAGCACACAACAGGACGCAGGTCAAGAACAAGCCTTCTGGGGTCTGCACGAACCAGAGCGCCGTGGATTGCGCTCCGGCAATGCCCAACAAAGGCGTGAACACAATGTGCCGCAACATGTCCCCGTACAGTGGAACCCACAGCCACAGGATAAACCACCAGCCGGTGACCGCCAGGACAAAACCCACCCCGCCTCCAAGGATGCGGCTCTGCCAGACATAGTCGCCTCCGGAGCGCGGCATCACCGCGATCAACGCCGCATAGGTTACTACCTCAAACAGGATGAAAATCCCGCTGACGACCAGCGTCGGCACCAGACCACCCTGTAAGAAATACATCTGGCTGAAGATATAAAAGCCCAGGGTGATCAGGTTAATGGAAAAAGTGGCATAGATAAATGCATCCAAGACCGACCAGGATCTCACCAACCCGGTGGCTTTGCGCACAAACAGCGTAGAGCTCTGTGTGGCTGTCATTTTATCTGTCTCCCAGAGCAGACCAATCGCTCGAACACAATTCGTCTGAATGGATCTAAGGAACGGAAAGGTATTAAACAGAACATCGTCCTGTCAACCTGAAGTCAGAACGTAATGATCTATTTTGTTGTGTCCCAGTTGGATCAATGCGCCCAGCAAACTGCCCTGCTCGTACATGCTGCCAGGATTAATGCAAAGCGTATTTCCGATCCGGATCGCACCGCGGCTTTCATGGATGTGACCGTGTAGCCCCAGGAGCGGCTTGTGCTTTTCGATCGCCTCGCGGAGTGAACGGCTGCCGACCGGGTGGAGTGCATTACCGGCATATTTTGGGCGCAGGCTTTCATCCAGTTCCGGCGCATCATCCAGCATCGAGCCAAAGGGGGGAACATGGATGTTGAAGATACTGAGGCGAGGCTCGCGTAATGCTGTAATCATGCTTGCGTATCGCTCGCGCAGCGCATCTTCGGGCTCTTCGCGATAGGTATGCCAGGGTGTGATATTGCTCCAACCCGAGCTGATCATCTGGTGATGGCGGTCCAGGTCGATCACCTCACCCTCTGCCAGGTGAACACAGGTCGAAGATCGAATAATCTCATCCACAAGTGGCATATCATCATTCCCCGGGCAAACATAGCAACGGATATGGTTATCCTTCAACCTGTTTTCGGCAAAGTTCACCCACCGTTCCAGGGTTTTGATGACTTCGGACCGAAAAACGCCCTCGACCTGTTCCGGGTTTCGATCCAGCTCAGTAATTTCCTCCGGCGTTGTGCGGTAAGGATAATATCCTCGGCTCCTGACCCGTTTCTCAAATTCCTGCACCTCCTCTTCGGAATGAAGATCGAACTCCTGCTCCAACAAGCTGGCGCGATGGCTCTGATCGTTCAGGCGCACGATCGGAACGATGGCTTTACCCGTCATGTCGCCTCCCAAGACGAGCACATCCGCTTCATAAAATTTCCCCGCATTGATAAATTTTTTCCAACAAATATCCGAGCCGTGAATATCGGTTGCAAAAAAGACTTTCGTCACATAGCGTTTCCTTTATTGGCGTTTCGAGGTAAACAGTGTTACCGCGCTGGCATTATAACAAATATTGCCAAGCTTATCCCTTGCCTTTCTTTGCCGCGATCAGGTTGTGCACCGCGCTGGATTGCGCGGCGCTAAGCGCCCGAAAGGCGTGCAAATCCAGCGCGCCGGTGGATAAATTGGGCCATTGTTTCTCTATTTCGGCCTTGATCCAGGAATCCAGCCTGAAACGACGCAAATATATACGCAAGGTTTCGAGGCTGCGATCCCGCCGGGTGATCAGCTCAGCGGTTAGCGCAGAAATATCGATCTTCAGCTCACCGCCTGGATGTAGCGCGATAGAGTCCATCGATAAGGTCGCGGTGCGGGGGTCGTACGCAAACCTCGGCTCCTGCGCGACGCCGTTCAGGAGGACAGAAATGAGGTCCGGCTGTTCGATACCACGAAAATGCAGGAGGTAAGACCGTTTTTCAGGTAAAACCGAACGGTCTCCGGTTGCAGGGGAGATCGAAAAGCTCATGGATTGGCTTTGCCAGTGGAGTGAGAAGGCAGTCAGCGCGTATCCTCCGTGGAGGTGCTGCATCGTCTCGCCGTCATCCTCGTACAGCTCGAAACGGCCGTTCGCTCCGGGAAAGATAACCAGGTGGAGCGTTTCCGGATTAGCAGTGCCGCTCCAATCCACAGGCTCGGCGAGCGGAACGATCGCCCCGCCGCGGGCGATGACCGGCGTCTCATCCAGATCGCCATACATCACCCGCCAGCCGGGCGGTAGGGGCTCGCCGGTGAAGAAATTGAACCACTCCCCCTCCGGCAGCCACACGATCTGGCGCGCCAGGCCGGTATCGGCTTCAGCAGGGCGGGTGAACGGCGCGGCGATCAGCTCGCTGCCGAACCAATACTGTTGCGGGCATTGATACGCCTCCGGCGCTTCAGGATGAGAGTAATACATTGGGGTGATCAGCGGCAAGCCCTGCTGGGTGTTGCGCCAGGCCATGGTGTAGATATATGGGATCAGGGTATGGCGCAATCGTAAAGCCTGGGTTGCGGCGCGCTCGGCTGCCGGACCGCGCCCCCAGGGGCGGCGCTCGTGGTAGGGGTTGTTGGTGGAGTGCAGCCGAAGGATCGGGCTGAACACGCCGTACTGTACCCAGCGTGCATACAGCTCGTCATCTTCGATGCCGCCCATGTGCCCACCGATATCATGGCTCCACCACCCGTATCCGACGTTGGCAGCCGCTGCCGTGAATGCGGGCTGAAAATCGAGCGCCTCCCAGCCGACGACGGTGTCGCCGGAAAAGCCAATTGGATAGCGATGGTTGCCCAAGCCGCCCCAGCGCGAGAAAATGAAGCCGCGTTTGTTGCCATGGCGGGCTGAATCGTAAAAATGTAAATGGTTCAGCCACCACAGCGGATCTAAGCCGGGCTGGGCGGATTGTATTCCCTGCTGCCAATCCAGCCACCAGAAATCGATCCCCTGGGCTTCTAACGGGTGATGCAATAACTCAAAGTAACCCTGAATGAAGCGCCGGTTGGCGCAGTCAAAAAGTATTGGTTCACGGGAGGCCGGATCAATTCCCATCCAACGGGCGAAGTCCAGGTATTGTTCCTCGTGCGGATGGATGCCTTCCGCCGGGTGCAGGTTGAGGGCGGTTTTCAACCCGCGAGCGTGCAGAGCATCCAGAAAGCCCTGGGGGTCGGGGAACAGATCAAGGTTCCAGGTATAACCCGTCCAGCCCGATGAGCGGTTGCCTGTCTGGGTGACGTGCCAGTCCATATCCACAATGCATACAGACATCGGCACGTCATGTGCTTTGAACTCGTCCATTAAAGCCAGCAGCTCATCCGCGGAATAGGCCCAATAACGACTCCACCAATTGCCCAGGATCCAGCGCGGGATCAGCGGCACACTGCCAGCGACCTGCGTAAAGTCCTTCAGGCAGGCGGGGTAATCCAGACCATAGCCGAAAAAATAGAGATCGAGGTTGCCCGGTGTGTTGCGCGGCTCCAGCCAACCCTCAGCATTGAACACCAGGGAGCGAGAATCGTCCACCACCGCCCAGCCGGAGCGCGCCATCAAGCCCGGCTCCAGCCGGATGCGCCCGGGAACCTCGTCCAGGGTGCGCACAGTTCCTCCCAGGTTTTGGGCGCGGCGCGGTGTATCACCGTACCGCCAGACGCTCCCGGTCGCTTTGACCTCGATACTCAAGGTGAAAGACGTAAAACCCCGCTTCGAAACCTGGTAATGCAGGTGCAGGTGATCCGTCTCGATCTCGATGGAATCGGGTGACGAACAAACCTTGAATTGGGGCACGAGCAAACGGCGCTGCCAGAAAACCTGGCCCGGCCGGTCTTCGAACCTGCCTGAAGGACTGTATTCGAGGCGCAGC
The DNA here is from genome assembly GCA_001795165.1 of Chloroflexi bacterium RBG_16_57_11. Lineage (GTDB taxonomy): Bacteria > Chloroflexota > Anaerolineae > Anaerolineales > UBA4823 > RBG-16-57-11. Next base: position 14,754 of record MGNS01000131.1, read on the forward strand.
AAGCGCGAAGTGAGCACGGTAAAGCGCACCTGCGGCCCGCCGATTACCGCTCCCGGCTCTGGTAGCGGGTCAAATGCTGGCTGAATTGGAAAATTATTCATACCTGTGTGAAATCTAATGTGGGGTAGCCTTGAAATTCCAGTTAACCCGAAAGGTCTGTCACCCAATACGCACTCCTCGCATGGAGATCGAGCCAAGCGTAACCTTTTCGGCGAAAAAGCTGACCGGCTCGGATTCCTCCTGAGCTGCCAGCGCGTACAGAAGCGGTAAGAAATGCTCGGAGGTGGGTATCGACAGCGTAGCGAGGCGCCCAAATTGTGAGTACTGTATGATGGCCGAGTGATCGCCGGCCAGAATCCGCTGCCGCAACAGCTCATCGAACTCCAAGGCCCAGTCAAAGGCGGCCTCACCCCACTGGATCATGCGCAGGTTGTGGACCATATTTCCGCTGCCCACGATCAGGACGCCGCGCTGGCGAAACGAGCTTAGCTCTTTACCCAGCGCATAATGTTCCTGGGGTGATTTGGTGTAATCCAGGCTCAGCTGGACCACCGGGATATCCGCGGCCGGGAACATGCGGCGCAGGACCGACCAGGCGCCATGATCCAGCCCCCAGGTCAAGTCGGGCTGCACTGCTGCGCATTGCACTGTGCGCTGCACCAGGCTGGCTAGACCCGGCGAGCCCGGCGCCGGGTAGCGTACTGCATACATCTCGGGCGGGAAACCGTAGAAATCATAGATCGTGCGAGGCGCTTCCATCGCTGTGGTCTGGACGCCAGCGGTCTCCCAATGCGCCGAGATACATAAAATGGCCCTTGGGCGTGGCAGGGATTGGCCCAGCTGCGCCCAGGCTCGGCTGAACTCGTTTTCTTCGATGGCATTCATCGGACTGCCGTGGCCCACAAAGAGGACCGGCATTTTTTCCTGTGTCAACTCGTAATTTCCTGCCATAAGCCAATTACTCCACGTCCGGACGATAAAATTATTCCCGTAGATATTTTTCGTTTATCAGCACATGTTTCTGGCAGTTTGCTATCAACGACCAAGTGTATCATGATTGATCTGACAAGGCCAAAGACCGATTTACATGAAGACCTTCCCCAACTGAGCAATCCA
>MGNS01000131.1:15910-16234 GCA_001795165.1 Chloroflexi bacterium RBG_16_57_11
CTCACACACGCCAGGATCGTGCTGGTAATCTTGTCGCAACAACAGGCTGGTGTCGTGACGGGATTTGCGGTTTTCTTCCGGTTCAATAAGAGACATGACCGGAGGCAAGCTACGGTATAGGATATCGATTTAATCCAAATGAGCTAATGAGCATCTTTTCTTATCTGACCAATGTTTGGGATATTCTCAAGGAAGCCGATTTGCGCCCGCTGCGAGACCAGGCCTTGCGCGGCGTGCAAATCGCGATCGTCGGCGCCCCCGGCTCGGGGCGCTCCACGCTGGCCGACCAGCTGCGCGCGGACCCGAGCACCCCCAATCAAGCCA
>MGNS01000131.1:16246-24692 GCA_001795165.1 Chloroflexi bacterium RBG_16_57_11
TTCTGATCCTCGACCTGGAATCGGAGGCACAGGCTTCCAGCGCTGACCTGATCATCCTGATGATTGACAGCCGTAAATCGGATACGACAAAAGAACAAGAGCTGGTCAAAGCCTGGCACAACGCCGCGAAGAAGGTGCTGGTTTTCATCAACCAGATGGAGCCCGCCACGACAACCCTTTCCTCCGGTGTGCCTGGCGATATCCAGGCGCAAGGAGCACAGGTAAAGTTGCCTCAAGCCACACCTCCGATGGATGCGGGCAATGATTACGCCCTGGCAGCGCCTGCGCCTCAGCCCCTGGCAACCCGGCTGGACCCGGCGCGACTCAAGCGGGGGGTGGTGTGGGGCTCGGCTCTGGATCATAAATTTCTAACCGGACGGTTTGCTCAGGCTACCATTGAGCTGGTTCCCGATAACTTGCTGGGCTTGGGGAGATTTTTCCCGCTCTTTCGCGCCCCCATCGCCCATTACATGATCAATGACGCCTGCTTTACCAATGCCGCCTATTCATTCAGCACCGGCCTGGCGGAAATCATCCCCATCCTGGGCATCCCGATTGTACTGACCGACATGGTGATCTTGACGAAAAACCAGCTCTTCATGGTTTATAAGCTGGGCCTGACATTTGGTTTCTCGACGCGCTGGCAGGATTATGTCGCAGAATTCGGCAGCGTGCTGGGAAGCGGTTTTGTCTGGCGACAACTCGCCCGCTCGGTCATTGGTCTGATCCCGTTTTGGGGGATCGCACCCAAGACCGCCATTGCCTATGCAGGCACCTACGTGGTCGGCAATGCCGTTTTACAATGGTATCTCACCGGCCGCCACCTCTCCAAACAGCAGATGCGGCGCGTGTACGACCAGGCCTTGTCTCGCGGAAAGGATGTGACCCACCGTCTGGCGGATAAACGCCCAAAACTGAGGCTCAAAAGGCCACGTTTGAGCCTGCCCAAGCCGGGCGCAGTGTAACGCAAACGCAAGCCCAGCCTGCAGGCCCCGGGGACGGCCGGGGAAGTATGTACCAAGTGTGGCAAAACCAGCGCTGCCGACGCCCGGTTTTGCCAGTATTGCGGTCATCCATTCGACTAGCCGGCCTGCCAGCAGCTTGTTTTCAAGCAGGCATGGGGCTGAGCCAGGATATCAGGTGGCTTTGACGACGATGGCGCTGATGTTGTCTTCTCCCCCATTCCGTTTCGCCGCCTCGATTAATTCATGGCAAGCCTCTTGTGGCTCGCCAGCTCTTTCCAGGATCTCCACCATCTCCTTATCGCTGCGGATCATTTCCCACAAGCCATCCGAACAAAGCAACAGTTTATCGCCGGGCTGCACGGAGTACCTGTACAGGTCCGGTTTTACATCACCTTTTTGTCCCAGATAACGGTATATGACATTGCGTTGGGGATGAGTGTAGATTTCATTTGGCAAGATCTGGCCTTCCATGATCAATGTCGCAACCAGCGAATGATCTCGTGTGACCAGCCTGAGCTTATGATTTCTTAGCAAGTAGGTCCGGCTGTCGCCGATATTGGCAATAATGACCTGGGAGCCACGCAGCACAGCCATCGTAACCGTCGTACCCGCATTTCCGGCACTTTGAGGCTTATGCCGGGCATAGTTATAAACTACATAATTCGCTTTCTGGATCGCCTTGAGGGTCACTTCTTCGAGAATCGGCTCTTCCAGCGCCTTTGGAACAATCACCTCACCGGCCTTCACCTTCCGGATATCCTCATCACTCAACACGACCGTTGCACGAGGATCTTTCGACTCAAATAACGGGGCAAACTCCTGCTTTATCGCTTCAACCGCCCAAAAGCTGGCGTGTTTGCCGCCCATGTGCCCTCCCATGCCATCGCACACAATAAAAAGCCCTAATGGCTCTTTTTTGGCGGGAGAATTGACCTGTGACCAGATACTATCCTCATTCTCCTCCCGAATTCGCCCTACATCGGTTAATGACGCTGCGACCAGTTTGATCATAGATTTCCTTGTTCTGACGCTCCGGAAAGACTCTCGACGTCATCGAGCGCAAAGACGACCTCTTCTTTACCCATCAGCTTTTCTTCTACTTTTCGAATGATCAGATCCAGATGCGTAGAATAAGCCACATAGTTCAAATTATCTGCCGGCACAGTTAGGACCGGGCACAGGCGAAAATTCGCAATCCATTCTTCATACAGCTCGTTGAGCTGCGCGAGGTATTCGGGAGAGATCCGGCGCTCATAATCACGCCCCCGCTGGTGCACACGATCGGTCAGAGTCGCAACTGAGGCTCGCAGGTAAATCACCAGATCGGGCGGTGGCAAAAACTCGGTCAGCACCTGATACAGCTCGCGATAGGAGACATAGTCGCGTTCGTCAAACAGCCCCTGCCGATAAAGGTTTTGAGCGAAGATTTCTGCATCCTCATAGACGCTGCGGTCTTGAATCGCCGAAGCAGGATGGTCGATTAGCTGCCGATGGAGGCGCAGCCGTCGTGTCAGGAAAAATATCTGCGAATGAAAGGACCAGGCGCGCATATCACGATAAAAATCTGCCAGGTAGGGGTTTTCAGCCACCGGCTCATAGAATGGCTGCCAGCCAAGGCGCTCGGAAAGCAAACCCACCAGCGTGGACTTGCCGACGCCGATGTTACCAGCAATCGCGATAAAGCGCTTCATTGTGTTTTCTCCAGATAAGCTACAGATTTTCCTGCCTGATCATCCATCACCAGCTCGATATGGTGCTCGGGACGAAAGCTGGCGACTTCGATCAGGCGCACGCTCTCCTCCCAGGTCGATTGGTCCGGCAAGAAGCGGGTCAGATGGTTTGGCGTGTGTTCGAAAAAATCGCGGTTGAACACAACCTCTTCATCGTTCAAGTATATCGCCAGAGGATAGATATTGGATTCAACCAAATCCTGAAAGAAATGCGTCCCAAAGGAGGCTTCAGGCGCCGGCCCGATGCCTTCGCCGGTCAGCTCGATCAGCGCGCGCGCGTTATAGATATCCGCATAGCCGACGCGCAAACCCAGATCCGGTGTAGAGGTACCCCAGCGCCCAGGACCGACACAAATAAAAATTTCATCCTTCATGGCCGCATTAAGCAATCCGATCACCCGGCTTAATTCCGCCCGGGTGGCCGGAGTAGGCAGGGCGTAATAAGCATGAGCAGGCACATACATAACATATCGGATACCACTCACCCGGCCTTCCGGCGCCATGCGCGGCGTAGAAAAGATCACATCCTCGGGATTTATGTTCTGGGGTAGACGCGCCTCGTTTTCCTGGAGGTGGCTCTGCGGGCGGCATTGCAGCAGCGAGATCTCCACATCGGGGTGGGGGCTGGCAGGATCGACGATCCGGACCGTGAATTCGGTGTCCACCGGCGCCTGGTAGTATTTTTCCAATATTTGGAGCATCTTGGTCATGCGTTTTGCCAAAGGTGTTCGACGCAGCAACTCATCGAAGGTCAGCACCAGGTTTTTGTTCTCACCTTCCCGGATCAATATCCGCATCGGTGCCAGATAATCGCCCAGGTCGATTTGAGCCAGGTAACGCAGGACCGGATACCCAGGCTGCAGGGCTTGCTCCACAGGCAGCGTTTTGAAGGCATTTCTTTCCAAATCGATCAAGTCGACGTACTGCTGGGAGTAATGGCGCATGGCCTTGACATCGGCTTCCGGGTGAAGCAACGGATGGCTGAGCGCCACCAGGCGGGGATAATCGTTACCCACCCGGTCTACAGCCCGAGTGCCCAGACCCCACACCAGGCGCAGAAAGCCAGCCTCGCGCTGGATCTGCGGCGACCAGCGGTAAAGGTTTCGGCTAAAGCCGACCCCGGCGGCATGGGGCAGATAGTATTGGCCGAATTGCTCACCCTGCACAACCTGGATCAGGATTGCCATGCGCTCATCATAATCTTGCAATCCCTTGGCGCGGCGGTAGAGCAGCGCATCCGGGTTCAACATGCTGGCGTAGATGCGGATGATCGCCTGAGTCAGATCGCGCAGGTTTTTCTTTGGAGTTCCCTGATTTGGACAAAAGTAGCTCTCGTACTTGCCAGCAAAGGAGGTGCCGAAATTGTCCTCTAACAGGCTGGAGGAACGCACGATGAGCGGCTTTTTTCCAACATGGCTTAGCAAGGCACGTAATTTCTCCAAAATGTCGCCAGGGAATTCTCCCTTGAGAAATTCTCTTTGAATCTTCGGGTAATCTGCCCGGATCTGCTCTTCGAGCTTATACTTTTGATCACCCCACTGCATCAACCCGTTCAAAGCCATGAAGGTGTAGGTCAGGTCAGCGCCCAGGAAATAGGATTCGGGTAAGCGCAAGCTGAGGCGAATATCATCATCACCGACCTCCATCAAAATGCGCGCCGCAAGCAGCATCCCGGCTGACTTGCCGCCGATCTTCCCCTGGCCTAACTTGTGGGAGCGGATGTCGTTCAGATCGGCGATGGTGAACCAATCTTTTGCGATCTTCAGGTAGGCCAGCTGGTCACTGATCATCGTGCGGATCAGGACCACCTTGATCTCCTGCAGGCGCGCTTCTTGTTGGAGGCGCTTTTCCGGAGGCATCTTTTCGATGCTCATGGCCTGATCGAAAAGCATGTTCTGTGGCGCCAGCTCAGGGTTAAATGCCACCTGCAAATCACTGGTTCCAGCGCCGCGCTCGCTCAACGTGTCCCGGACGATTTTTTCAAACAGATCGTAGGGCAGGTTATAGGCGAAGTAAAAATCGGTCAGGTGATCGCGAAGGCGCGTCAGCCTCAGCTCCCAAACATCCGTTGGCTCCTCAGAGAATGGATCGTGAAGACCTTCCAGCGCCTGAGAGCGGATCGCCTTTTCGCGCGCTTCAGCCTCGAATGCCTGTTGGGTGATCACGCCGCGGTGGTACAGCTCGTGGCGCATGCGCGCCCGGATTTGCGTGCTCAATATCGGGTACTGGGCAAGCGACAGGTAAATATGCAGGGTGCGGTCGGAAGAAGCCGGCGGCAGAGTCATCTTAAGCTGTGAGCTGACGGCTGAGGGCAGATGGATCGATCAGCTTCCCAGGTGCATGGGCATGATAACATGCAGGAAGTCAGCTTGCCCATCCTGAGCGCCTACTGGCCGGATGACGCCGGGTAGATTGTCAGCAGTGGTTTCCAGGGCCACATTGGGTGTGCGCACTACGTCCAGCACTTCTCGCAAGAAACGCACATTGAACGCGATCAGCAAGTGCACCCCTTCGATGCTGGCATCGACAATGTTCTGGTTAAAGCCGGTTTCCTCGGACTGCCCGGAAATCTCCACCGTGCCGGGCTGCAGCTCACCGCCAGGTTGGATATCCAACCGGGCGATATGCGATCCTTCCCGGGCGAAGATCTCGGCCTGTTTGCAGGCCTTGAGAAAAGCCGCGGTGGAGAGGACGGCGCGCGTTTCGCAGCGGTGCGGGATGATTTGCTCATAGTCCGGGAAGGCGCCTTCGATGAGCTGTGAAACCAGCTCGACATCCCCAATGCGGAAGACTACCTGCCCCCGGCCATGTGGTATGGTCATGGTCACGGTCTTGTCTCCATCGCCTGCGATGCGCGCCAGCTCGCTCAGGGCGCGGGCCGGGATGACGGTGTTAATCGGGCGAGCAGCGGGAGAGGAGATCGTGGCATTGCGCACTGACAGGCGGAAACCGTCCGCGGCTGCCATCGTGATCTGGTCGCCCTTGACGGTCAGCAGCACCCCGGTCAATATCGGGCGGGCGTCGTCGGTGGAGGCTGCAAAGGCCACCTGCAGGACCATCTCCTTGAAATCGGCCACATTCAGTTCAAGACCCTGGGAGAAATCTGCTACCGGCATGGGAGGGAATTCTTGCGCATCGATGCACTTCAGGTCGGTGTTAGAGGCGCCGCAACGCACATTCAGCGTTTGCGTTCGCACGGTGAGCGCCATATCGACTTGATTGTTGGGGGGCAAAGTGCTCACCAGATCGGTGAAGGTGCGCGCCGGGACGGTGGTGGAGCCTTCCTCCTGGATCTTCGCCCCGATCCAGCAAGTGATGCCCAATTCCAGGTTGGTCGCCGAAAGGCGCAAGCGGCCTTCATCCGTGGCAACCAGGACGTTGGCAAGCACAGGCAGGGTGCTGCGCGGTGAAACGGCGCGCGAGACAATGCTCAGACCGCGAGCCAGGTTCTCTTGCAAGACGGATACTCTCATAGCAGCAGTCCTCTTCTCGATGGGGTTGCTTAGAGTATACAACGAGAGGCCGCATTTTGCCAGACCTAACGGCGATGTTCCCATGGCATACAGACAAACCGGCCCTGCATGTTGAGGAAGATGCATGCTGAGCGGAGCAGCGTGCTGAGTGAAATCGAAGCACGCAGTGTAGTCGACGGACGGCCGCGCGCTTCGACACAAGGAAAACACGGAATCAAAAAGGCGCCTTTCAATCCATCCAGATCAAATGACGCCCTGAACCTATTTGTCTGAAACAGATACAGATTAAATCCAGCCGCGCAGCTCCATGGCAGTCACCACGCGCTTGATCGCCACCATATAGGCTGCATCACGCATGAAGACCTTCTCGCCTTCGGACATCTCTAAAACACTGGTAAAGGCCTGGGTCATCTTGGTGTCCAGGCGCTTCAACGTGTCATCCTTGGTCCAATAATAATTCATGTCGTTCTGGACGCCTTCGAAGTAAGACACCGTCACGCCGCCGGCGTTGGCCAGGAAATCCGGGATGACGAACACGTTATTGGCTTTGAACACCTCATCCGCTTCGGGCGTGGTCGGGCCGTTGGCGCCCTCGGCCACCAGCCGGACGCGGCTGCTCACCCGCTTGACCGTCTCGGCGTTGATCTGGCCTTCCAGCGCCCCGGGGATCAGCACATCCGCCTCCTTGGTGATCCAGGCGTCGGCGTCCTCGATCACGTAGCCGGCTTTGGTGGCCTTGTCTTTGTCGATCGTGCCGTACTGGTCGGTGATGGACTGCAGGAAGCGCGGGTCGACGCCCTTTGGATGGCTGACCGTGTAGGGGGCTTTGTCGGCGCGGTCCCAGTAGGACACGCAGGCCACCTTGCCGCCCAGCTGCTCGGTGAAGCCAATGGCGGCGTACTGCGAGACGTTGCCAAAGCCCTGGACCGCCGCCACGGATTGGGTCGGGTCGAGCTTGAGGTGCTGCATCGCCTCGCGCACGGTGTAGATCACGCCAAAACCGGTGGCCTCGGTGCGGCCCAGCGAACCGCCACCGCCCACCGGCTTGCCGGTGATCGAGCCGGGGGTGTACTGTCCCACCAGCTTGGAATATTCATCCATCATCCAGCCCATCATCTGCGGGGTGGTGCCGACGTCTGGCGCGGGGACGTCCTGGCGCGGGCCGATGTTGCGCCACATGTTCTGTACCCAGCCGCGGCACAGCCGCTCCTTCTCAGTCACCGAGAGTGTGGCCGGGTCGACCGGCACGCCGCCCTTGCCGCCGCCCAGCGGGATGTCCGCCACGGCGCACTTCCAGGTCATCCACATCGCCAGGGCGCGCACCATGTCCAGCGTCTCGGAGGGGTGGAAGCGGATACCGCCCTTGTTCGGGCCACGGGCGTCGTTGTGCTGCACCCGGTAGCCGAAGAACAGGCGCATCGAGCCGTCATCCATGCGCACCGGGATCTCGAATTTGAATTCACGCGCCGGCCAGCGCAGGATCTCGGCCACCTGTGGGTCGAGGTTAAGCTGCCCGGCGACGCCGTCGAATTGCCGTTGGGCCATCTGGAAAGCGTTGATCAATTCTGCCATTCGTTCTTCTCCTTAGGTTGAGGGTAGTTATAATGGATAGAAAAATCTAAGCGGGCACCCCGGAACGGCGCCCGCTCGAGTTTGGGTAGGGCAATGGCAGCCAGGAAGCTCATCTTGGGTCGCCTGCTGATGATCCTAGATTAACAAATGTCAGACCTCCCGTCAAGGGAAATGCGGCATATTTCGCACATGACTTACTTCCTCTATAGCGGTCGCCGACCCGCCGCTTTCGCCCCATGATACAATTCGCATATGGGACGTGGAGCGGGAGGAGAGAGAGCGATGGGTCACCGACCCATCCTACTACGGCTATCAAAAATGGGGATACCTGCCCTGATTATTTTCCAGGGAGTCAGGTATCCTGTTATTACAGTTTCAATCCATCCATCTTCAGTATAAGTTCTATCACAGATAAAGGAGAAATCACTATGTCTCTCACAAGTCGAGAATTTTGGACCCTGATTCATGGCATGATCCTGGGTGCCCTGTTTCTGCTCTCGTTCGCTGGCGGTCTGGCAGGATTATACAGCCTGCGCCCCGAGCTTGCGACCACTACCGGCATAAAAGAGCGCCTGTCCCGCCTGCGCCTCGGCACCCTGGTCATGGCTGTGGTGGCCTGGCTGACTGTGTTCACCGGTACGTATATCGTATATCCCTGGTACCGTGCGGTTGCTCCCCAAGGAGCAGATTTGAGCCAGTATCCGAA
>MGNS01000132.1:0-225 GCA_001795165.1 Chloroflexi bacterium RBG_16_57_11
TTTCAGACTCGGCTCGACCTACAATACGCAGTGGGTAGATTACATTTTGATGCCCTCCAGGAATACGCCAATTACGCTCGTAGCGTGGACGAGGCCGAAAATTTGGAGCTCAATCGCCCTCGCCAAGCAGCCTTCTTCGGTGTGTCCAACTCGGATGACCGTGCCACACAGTTGAGCACAGAATATCTGGTCGACCCACTGGGGACGGAGTTCAAATACCTTAAG
>MGNS01000132.1:279-2426 GCA_001795165.1 Chloroflexi bacterium RBG_16_57_11
TCTCGCTTGTTGGGTGGCGACCAGACCCCGGCTGTGTTGTTCGCCGCCGCCCATGGCATGATATTCCCGTCCGGCAGCACCCGCCAGATGTTGCACCAGGGCGCCTTGCTGTGCCAGGATTGGCCCGGGCCACAAGCCTGGCGGGGCAAGGCGGTGCCGCAGGATTTCTACTTCGCAGGCGATGACATTTCCCCATCGGCCAGCCTGCATGGGATGATCGCCTTCTTCAACGCAAGCTACTCCGTAGGCAGCCCTCAGATGGATGAGTCCTACAGGCAGGCTTTCAAAGAACGCAGGACCATTGCTCCACGCCCCTTTGTAGCGCATCTACCCGCAATCATGCTTGGTCATCCACGCGGCGGGGCGCTGGCAGTGATCGGCCACATCGAGCGCGCATGGGGCTACTCGTTCAAGTGGAGCAAAGCCGGTGTCCAAACCGCCGTCTTTCGAGGTTGCCTGGAACGCTTGTTTAAAGGATATCCAGTGGGTGCGGCGTTGGAATCCTTCAACCAGCGCTATGCCGAGTTATCCACTGTGTTGAGCAATGAGCTTGAGGAGATCGAATTCGGTAGGACAGCCGACCCGTATGATCTGGCCGGCCTATGGACAGCTAATAACGACGCTCGCAGTTATACTCTCCTGGGCGACCCGGCGGTACGCCTTCCGGCTGCTGTGGACACCCGGCAGGCCGAGCAGGCAATGAATCCCCTGTCGAGGGGATTGCCCCAACCATAAGCGTGTAATCAACCATCAAGGAGGATCTTAATAATGCCCACCAATCAGGTTCTTGGAAACCAACCCCCGGACGATATCCAACTCAAGGAAGCCCCGCCCGGTATGGAAGCGGAAAGCAACCCGGACGTGCTTCGGCGGCTGCACGAGCTACGCGCCGAAGTGCAGGATCTGCAAGCCGTCCTAGCCAGCGTGCGCTCCGGCCAGGCCTCGCTCAAAATCTACGCCAGCGTGATCCAGAAGACCCGCGACGATGTCCGCCCCATCCTGGACGAGCTTGACGACCCGGCTTACCCCGATCTGATCCGCCACATTCTGAACGCCTGGGAGCGCGTCTCGGCCTGTCCCTTGATGACCGACCCGGCGGAAAAATATGAGCCACAGGAGCAGATGGGTTACCTGGAGATGCTCGACGAGCAATTCAACAAGATCGTCTTCCTGGTCGGACAACGCACCATCCCAGTAAGGGTCAACGACTGGCTGCATCGCTCGCGCCCCGGTTACTACCTGCCGTTCAACCTGGTTTTCGAAAGCGAGCTTCCTTCGCCCGAAGACCGCCAGAAGGTGCTCAACTACCTGGCCTGGGCACCACAAGCCGTCAAGAACGGGATCGTTGACCCGAACCAGGGGCTGATCTACCGTTACAACCGGGAGCGCAGGGCGCGCCTGAACAGCATGTGGCTGGTCATCTTTATGTTGGCCTTGTTTACCGGGCTGGTTGTCGCCGCCTGCTACCTGGGTAGCCTGTTGCCGGCCGGGAGCTGGCCCCTGACCGCTGCCAACCTGGGCCTGATGATCGCCGGCTGGGCTACCGTGCTGGTTGGGGTAGTTGTTCACCTGGCAGTTGGCTCGGTCAAGCGCAGCCGGCAAAATGGCGGTCTACCTGCCGTCATGGCGATCGACGATTTGCCCCTGGTGGTCGACGCCCGCAAGGGACAGATCATCTTGAAGATGTTCCTGGCGTTTTTGGGCCTGTTCTTCCTGGTGTTCGCCACCGGTGTGGCAAAAATGAGCCTCTTGACCGCCTTCCTGGTAGGTTACAGCCTGGATAGCTTCATCGAGCTGTTTGGCGCCAGCCTGGAGCAGCAGTCGCAGGCCCTGGCCGGTAACATCAAGCAGCAGCTGGGATTATGACCAAGGCCAAGCCATCGGAGCGTGGGCTTTGTTCATAAGGAGGTGATTGCCCCATCAATAGCCGTAGGCGGGCAGGATGGAAAGTTCTGGTTGATTTGTTCATGCCAAAGGAGGCTGACATGTACCGTGCTTTATTGGTGGGCATTAATGCCTACCCTGCGGCCCCATTGCGGGGCTGCCTAAACGACTGTCTTCAGATGCAGCAGTTGTTGAAAGAATACTATGGCTTCACTGACGACTGCTTTCGAGTGCTGTTCGACGCCGAGGCCAACACGGCCAAC
>MGNS01000132.1:2595-2948 GCA_001795165.1 Chloroflexi bacterium RBG_16_57_11
TTTCCCCGCCACCGGCAACCTGACCCTGATCATGGATTCGTGCCACTCCGGCTCGGTCAACAAAGGCCTCGACGATGAGGTGTTCTTCCGCTTTTTACCGGTGAGTTATGATGAGCAGTTGCGCATCGACGCCGCCAAGGCCAAGTTCGAAAAGGACCAGCGTGCCTACGTGCGTAAGGAGATGCGTAAGCTCCGCACCGCCAAGCTGACCGATGCGGAAATCGATGCCCGCATCGACCGGCTCTTCACCCGCTTCGAGAAGAAGCGTTTTGGCGACATCCGTACCCGTGAAGCCAACATTCTGTTGGCCGGCTGCCGCCCCGACCAGCAATCGGCCGATGCCCGCATTGGCG
>MGNS01000132.1:2984-4387 GCA_001795165.1 Chloroflexi bacterium RBG_16_57_11
AGGCCATCACCGACGCCAACGGCCAATTGACCTACCGCCAAATGATCGATCGCACCGGCAAGGCGCTGGGGGCCAACCGCTTCGAGCAGATCCCCCAGCTCGAGTACCGCAGCAAGCGCGACAGGTTGCAAGCCTTCCGGCCGTTCGCTTAGTCGGCCATCCGGCCATTTGCCTGGCAAGCCATGAGGCGCTATGCTTAGCAATCCTTCCAGGCATTCGCTTAATTGGAGCGGGGTACCCAAAACACCGGGTGCCCCGCTCCTCCCACCGATCCCCAGACCGCGATAGCCGCGACCGCCGGTCCCGGCCTCACGCAAGTTCGTAGGGTGGCCTCGTCAGAACCCACCACTTCTCGCCTTACCCGTCCTGTACCTTAACTGCGATTACCGCCACCAGCACCACCACATTCATCGCCAGCGCAGCGATTGTGTTGAACGCCGGCCAGTTGCCGAAGAACAGCAGCAGCCCGAGTAGCGAGATGCACGCCGAGACCAACGCTACCGTGCTCCACCAGGCTTCCGGCAGCAGGATACCCAGATAACTCAGGCTCGCCCCAATAAAGCCCACCATCGATAGCACCCAAAAAACGCTGCTCATCCTGCGCAGCATCTTCTCATTCGCTCCAGGCAGCAGCCAGCAGCGCACAGGCATCCAGAAACCGAGCAAATGGCCCACCCCATGCACGAATAGCGCCCCGCCGATCAACCAGGGCAAAACATCGTTGGACATGCGAATCTCCTTACCGCCCTTAGTATACATCGGAATCCGGCAGGTAGTCGCCCACACCCGCTAAAAACTCCGGCGTGAAATCCTCGCCACCCGGCTACCGGCCTCCCACCCCGTTCCCATCCTCGAAAACCGCCAGAGGATGACCCGCACAGACGAACGCCTCCACTCGACTCCCGATCGGAAGAATTTCCGTATGCCCCTTGAAGGCATGCAACGCCTGGCCCGAATCCAGTCGTAGCCGATACAGGTTGAACGCCCCCAGGAAGAGCCTCTCGACGATCATACCATTGCCGGCAGCAGCCAGCACAAAATCCACGTCATCCGCGCGAAGAGCCACCTGCACACGATCGGACATACCTTTGGGAGCAGGTTGCGGTAATGTGCCGATTTCTGTCCGGATCTGTTCGGCCACAGCCCTGCCCTCTAAAAAGTCACTCGCCCCCATAAACTCAGCCACGAAAGGTGTCTCTGGCGAATGAAAAATCTGCTCCGGCGTACCCATCTGCTCCAGCATTCCTTGATGGAAAACTGCCAGGAGATCTCCCATATAGAGCGCCTCCTCCTGGTCGTGCGTGACAAAAATCACTGTTGCCTGTAGCATCTTTAAAATACTGCGCACCTGTTGGCGGACTTCCCGCCGCAGATCCGCGTCCAGGCTGCTGAACGGCTCGTCC
>MGNS01000132.1:4431-6256 GCA_001795165.1 Chloroflexi bacterium RBG_16_57_11
TGCGCGCTGGCGCTCACCGCCAGACAACGCATGCGGGTAACGCCCGGCCATCCTCTCCAGCCCCACCAGTCCTAACATTTCGTTTACCGTGGTCCGGATTTCGGCATTTTTCCGTCCGCGCAGGCCAAAGGCGATATTTTCGTAAACCGTCAGGTGGGGAAATAACGCATGATCTTGAAAGACCATCCCCACACCGCGCCGTTCCGGCGGCACGAAAACGCCCTCCGCGGCCACCACCTTCCCATTCAACCGGATCACCCCTGCATCCGGGCGTTCCAGACCGGCGATCAGCCGCAGTGTGGTGGTTTTTCCGCTCCCACTCGGCCCGACCAGCGCCAGGATTTTCCCATCTCCCAGACCAAAGGATACGTCATTCACCGCGGAAACTTCGGCCGTGGCAAAATGCTTGTTAAGATTCTGAATATCAACCCTGCTCATTAATGATCGGCTCCCGATGCAAGAGAAAAGCTAACGCCAGCGCCGCCGCCATAACCAAAACCAGCGCCGCAGGCGCAGCCTGGATATAAAAACCATCCGTCGCCCATACCCACACCCGCACAGCCAGGGTGTCGAACCCCGGCGGACGCAGCAGCAAAGTCGCCGGTAGCTCCTTCAGTGAAGTCAAAAATACCAAACTGCCGCCCGCCAGCAGGCCTGGCAGTATCAACGGTAACGTCACCTGGATCAGCGTCTGCTGCGGGGTGCGCCCCAGGCTGCGCGCCGCCTCTTCAAACGTAGGCGAAAGCTGGTACAGCGCCGCCTCGCTTGAGCGCGTCGCCTGCGGCATGTGCCGCAGTACATAAGCCATCACCACCACCAATGGCGTGGCGTAGAGAAATGGCAGGAGCCGGTTGACCAACAGCACCAGGCTCAGGGCGATCACCACACCGGGGATGGCATAGCCAACCTGGCAAAAACGCGATACGAACCGGGACACCCGGCTCGGTGATCGGATTGAGAACAACGCCACTGGTACGGATAAAGTCACCGCCAGCGCCGCCGCCAGCAAGGATGTCCATAGACTGTTCCATACAAAACTCCCAAGACCCTGCGAACCTGTGCGGAAAACCGCCTCCAAGACCTGGCCATCGGTAAATGCCTGGAAGCTCCAAACCACCAGAACCCCCAATGGCGCAGCCAGGCTGAAGAATGCCACTCCTGCAACGAAAAAAATCGCAGGTAGGCGCCACCTGCCCAGAGCAACCCGCCTTGCCGGCCGCCAGTTGCTCTCCATCTGTGTGAAGCGCCGCGGCCCCCTGATCCAAAGCTCTGCCCACAGGAGGATCATCGCCAACCCCACCAACACGCTGCTCAGGACCGCAGCCGATGAGCGGTCATACCGCCCGGCAAGCTGAACGAAAATTGCCGACGAAAAGGTCTCGTATCTCAACAGCGCTACCGTCCCGTACTCTGCCAGGATATCCAGCGCTACCAACAGCGCGCCTGCCATCACCCCTGGAAAAATCGAAGGCAGGGTTACCTGCCAGAAAGTTCCCCAGGCTGTTCGCCCGAGGGTGCGCGCCGCCTCTTCCATCGACGCATGCAAAGAGCGCAAAGCCGCCCCGCTCAACAGGTAGACATAAGGATAAGTGAACAGAGTCAGGATGAACGCCGCCCCCCAAAAACCCAACGGGCTGGGAGTGGCCACTTGCTGACCGAAAAGATCCTCCAGCGCCTGGGGGATCAGCCCGCCTCGCGGCCGCAACAGCGTCAGATACACCATTCCACCGATATATGCAGGGATTGCCAGCGGCAGAGCCAGCAACCATCGCAGAGCCCTGCGCCCCGGCAGGTCGGTTCGTTCGGTCAGCCAGGACAAACCGAC
>MGNS01000132.1:6319-7231 GCA_001795165.1 Chloroflexi bacterium RBG_16_57_11
CGCCAAATGCGGGTTTGCAGCAACCTTTGCCAGGCCGTTTCATCCGCACCCACTGCCCGTAGAAAGATATACAGCAGTGGAATCGCCACAAAAACCGCCACGGCCCCTGCAGTCAGAGCTAACCAGGGCGCTTTGAATTCAAACACCCGTCTGACTGCGCCAGAACGGTAAACCTGGATCTTTTGCATCAGCATCGCACATATCCAAAACGGTGGGAGCCACCGCACAGCCTCAACATCATCGGACAATCATCCTATGGCAGACCAATCCGTTCCATCAATTGGAAAGTAGCCTCGAAATCCAGCGCCGCCTTTGAGACATCCACATCCGCCAGGCGGAAACCTTCCAGCGGCTCCACCCCCTGCCGCACCGCCACCCCCTGCAATAGTGGATATTCATAGTTCAGTTCTGCGAACAGCTTCTGCCCTTCTTCAGAGACTAAAAAATCGATGAATGCCTGCGCCGCCGGCAGGTCTGGCGCTCCCCGCACGACGCCAGCAGCCGTTGAATTGGTGATCAAACCGATCTCGCCTTCCGCCTGGTCCGGATAAATGATGCCAACCGGGCTGCCTTCCGCTTTTTGCAGGTAGAAGTAATAGTGATTGACCAGCCCGATCTTGAACTCGCCCGCACCGACCGCCTTGCGCACATCCGTATGCCCGCCAAAGAAAGTGACCTCATTGTCCAACAAGCCCTCCAACCAGGCTTCGGTGGCCTGCTCGCCGATTAATCCGCGCATGGCCGCAATTTGCGCCTGCATCGAGCCATTCGTCGACCCGGCAGCCGCAACCTGTCCCTCCCACTTTGGATCGGTGAGCTCGAAGATGGACTTCGGCGCCTCCTCCATCGAGACCAATTCGGTGTTATACATGATCACCCGCCCTCGCCGGGTCAGCCCGATCCATTGATACT
>MGNS01000132.1:7305-7573 GCA_001795165.1 Chloroflexi bacterium RBG_16_57_11
GCCGCCAATGATTGGACCGTGAAAAGCTCCGTGGTGACAAAAACATCCGCAACCGGGTTGTCTGCCTCTTCCAGCAGTGCATTGGCCAGTTCGCTATTGCTGCCGGCTTTCAATTGGATCTCCAGGTTCGGGTGTTTTTTGCTGAAACCATCGATTACGGGCTGGATCAACGGCTCTGAGCGTCCAGAATAGATTACCAGCTTACCCTGAAGCTCACCCGCCACCACCTGGCTGGCTGGTGCTTCGCTCGCCTCCGTGCTGGCGTCCT
>MGNS01000132.1:7606-18330 GCA_001795165.1 Chloroflexi bacterium RBG_16_57_11
TCGCCAACCCCAAACTCAGTAAAATTACGATCGATAAGAGATGTTTCTTCGACATGTGGGCTTCACCTCTAAGGAGTTGTTGTATTAACCGGAGTGCTCACGGTCTGCTTGACAGTCCACTTAACTATGATAGAATGATCTTAGCACGCTGGAATTACAGTCATTAGTATATACTAATATTATTAATTAGTCCAGACAATTTAATTCCGTTTCTGATTTCGAGTTATGCCGCGACATTTGCATAACGCTCCATCTCTCGATCAGCGCCCGACCCACACCGTAGAAGATTACCTCATGACCATGCAGGTCATGGAGCGCGATTACGGGGAAATTGTCGCTGCACGCCTGGCGGAGATGATGGACGTCGCTCCAGCCACAGTTGCCATGACCCTCAAGCGCATGGAGCGCGACAACTGGATCACAGGCACAGGGCGTAAAGCTGTTCACCTGACCGCAACTGGGCGTCAAGCCGCCTATTCGGTCACACGCCGTCACATGCTCACTGAATGGCTGCTGCTGCGGGTTCTCAAGGTCCCGCTACCCCAGATCCACGATGAAGCCCATGGAATCGAGCATGTGATTTCCCCGAGCCTGGAGGAGCGCCTGATCGAAATCCTCGACAACCCGCCGGTCTGCCCTCATGGCAACCCCCTACCTGGCTTTGAGCACGTCGTTAGAGATTGGGTGCCGCTCACGGAGTTTACCGGGGGCGAAACGGCGATCATCCGGCGCATCCATGAATTTGCTGAAGAAAATCATGATCTGCTGATTTTTCTCATCGAAAATGGCGCCTTGCCTGGGGCTAAAATGGAGGTGCTGGATATCCTCCCCTTCAACCACACCCTGACCATCGAGATAGAAAATAAGCCCGTCACCCTGGGCTTCGCCGTAGCCCGTTACATCTTTGCCGAGCGACTCGCTCCTCAGGCATAGGCCCGGATAGATATCAGCACCACGCTGCCAACCTTAATAATCCGCACAATTTGTTCTCTCTCCTCCCGGGTCACACCCCCAATTCCCTTTTCCTCCCCACGAATTCCCCAAGTTTGATATCATTGAGAAGATTAATCATCCGAGGCGGACACTCAAAGGAGGCAAACCAGATGGAATACGATCTTGTCTTTGAAGGCGGCGGCGCCAAAGGCCTGGCATTTGTCGGCGCCTTAAAAGAATTCGAGCGCCGCGGACATCGACCGCGCCGCTTGATCGGCACCTCCGCCGGCTCGATCACCGCTTGCTTGATCGCCGCCGGGTATAGCTCGGAGGAGAACCTGGCCGCAATCGCAGAAAAAACGCCTGATGGGCGGGCACGCTTTGCCACCTTCATGGACACGCCCACGCTCTACGATGACACCATCGTGCGCGACCAGATGGGCTATTGGCTGCGGACCGAGCTGGATAACCCGGACATTCCGAACCTGATCGAGCCCGTTGTCGATAATTTAATCGAAAGCCTGGTCAAGCTGCCCCTGTTCCGCCACCTGACCTCCCTGTTTTTGTACGGCGGCTGGTACGCCGGAGATGCCTTCATAGCCTGGTTGCAGGAAAAGCTGGATGCGGGCGGACGAAATCTATCCACAACTACTCTGACCGAATTCCATGAAAAGACCGG
Organism: Chloroflexi bacterium RBG_16_57_11; assembly: GCA_001795165.1. Lineage (GTDB taxonomy): Bacteria > Chloroflexota > Anaerolineae > Anaerolineales > UBA4823 > RBG-16-57-11. The sequence continues at coordinate 9,219 of MGNS01000132.1, forward strand.
GCGGGATCTTTCTGTCGTGGCTTCCGATCTGACCGGCAAAGAGATGCTGGTGCTCAACCACCGCACGGCGCCAGTACTGCCGACCATGTGGGCCGTGCGCATGTCGATGGGTTGCCCCTTCGCCTGGCAGGAGGTAGTCTGGAAATCAGAGTGGGGCGCATATCGCAGTCGAGACCTGAGCGGCCACCGGGTGGTCGATGGTGGGCTTCTGTCTAATTTCCCCATCGGCCTGTTCGTCACCAGCGACGAAAACATTGATGAGATCATGGGCGAAAACGTCAATTCGGAAAACGTCATTGGTTTGCTGATCGATGAGACCCTGGAGGTGCCAGGGGCAGGGCAGGCTTCGACCCAAACCTTATCTGCGCCTAGCTTGCTGAACCGGGTCGATCTGCTGGAAGCCATGATCGTGCGCATCCACGGCCTGGCGGAGACCGTGCTCTCGGCGCATGACAAATTTACCCTCTCCAAGTACAAGCATCTGGTCTGCCGCCTGCCGGCGCAGGGCATTGGCACGATGGAATTTGATATGGCCCAGCCCCGCCAGGAGGCGGTGATCCGGGCCGGCGAAGCCGCCATGGCAACCTTTTTCAGTTAGCCAATCGGTAGGGTGGGTTGTGGGAACCCACCACCTTTTTCACTACGTTTTCCTCCTCTTCCCCCGAGGCTGCATAGCAGCGCCGAAGTTCGCCGCTGTGAATGTGGTCCTCAAGTGCCCTTGTAGCCGGATCCGCTGGTCTCAACCAGTCACCACCACGGCACTTCCAGCCCTGGCTCGATAAACTTCTTCCGCATCGGAGCGTTCAGGGTACTGGGGCACGTTTTGGCTTTTTATGCGATTATGGCGAACAAGATAATATCCGAACAACCCGGTTTGCCGTTATCTATACAACTCGAAGTGAGTCAACCATGTCCAGTTCTCCAAAATCATCCGTTCGTCGAAGAGCATGTGGCTGTATTTTGATCGTGATCGCCATCCCCTTGGTGTATTATCTTCTTCAAATCGCCTTACGCACACCCCCGCTGTCGCCTCCCCAGGTGATCGCCCACCGGGGCGGGCTGGCCTATGCCCCGGAAAACACCCTGGCCGCCTTTGAGAACGCTATCGCCCAGGGTGTAGAGTGGCTGGAGTTCGATGTGCAGATGACACAGGATGGTGAGCTGGTCCTCATCCACGACGAGACGGTGGATCGCACCACCAACGGCACTGGAGCAGTCGCTGACCTGACCCGGAAACAAATTCTCCTCCTGGACGCCGGGCAGGGTCAAAAGGTCCCGACATTCCAGGAGGTGGTGGAGCTGGCAAAGGCGAGCGGGGTTAAGATCTTCCCGGAGACCAAATCGGCGCACCTGTACCCAGGCGTGGAAGAAAAAATGCTGGGAGTACTGGAAGAGACCGGCTACCAGGACCAGGCCGCCATCCAATCGTTCGAGACTGGGTCACTCGAGACGCTCCAGGGTCTCGATCCGAACCTGCGGCGCTGCGCCCTCTCCGGGCTGTGGAAGCTCAGCCTGAGGAATCCGCCCGGTGAAGCGCAGCTGGTCTGCCCCATGGCGGAGATGGTGCTGCTAAACCCCTTTATGATCCGCCAGGCGCACGCCGAAGGGCGGCAAGTATTCGTCTACTTCGGGGTGTTCGAAAATCCGTTAATGTTCAAAGCCATGCGCTTCTTCGGCGTAGATGGTCTGATGAGCGACGATCCACTGGCATTGAAAGAGGCTCTAGAATAGGTTTAGCCGATTCTGAATCACAGATCGGATCATGATAGAAGAGTAATACTCCTTTGAGCTTCGCCAGTTGCTTTAGTTTCACATCTGGCGTTAAGTAGCTTTAACGATAACTGAAGTGTTAACCATGATAGTTATCCATCGAAAAAGGCAATTGGAATGGACATTTATTATAGTGGAATTAAATTGATATTAAGAATATACCAACGGATATACTCTCAAGGTTCCCAAATCAGCGGGGACATTCCTGTGGACCCAGGGCCAAAAATTATCGCTGCTAATCACGCTAATGTCACCGATGGTTTTTACCTCCCTTTTGTATTCCGGGAAAAGCTGCATTTTTTCATCCAGGGTGATATATTTTCAGTTCCATTTTTTGGATGGATCTTAGCCAAGGGCGGGCAAATCCCAGTCTGGCCTGATCAGAAAAAAGCGGCTCTGGAAAAGGCTTGTGAGCTGTTGGCAGTTGGCAAGACGGTGGTGATCTTTCCGGAGGGGAAATTGAATCCGGGCAGCCAGCCAATGAAGGCATTCACTGGGACAGTCAGGTTATCGCTGATGACTGGTGCGGCAATTATTCCTGTCGGCTTTCATGTCCCCAGAATTCATCTCCGCGATAGGACGATACAGAAAAATGGTCAGTCCACCCTGGGTTTCTGGCAGACTGGTGGGCGTTGTTATATCCGGATCGGCAGCCCCTGGCTTCCAGGAGAGGAGATGCGTGGAAAGGTAGACGAAACCGGGCTAAGTGAACTGACCATTCACTTGATGGAAAAGATCAATTCCTTGGTCGAACTGGCTACTCTTGATTGCGATACTGAATACAAGTAAATTCTTCCCAAAGCTTATTCTTCTAGAACCGCCACTTTTCCCGTTGCGTCCACATGATCGCAAACCGCATATAATCCTTTCGTGAAGTCTATAACATCCGTGCAATCCGTTTTACAACCTCATTGAGAATACTGCTGTATAATTCATCGCATGTGAGAGATCAAGAAGGAGCAAACATGAAAACCGAACTAACCCCGACCGAAAAAAAAGAACAGCAAATTAAATTCCAGGGTGGTTCATCTGATACCGTTTACGGACTGGGTCTCATCGGCGCGTGGGTTTTCTACATCGGCCGCGCCACAACCTTCCAGGAAGGTGTTGTGGGATTTCTGAAAGGCCTTGTATGGCCGGCGTTATTAGTCTACAATTTACTTAAATTCCTGGATAAAGAGTAATCAAGAAAATTAAAAACCCGGAAAAATTAACCGCCAGCTAACAAGCATAATTCTTACTTGTCCTACACGGCGCAAGCACGATGCGGTATCCGCAGGGTGTCCACCGCAATCCGTATCTCCCTATACCCGGTAGCCGGGACCGCTGGTCCCGGTTTCCTTGGATCCGCCCTTTGCTTTCTTGCCGGCGTCATTGGTCCCAGGCTCGTATCCCCCGACTTCAGTACTATTTAAATCCATCTGCCCCATACTTAATATTTACATAATAATAATTTAACAGGAATTGTCGTAACAAGACCTCGTATCGGCTGTCTTACCTTATGTTGGATTATCTTTCGGTTTACTCAACTCGAAAGGAGGCGTTCATAAGGAAAATACGATAACCAGGTTGCGGTTTTTTCGGAGGCTTAGATCCAAAGACTTTGATTGGTCGCTGTTCAGGAGTAGAATCCTGATCTGTCTTTGGGGAGCCAATAGCGAAACCGGCCTTGACAACCGGATCAAACACTTCTGAATCAGGGAAAGGTAGAAAAATCAAGCCGATGGCTCACACCATCTAGAAAGGAAGAATCATGAATACCAGATCCAAGTTACTACACATGTTTACTATGTTGGTCCTGCTCCTGGCGGCATTTCCGGTCATGAGCGTAGCAGCCAAACCAAAAGTACCCAAGACCGATAAAAAGGTCGTCTTCTGTCACCGGAAAGGCAAGGGCAAGAGCCGCTTTGTGAGGATCAACGTCAGTAAAAAGTCTACCAAAGCCCATCTCAAACACGGCGATGGGTATCCCGGTCAAGCCGTCCCGGGCATGGAGGGAAAGTGGTTCGACGAAGCTTGTAAGGTCGTCGAAGCGACCCGAGTGACCAGTGAACCAATTACCCTGGAGTTCGAGCAGTGGGGCACTGTTTCTTGCCCTGCAGGATACTCGGTGGTTGGAGGCGGATATGAGGGTGCCACATCCAGTGTACTCTACTCCCAGCCAGCAGAGGAGGGGATAGCGCCATATCCCACCTATACCTTTTACATTTTTACTCCCCCTGAAGAGGGTTGGGCAGTACAAAACGGTCCTGATACTCAGACCCTAACCATCTACGCCGACTGCTTGCCTACGGCACCGTAAATTTGCGTACCAACAGTCGTTTTAGTTAGGGAGACAACAGACCCCTACCGTGTTAATACCTTTCCCACTAACATGCGTGACTTGGTGGGCGGCGCCAAAGCGCCGCCCACTAACTTTTGACAGACAATGCCTTATGAAGGCCCCACAACACCAGCTTGTGTATCCGATAGCGGCGAGAGCCATTTCCAGTCGGCGTAGAACAGGAATGCCACCAACAGGATCGGAAACACGAAAAGTAGCAAGTTAGGCAGAGCGTAAATGTCCCGCACAAAGAAGATCGTGAACAGCGCCGCCACGACAATGAAGGCTGCAAACCCCACCGCTGGCCGCTTCCAGGCGAAGACCAGCAGCACGATCATAATAATCGACGGGATGTTGTGCATGATGAACCCGCCTAGCAGCTGGAGCGGAGACGCCTCCATCTCGAACACATCCAGGGAGAACAGGCTGGTGAAGAAAATTATCATTATTGCCGCCAGGCGTGGCGCCCAGTGGATGATCTTCGCCAGCCGCGGGCTCACCTTTCCCTGCCTGGAGTGCTCGCGCCAGGCCACCACCAGCACATAGATCGACCCGTACAGCAGCACCAGCGGGATCGACACGATCAGGGCGTTGAGCAGCGTCATCCACCATGGTGGAGAGGATGGATCGGCGGCCAACACCCCAAAGCTGAAGGCGAGCAGCGTACCCACGTACAGCATCGCCAGGACAACCAACAAGATTCGGTTAAACGTTGATTTTTGGGTTTCCATCCTCAAGCCCTCCTTTTCGAGTGGCCGCTTACCTTCGGGAGTTAGCCCGGTATAATCAAAACAACTTAATAACGCTGAATCAGCAGGACGGAGTTATGACGATCTTAATCATTATAAACCCAATAGCCTCAATCTGTTATCGGGTAACGCTCATAGAGCGTGATTGTTACAGGCCCACTCACTATTACCGCAAGCCTATCACGCCGGGCGACTTGACTTGAATCCTGTGTGTTGCCGGGACCGCCGATTCCAGCAAACTCCAATCCTGGCCATAATAAACCGCGTGAGCTAACCTTAAGGTAAATTTATCTCTGGCAGCACCTCCCCCCAATCCAATTGCTTCCAGAAATTATCGATGCACTCCGGACACCACAGCTTTCCTTTCGGTGACGGCCATACATTTATAATTGCCTGCCCCGGACACGCCAGCCTCACCGTCGTCTCTGGCACGACCCGGGTATCATACACTTCAAGCCGGCACCCTAACGCCAGCCCGATATACGTCGCCCCGCTCATCGGCTGCTCCAGGTGCGTGACCACCCACCCCAGCATGGCTAACCCTGCCACAATAATCAGGATCAACAACCAGGTTTGCTTCCTCATAGCAACCTCACTCCTCGTACACCTACCACCCTCATCACCCATCGCGCAGAGGCTTTTCAGTCTGCCTGGCCACAAGCCAAGACAACCTGTCCCGGCAACCGACAGTAGCATATCCCGCAGGCATCCGGATGAGAATTCCTCCGAATATTCATACTATTAAGGATATGCATGAATTATTGCTCTAAGATCGATTATATCGTATCCATCAGATGATCGCATCCGCAGGTTTTCCCCAATTAAAACAGAGGATCGAATGGGATACAACTCGATACCTACGGCAATAAGAGGTCGATAATTCGCCTGCACCTTTGAATGATAGATCTTAATTCCTACTTCCATATCCCTTTTTTTGAGGTGAATTAATTTGACTTTCGATTACTTTTTTGCAATACTATAGATGTAGAGACGAGTGTCCTCTGGTCATTGGCAGGGGGTGATTGTCGTCATTACCTCAATAATGTGAGGCGGACAACCGATCTGAATGCCTGCCCTGTGAGCCGTTGAGACACCGGTCAACCCTAAACCCCGTTCTATAATAAAATATGAGGAGCCTGAACATGAAACGAAGAATTAAACAAATGCTGTGGGCCATTATCGCCATGGCTCTGGCGTTCCTTATGACCACCCAAGCGCTGGCCGCCCCAAACCCATTCATCGGAAAATGGTACAGCCTCGACCCATACGATGGCAGCCAGCAATGGCTTGCCATCGGCGGCGGCAGCCACCGCCATCCGGTGACCGGCTTCGATAAAGGCGCCAGCGTCTGCACCCCGGAAGGCGCTCCAGCGCTGGTTTCCGCACGCCTGAAAGGCTGGGGCTCGATCGATGGCCTGACTCTCACCGGCGAGATCGACGTCTGGTGTCAGTCAGGCCCATTGAAGGGTTTCCTGGGCACATACGGTCTCGAGCTTCATTACGACCCTGCTGCCGGGACAATGACCGATCCATCGGGCGCCGTTTGGGCGCGGTAGCGCCTTACGTCAGATTGGCTCCAAACATGTGAGGTGCGGCTGAATATCGCAGAAAGGAGTTAGTTCATCGAATTTCATCACCCCAAAGTTATTTCTAAGCGCGCATCTATTTCGCTTTGGCCACAAGGAGGTCTGGCATGAAAATGCGAATCGTGATGGCAGTATTGATGGCGCTCTCGCTATTGGCCTTATACGTGGCGCCCACGGAAGCCAGAGGTCGCCCTTTGAGGGTGGAGATTGTAGCAGCAACCTACATCCCGGAAGATCCAAATGAGCCAATTCTGGGAACTTTCATCGCCAACGGCCCGGCAGTTGACGCAGGGGTGCTTTGCCCGACTGGAACCACGGTTGATCTGTCGGCTCTTGGATCGGGGGGGCAAAGCAACCGCAGGCTGAACTTGCTGGTTCATAAGGAATTCACCTGCGATGATGGCAGTGGAACCTTCCAGGTGAAGCTTGAAGTCAAGCTCGATGAGCGCGGCTTTGCCAACTGGAATGTGCTCCGCGGGACGGGAGACTATGTCCACCTGGCCGGCACGGGAAAACTGGTCGGCATTCCCTTCGAAGGAGGCATTACAGATTACTACACCGGAAAAATGCACTAACTTTGGTCGGGTGGGTTTTTTCAAACCCACCCGAACCCTAATTCCCTAAATCCCCAATCCTGACTTGCCTTGCCTTCACTCCGACTTCAGCATCGATAGGGCAAACTCCCTCACGCGCCCCTCCGCCAGCTTGACGTAAGCAGTATCGATCTCAAAGCCCACGTAATGCCGCCCGGCCTTCAGAGCCGCAATTGCTGTCTGCCCACTTCCCATGAACGGGTCCAGCACCACCTCCCCGGCATAGGTGTAAAGCTGGATCAGGCGGTACGGCAGCTCCATTGGGAACGGCGCCGGGTGCCCCACCTTGCGGGCTGACTCCGCCCCGAAGGTCCACACGCTGCGGGTATACTCCAGGAACTCCTCCTTCGTGATTGTGTTCACCCGCTTGTGCAGGTTCATCCGGCGGAACGAGCCTTTTGAGAAAACCAGGATGTACTCGTGAACATCACGCAAGGTCGGGTTGCTCGCCGACCGCCAGCTCCCCCAGGCTGTCGAGGTCGCCGCGCTGGCCCCCTTATCCCAGATCACCTCGCCGCGCATCAAGAAACCCAGCTCGACCATCTGCTGGACGATAAACGCGTGCAGTGGGATATATGGCTTTCTCCCCAGGTTGGCCACGTTGATGCACGCCCGACCGCCCGGTACCAGAAGACGGTACACCTCCGCCCAGACACGCTTCAAGCGGGACAGATACACCTCCAGCGTCAGGTCTTCATCGTATTCCTTGCCCACGTTGTACGGCGGCGAAGTCACCATTAAGTGCACGCTGTTATCGGGCAGCTCCCCCATGCTCTCCGCCGAAGAGCAAAAGATGCGGTCCACTAACCCTTCAGGGATTGGATTCTCACCCTGCTCGATCGCCTGCCCTTCCGGCTGCCCCTGGTACAGCTTGCTCGAATAAAACGAAGTGGCGTCATGGCTGAACCTGCCCGCCGACCCAAACGCGCTCGTCTTTGTGCCCCGATCCTTGCTGCTCGCCATCCGTCACGCCTCCATCCGGTTCATCACTGGTATACATCGACAGTATATTGTATGCCAGCCACTTTGGCAAGCAATGCTTTCCTTATGCACCGACCGGGCAATCCATCAAGAGGTATTTATATGAAGAAGCCCTCCGGAAATTCAGTGATCGTGATGTGTTTACGGGGTAACAAATACGTAGGTTGTGGTGTCCTCGAATGGATCACCATCAACGATGCCCTTGGAATGAACGATGAGCTCGCCGGGTTTTTCCGCCCCAATCACCACATTCCAATGGCGCATCATGCCCACTGTGGGGTGTTGGCGATCGATCGAGCCAAAAGCCTGAAGATCGACCGGGAGGTTATTGATGGTCATCTCGTAGGTATGCTTAGACCATAATTCATCCAGCTTGCCGGTGTATTGGTCGTCATAGACCCCCATCGAGACATTAATGGCTTTGCCGATCAAGCTCTCGCAAACATACCTTTCCTCCTCCCCTTGTTTTCTGCACGGAAGATCTTCGCTGTTGGCAAAGACGGAATCATCTCCGGTTATGATTATGAAATCGCCGATTTTATCCCCTGGGTTGATAGCCTCGTCGGTCGGTTCCGGGATTACCTTGGCGCACCCGCTCAGAAACACCGCGCACAGCGTACACAGGATCATCAGGTAGGCAAGCGTTTTCATGTTAATGCTCCTTTTTCCTAATCTGGATGGTGGTGGTTATCGCGGTACCCTTTCGCCCCTCGCGCAGCCCCATTATCGCTGGGCGAGGTCAAGCATTGTCCGCGATCCGAAGTCCTCCACGTTAAGAGTTCTACGCGGTCGCGATTCAATACGCAGATCTCGATAATGAAGTTGGCTTTAGAGCAGGATCTGGATGATTTAGCGACGTCAGACTAAGGTCAAATTGATCTGCTTACCCCACCGTTAAATCTAACTGACCAAATAAATCGACAACACGATAACACCATTATTGCATAATTAAATCCAATAATCAATAGCCAATCCCGGCTCGAACCCAAAATATCCTGTCCATCCTTGTTAATTATCGGCCTATCCTGACCTCCCCCTCTCATTACCACATCATCACATCTCGGGTATCTCCGTGAAATCCATATGATCCGTGTACCGTATTCAATTTCA
>MGNS01000132.1:18373-19389 GCA_001795165.1 Chloroflexi bacterium RBG_16_57_11
GCCTTACCCGGTCCAAACCGCCTCCCCCTCGATCCCATCCCAACCCTTCCGTGTATCTCCGTGAAATCCGTGTGATCCGTGTACCGTATTTTTCCACCTTGCCGTTATAAATTCTCGATCTCCACCGGCTCGATCGCCTCCCTCAGCTCGAACCCGAACACCTTCGAATAGAAGTACAGCTCGGCTTCCAGCGCCCGTCTAACGGTCGCTGCCTGGCGAAAACCGTGCTGCTCGCCCTCGAAGGCCAGGTATGCCACCGGCAGCCCTTTGGCTCGCATAGCTTCGAACATCATCTCGGCCTGGTTAGGCAGCACGATTTTGTCCTCCAGCCCTTGGAACAGGATCAAACCGCACGATAGTTTTTCGATGTGATGAATCGGCGAGCGCTCGAGATAGATGTCTTTCCTGCCCGGGTACGGCCCGACCAGTCTTTCGAGATAGTGCGACTCGAATTTATGCGTATCGACGGCAAACACCTCCAGGTCGCTGATCCCATAATGACTGGCGCCGGCTTTGAAAACATCCTTGAACGTCAGGCAACACAGTGTGGTGTAGCCGCCCGCGCTCGCTCCTCGGACTGCCAGGCGGTCGCCATCCACCAGCCCCTGCTCCACCAGGTATAGGGCTGCGTTGGTGCAGTCGTCCATGTCCACGATCCCCCACTGCCCGTCCAGCCGCTCGCGATAGGCACGTCCATAACCTGTGCTGCCGCCGTAATTCACATCCACCACCGCAAAGCCCCGGCTGGTCCAATATTGCAGCCCGAGATCTAACAACAACAGTGCAACGCTGGTCGGCCCTCCATGGCTGATTAAAATCAATGGAGGTCGTTCATTCACAGGTCCCGAGAAGTCAAGGTTTTTTGGCGGGTAAAAGAACGCGTGGGCTGTCAGCCCGTTCGCCGTCGGAAATTCGATCGCCTGGGGGATCGAGACATAGCCCGGATCAATCACTAGGCTGCTCGGGTGGCTTAAGACCTCCAGTTTACGCGTAGCCAGGTCCAGGGCAACCACCGA
>MGNS01000132.1:19414-21392 GCA_001795165.1 Chloroflexi bacterium RBG_16_57_11
ATCAGGATCGCGCGTCCATCCTTTGCCTTTACGCGATAGTAAAAGGTGTATGGCAGGGCAACCGGCTCTAGCTCCAGAGTAGCCTTGTTCAGCAAGCCCAGATAAGCTTGGCCATCCTTTACGTACCTGCACACAATCTGCCCATCCACAAATCCATAAATCGAAACCCCGAACAACCATAGCGGCCCGCCGAATTCCGCCTCCATCGGGTACAGCGCTTCGACGTTTCCACCGCGCCAGCGATACAGGTTCCACCAGCCTGTTCGATCGGAAACAAAATACAAAACACCCTCCGGCGACCACTCCGGTTGAAAGATGGACTCATCGACGCTGCCGGCCACCTTGTGGGGAGTAACAATTTGGCCCGCTTCATCAAAATCGGAAACCCACAGCTCGCAGCCGTCCCACGGCATGTTCGGGTGGTTCCAGGTCAGCCATGCCAGGTGGTTCCCATCCGGGCTAAGCCGAGGCGAAGAGTAGAAATCGTTCCCAGCGATCAACACCATGGCTTCACCCGTGTTTAACGACACGGCCACAATCGTGTTGCTGGCCTCCTTGGGCGAATCGGTATGATCCTCCCGCACGCACACCAGACGCTGGCGTTTACGATCCATCACTGCGTCGGCAAAGCGCCACGCTTTTTCAGGAGTGAGCGGCTCGGGCGCTTCACCCGGCCGATGCCGGTACAGCCGCTGATCAGCATGGTTGGAGAAGTACACCACGCCGTCATCGACCATAAAGCTGGCGCCTCCATATTCATGGACGCGCGTGCTTGCATTGAAGGGAGCCGGGTTTATGTCTGTAGCGGTTCCATCCGCTGCCCGCCTCACAATCACTGAACGCCCTTTCTCCTGCGGTCGAAGCTCGAGCCAATAAACGTCGTCGCCATCCAATGCCAGTTGCAGCTGAACGACATTCTCCTTTACCACCAAATCGGATGTGATTGGCGACTTCCAGGAACCGTAGGGAGCTATTCGTTTTTCGGTCATCGAGTCCTCTTGTATAAAACCTTCTCCATAGAAAACCTAGCAGCAGATCGATTTAAGAGGCGATTTGCTGCCGAATTGACATAAATTAGACACTAAACGGTTTTGCGATCGGTGTTACTTAGGATTTTCCCGGCTTCATGAACAAGAAATACCCATAGCCCAGCACCAACAACAGGTAGAGCACAACCGTCAACCAGCCCAGGGTATTTAACACCCCGGAAACCATCCCCATGACCGCAACGATCAGGCCGAGCACATCGGCGATCAACAACGCCTGGATGATTGCCTTCTGCGCCTTGGAATCGGCGACGTTCCTGGCAAACCAGGTCAGCAGGCCGATCGCGATCAGGCTCACCCCGAAGAATTGGGCGATCAGGTTCGCCGCTGGATCTGTCGAAACATCATACAGATTCGCCATTGCCCCGGGGGCAAGTAAAAAGCCGAGCCCGAACGGTAGTGCTACGATCGTATTAAAGATCAAAAGGTTACTGAGTTTCATGAGATTGTCTCCTTTGGTCGATTATCCTGTGCTCATAAACCAAAACACCGTGGAATCTATAGGGATACGATTCTTGACCTTAGCTCGTATACCCTCCTGCTCACCCCGCGGACCGGACGGCGGCTTCACTGGTGTACTGAGGCAACCAACCTGTGGACTTCAGCCTGGCATTGCTTAAGGTAGCGTCCACCAGCATACTATCCACCCATGACGGATGGACGGTTGAGCCGAGGTACCGCCACTGGATAAGCGTTACCATGCGCGCCAGCCACACGGGCAACCTCGGGGCAAATTTCACGCCGATCAGGCGGTTCAACGCGCTCAACCGGATATAATCGTCCGGGACAACGTTATATACCCCGGGCATCTCGGTGAGTATTGCCTGGGAAAAAGCCGACGCGACATCGTCTTCGTGCACAAATTGGATTCGAGGATCGCATCCGATGCAATTCATCGCATTGTCGCGTAAATTTTTGATATCCGCCCGATC
>MGNS01000132.1:21461-26160 GCA_001795165.1 Chloroflexi bacterium RBG_16_57_11
GCTGCCCAGGGGGTTGCCAATTGCATCGTATCCCCGGGCATAGATGTCGGTGTCTATGCTGCTATACTCGTGCTCCCAGACCACCATGTAGCAATCCTGCTAGTTGGTGGCGATGGCCGGGGCATTCCGGTTCAGGTTAATCTCGTTGATCGGGATCAGGCCAGGCGGGTTGACCGGTATACAGTCCCAACGCACGACGGGCTTCCCAGTGAAGCTTATAGCTCAACCGGGGTGCAAGTTCGGCTCTGGATTGATTGTAGCAAATTGAAATGGCAGAGTCAAGCGCTTTTCTCTCTTTCTTCCCAATCCACCCACTCGACCCCGCTCGTCTCAACATAGACATTCACAACCTGGCCAATGGTGGGGAAAAAATGACTATCGCCAAAGCGCTCGAACAAGCCGAAGCGCCTGAGCTTATCCTTCACCGGGTCTTTCATCTCGGCGAAAACCAGCTCGATCCGCGCCTGGCCCAACTCGTCATCCAACTCGGTCAACATGTCCGCCGCGGTGACATCGACGCTAGTGATCGGCTCGGCAGCCACGACGAACCAGCGCACCGGTGAAGGGGAAGCATTGATGGCGAGATGCACGCGCTCGTGGAATTGCTCGGCGTTGGCGAAGAACAAAGGCGCGTCCCCGCGGAACAGCACCAGCCCCGGGATAAGCCGGGCATCCGGGTAGCGGGTGATATCGTGGTAACCCTTCACCCCTTCTGCCCGCCCCAGCACGGCATAATGCGGCCGCCAACCATCCCAGACAAACTCAAGCAAGGCGATGATGATGGCTAACAAGATCCCCGGGATGGGTCCAAGGATAGCCACCCCCAGGAAGCAGGCCATTGATAGCCAGAACTCCCACTGCTGAATGCGGTAAATCCGCCGTAGGTCTGCAATCTCAAACAGACCGATTGCCGAGGTGATCACAACCGCAGCCAGTGCAGAATCCGGAAGATTTTTAAGCAAACCGGGCACAAACACCAGTAGCAGGGCGATAGCGAGCGCGCCGGTGACCCCCGTTAATTGCGACTTTGATCCAGCTGACTCGGCCACGGGAGTGCGCGAGCTGCTACTGCTGATCGAGAAACCCTGGAAGAAGCCGGTCGCCATATTGGCTGCTCCCAGACCGATCATCTCCTGGTTCGGATCCACGTACGTTCCACTCCTGGCAGCCAGACTGCGTGAAAGCACGCTGGTATCTGCAAACGAGACCACCGCGATCGTTATCGCTCCAACCAGGAGCGGTCCGATATCTTGTAGCTGAATCCAGGGGATGGTGAAAGACGGTAGCCCCTGGGGAAGTACACCCAGTACGGACACACCTGCCCGGCCAGCCAGATCTAAGGCACCTGTCACTACCGTCGCACCCACTACCGCCACCAACACGCCTGGGAAGCGCGTGAAGCGCCGGGTAGCCAAAATGAAGAGCAGGGTAGCGACGCCTATTATCAGGGTCGCCGGGTTAGTCATCCCAGTCAGCACACCCTGGATGAAAGCCGCCGCTTCCACCAGCAATCCATTCCCTTCAACAGAAAAGCCAAACAGCTTGGGTAGCTGGCCGATCAATACGATCAAGGCAATGCCATTCATATAACCGTATCGGATTGGCTTGGAGAGCAGCTCGGTGATGAACCCCAGGCGCGCCACGCCGGCCAGGATGCACAACACCCCCGTGAAGATTGCCAACATTCCCGCCAGTGCCACCGTTCGTTCGGGGTCGCCCGCCGCCAGCGGCACAATTACCGCGAAGATGATCGCCGCCAGGGACGAATCCGGCCCCAGCACCAGGATGCGGCTGGGACCGAAGACAGCATAGACAATCAAAGGGACGATGGTGGCGTAAAGTCCGTAAATTGCCGGCAACCCGGCCGCCTCGGCATAGCCCATGCCCACCGGCACCAGCACCGCCGTCAGCACCAACCCGGCGGTCAGGTCGTTGCGCAGCCAGGAACGACGGTAATGGCGTAACTCATACAGCCCCGGCAGCCATTTCCAGACCCTGCCCCGGTCGGCAGGCGACATCTGGCGTGTAATACGACCGGGCTCGGTGGAAGGTGCCCCAGGTGGACCTGCGCTCGTTTCGCTACCCATGCTCGATTTCCTTGAAAATTATTAAACCCAGAGTTTACTGGATATCCCGCTTTGCGTCAATAAATTAGTAAATACACATTTCGGGGACAGTACTCTCTTCCCACTAAAAAGAGCTGGCTTTAAGCAAACATTAAACATTGTAACCTAGGAAATTCACCCCATTTAGACATAAAAAGGATAAAATAAGAACCTCGCACCAATTCACTGTGCCACTCTGGCTTGACCAATGGTCCGGTGCAATGGCATTAGGATCACCGCCTGGTTCTTCGCCTGAGAAAGGATGGTCATCGGGAAAAAAAAGACCAACCTCCACCAACCATGACGGTTCACCGCCCGGTTGAACCTGACCACTCACTCATCCATTATCCATCATCGCAAGTGACATCCAGACCCGTTCCAACTCAAGGAGTATGGCTGTGAAAAAGAACGTGTTTTCCCTCTTGATTGTAATTGTTTTGATTGCTGGAATGTTTACAGCCCCCGCTGCTAACGCAGCCGGCACGGCCTCGCAACCCACCCACCTGGCTTCCAAGGCCATTTTCTTTGCTGCCGATGGCATGCGACCTGATCTTATGGAGAAGTTCGCCGCTCAGGGCGACATGCCGACCTATGCTGACCTGATGGCAAATGGCGTGCGCGGCAACAACGGGATGATCCAGGCCTTTCCGCCAAACACTGGCGTTGGGTGGTACACCCTGACCACCGGCACCTACCCTGGCGAGCATGGCTCTACGAACAACACCTTCTTCCGTACCGGTGAAAGCAATTTTAATAACAGGACAACCTTGGGCGCATCGATCCTGCAGGCCGATACACTTCACCAGGCCGCTGAGCGAGCCGGGAAGAAGGTCGCCTCCGTCGAATGGGTCGGCGCGCGCACTCATGGACTTAATGGCCCGGTGATCGATTTCCGTAACTTCTTCTCCACCCGTGGCGTGCTGACTTACCCGCTGAATGCCACCGAACAGGCCGGCGCGGCCGCCTTTGGAATCTCCTACCAGGTGGCTGCCTTCGCCGCTGCCGCAGGCTGGTCCAACACACCTGCCAGCGACCCGGCTGCACCACCCCAACAGGCACAACTCACCGTCGCCACCACCTTCGCTGCCCAGAACCCGACGCGCGTTTACGACGTCTATATCTATGACAGTATCGTCGATGGCGCTACGGCTTACGACCGTCTCCTGTTGGTTCGGTCCGGCGTCGCCAAAGACGCCTCGCTTGCGGCGGCTAACCTGGCCGCAGGGGATTGGGCTGACATCCGGCTGGTCGGCGCGGATGGGCTGATCGGCGACCGCGCCGGGCAGACCGCCGGCTTCTACGTCAAGCTGGTCTCCCTGGCCGGCGATCTGAGCACGTTCAAGCTCTACTTCACTTCGGTCTCCCGCGCAATCGCTACCTGCGCCTGCGACCCGAACTTCGAGAGCACCCTGGTGGATATGTTCCCCACAAGCACTGCCGCCGATTTCGCCCCCCTGGAAGCCGGCATCGTCGACGAAGAGACTTACGTCGAGCAGGGGCTTAAGTGGGCAGATTTCCACTTCCCGGCGTTGCAATATATCCTCACGGTTGTCCAGCCGGACACCGATCTGCTCTTCTTGGGCAACCCGGTCACCGACGAGTTTTCGCACCAGTTCCTGGCGCTCACCGGTCCCACTTCGGTCAACGGTGTTCCCAATCCCTATTTCGACCCCAATAAGCTGTCTCGCTATGAAGGTTTTATCCTTGAGGCCTACGCCGAGGCGGATGAAACCCTGGCCCTGGGTCGCGAACTGATGGGGAGCGATGCCACCGTCTTTGCCTCTTCTGATCATGGATTCGCCGTCCAGTGGCTTGCGGTCAACGCCCCCAGGGTGCTCTTCGACTCTGGCTTGCAGAACACTGGAGGCGCAACTCCAACCGAGCAAATCAGCAATTGCCGTGCCGGCACCGGCGCCGGCGCGATCAACCTGGCCAAGGCCTGCTGGGCTGGCGCCACTGCCCAGATCTACGTCAACACCACGCTGCCTGCCGGTACGACCTACTCCCAGGTGCGGGCCGCTGTGGTCGCAGCCTTCCAGAACCTGAGCGACCCGGCCAACCCAGGCGGAAAGGTGGTAAGCCGGATCATGCTTAAGGAAGAGCTACGCAATGTGGATGGCAGCGACTCTCTCCACCCCAACCGCAGCGGCGACGTGGTCGTGGTGCTCGAGCCACCTTACCAATTTGACGCCGCTACTCCCGGCCAGACCATCGCATTCTCGCAGTTCTTTGGGCAGCATGGTTACCTGCCCGACCTGGTCGACCTGGCCAATAATGTCAACATGCACGCCACCTTCGTCGCCGCCGGCCCTGGCATCCGCAAGCAAGGCTCGGTATCCGGCGTGCGCGCGGTCGACCTGGCCCCCACCCTGGCTTTCCTGATGGGTATCCCCGGCCCGCAGAACGCGCGTGGCAAGATCCTGTACAACCTGACCACAGGTCAAGGCAAGTACAAAGAGCTGACCATCCTACAAATCAGTGACTATCATGGCCAGCTCGTGCCGCTTTCCGAAGCCGCAGACACGCTCGGTCCAACTTTTGCCATCGGCGGTTCGGCCTTTCTCAAGCCGTGGTTCGACACTTACCGGGCTGAG
>MGNS01000132.1:26230-26644 GCA_001795165.1 Chloroflexi bacterium RBG_16_57_11
CGACAAGCCGACCGTCGAGATCATGAACATGATGGGCTTCACCTCCGACGGCCTGGGCAACCACAACTTTGACCACGGCCAGACCTATCTGCGCACCGAGCTAATTCCTCTGGCGACTTTCCCATATATCTCCGCCAACGTGATTGATCCGGCAACCGGAAAGACCCCAGCCGAATGGAAACCTTCTGAAGTGTGGAACTTCGAAGGCTTCAAGATGGCGATAGTCGGCTTTTCGAATGAGGATTTGACCTCCCTAATCTTCCCCGGCAATCTTGATCCCTTCGTCGTCGAGGATATCGTGCCGTCGGTTAACGCCGAGGTCGCCAGCCTGAGATCCAAGGGGGTCAAGATGGTCGTCGCTATTGGCCATGAGGGCGCCACCGCCGGCACCTTTAACGACCCCACCGGACCGCT
>MGNS01000133.1:0-7048 GCA_001795165.1 Chloroflexi bacterium RBG_16_57_11
GAACATCATAAACACGATCCATACAGCTACCAGACAGCGGGTGATAAGCAATGACCGGTTTTTTATCTGACGGCGACTTGCCAGGTTTGAGTTTGAAAGTTGGAATGTACGATCCATTTTCCTATTTTTTACGATTAAATCCTCATCCGCGCGCCCGCAGCCATTCTAAAAGTATTTCGGGCTGCCACGTATTGAGCATATCCCTGGCCTGAACCCAGCCACGGCGAGCCGTTGCCACGCCAAAGGGCAACATGTCCAGGTCGCTGGCGCTGTGCGCATCGGTGTTCACGCACAACCGGATGCCCATCTGCCATGCCCGGCGGGCATAAATATCTTCCAGATCCAGGCGCGATGGATGGGCATTAATTTCCAGCGCCACTCCGTGCTCCATGGCGGCCCCCAAAACTGCCTCCATATCCAGGTCGGCCCCTTCCCGGTTGGGGATCAATCGTCCGGTCGGATGAGCGATAATATCCACATGCGGATTGCGGATTGCTTTTATCATTCGCTCGGTGACCTGGGAACGGGGCTGTCGCAGGCTGACGTGCAGCGCCGCAATGACCAGATCCAGCTCCGACAAAGCCTGGTCAGGAAAATCCAGCGAGCCGTCGGCCCGGATTTCCACTTCGCAGCCTTGCAGCAGGCGGATCGTATCGGCCAGCTCGGCCTGCACTGCGTCGATCTCTTTGCGCTGCGCCTTGATTTCATCTACCGATAGCCCACCGGCCACACCCAGGCTGGCGGAGTGATCTGTGATTGCCAGAACTTTTAAACCGCGCGCACGGGCGGCTTCCGCCATCTGGCGGATGGATAACGTACCATCGCTCCAGGTGGAGTGCGAGTGCAGCTCGGCGTTGATATCCCCCCGGGTGATCAATTCAGGCAGCTCACCTGCCAGCGCGGCCTGGACTTCGCCGCGATCTTCCCGCAGCTCCGGTGGGATCCATGGCAGGCCCAGCGTGGCGTATACTTGTTCCTCGCTGGCGCATAACAGCTCGCTACCGTCGGTCTTCAGAAAGGCCTGGTCAGAGAGCGAAAGCCCACGCTTCAAGGCCAGCTCACGCAGCCGTACGTTATGGTCCTTCGAGCCGGTGGCGTACTGCAACGCCGTCCCAAAACGCTCCGGCGGGTGGACCCAAAGCTGGGCGCGCAGGTTGTGGCTGAACTCGACGCTGGCCTTGGTCTCGCCCTGGCCGGATACGCGGATCACGTCCGGATGGCCGACAAACGCCTGCATCACAGCCTTCGAGTCACTGGCGGCAGCCAGAAGATCGATATCTCCCACGGTCGCGCGCATCCGGCGCAGGCTGCCGGCCACTTCCACCGCCTTTACGCCGGGAACGCCGCGCAGCAAATCCAGCAGCGACTGGGCAAAAGGCCAGGCCTTACCCAACGGGGTGCGGTCCGAGCGCCGGCTCAGCGCCTCGATGCCTGCCAGGATGCGCGCCTCCGATTTTTCACCCATCCCCGGCAACGAGCGCAGCTTGCCTGCCCGTCCCGCCGCTTCCAGCTCTGCCAGGTTGGTTATGCCCAATTGCTTCCAGAATAGCGCTGCTTTCTTCGGGCCCAGGTCAGGCACCTGCAAGACCTCCACCAGTCCCGGCGGCACCTCGGCCTCCAGCTTTTCCAAGAATTCCAGCCTGCCGGTGCTGAGCAGCTCGTCGATCTTCTCTGCAATCGCCTTGCCCACACCTGGGATTTCGGTGAGGTTCCCCTCACGGTAGACATCGTTCACATCCCGATCCAGGCTGTTCAGGCTATCCGCGGCCTTGCGGTAAGCCAGGATTTTGTAGATCACCTCTCCCTTAATCTCCAACAGGTCGGCGATGCGCGTGAAGATATCAGCCAGCTGTGAATTGGTGTATCTGTGTGGGTTTGCGGACATAACAGCTCAATTTTACCACCCAATCTAAGGGCCCCTCCGGTTGGGAGGGTTAACCTTTGATGAACCATCATCGAGATAATCTTGCCAGCCCGCACCAAACAAGGACATTGACACTATTGACTTGATTCGAAAATAACTGTATAGTTATTTATAAGTTTTTTTAAAAGTTTTCAGGGAGGTGTGCCACGATACATCCTTATGTCCTCACAAAAAGCATGCGAACCTGGTTATCAAAGACACTAAAAACATCCATCCTGGTAGGACTTCTGGTGATGCTGGTCTCTGGCCAGCCGGCGGGCGTTTCCGCTGAGATCAGTGCCTGGACAGGCAACGGGCCAGAAGGCGGGAGCATCATTACCCTGGCAATCGACCCCATCACGCCGGCCACCCTTTACGCCGGGACATGGTACGGCATCTACAAAAGCACGGACGGCGGCGGGAACTGGAGCCCGGTCAACACCGGCCTGACCGAGACCGATATCACCACCCTGGCGATCGATCCATTAACGCCATCCACCCTGTATGCCGGCACATCTACCGGTGGTGTGTTCAAAAGCACCAACGGCGGCGGGGTTTGGGGTCCGGCCAACACCGGCCTGACCGATACCGATGTGCTCGCTTTAGTGACCGGTCCAACGGCGCTCTATGCGGGCACATTCGGCGGCGGAGTGTTCAAAAGCACGAATAGCGGCGGGAATTGGAGCCCGGTCATTACCGGCCTGACCAATTTAGAAGTGAATGCCCTGGCGATCAACCCGACGACTCCCGATACCCTGTATGCAGGAACAAATGGCGGCCTGTTTAAAAGTACCAACGGCGGCACGAACTGGAGCCCGGCCAACGATGGCCTGACCGTCCCCTGGATATCCGCCCTGGCTATCAACCCGGTAACCACGACCACCCTCTATGCGGGCACATCCGACGGCCGCATATTCAAAAGCACCAACAGCGGCACGAACTGGAGCCCGGCCGAGGCCGGCCTGCTCGGCACCATCGTATATGCCCTGGCGATCGACCGAGTGACAACCACTACCCTGTATGCTGGGACGGATTACGGTGTGTTCAAAAGCATCAATAGCGGTGGGGACTGGGTCGCAGTCAACACCGGCTTAAACTTTCCCTACACTTACACCCTGATCATCGACCCGATCACGCCGACTACCCTTTACGCAGGAACAGATGGCGGTGGGGTGTTCAAGAGTACGAATGGCGGCGCAGGTTGGAACCCGGTTAACACCGGTCTGACGGCCACTTTTATTTTCGCCCTAGCGATCGACCCAGAAACGCCGAGCACATTCTATGCAGGGGCATGGGGTAGTGGCGTATTCAAAAGCATCGATGGCGGCGGGAGCTGGAGCGCGGCCAATACCGGTCTGACAAATCTCGACATTTACGCTCTGGTGATTGACCCGCTGACGCCGGAAACCCTGTATGTCGGGACATTTGGCGGTGGTGTGTTCAAAAGCACGAACGGCGGCGGAATTTGGGGAGCGGTCAATACCAACTTGACCAATACCTCGATATTATCCCTCGCTATCGACCCGAACGTGCCCGCCACGCTCTACGCAGGTACCTATGGCGGCGGCGTGTTCAAAAGCACAAACGCCGGCGGGAATTGGAGCCCATTCAACACCAGCCTGGCCAATCATTATGTGTACGCCCTGGCAGTCAACCCGGCAACGCCGGCCACGCTCTACGCAGGAACATACACCGGTGTATTCAAAAGCACAAATGGGGGTGGGAACTGGGCTCCGGTGGACAATGGACTGACCAATGCCTGGATTTCCGCCCTGGCGATCGCCCCACCGGCGCCGGAAACTCTGTATGCCGGCACAGCGGATGGCGGCCTGTTCAAAAGCACGAACGGCGGTGGGAATTGGAGCGCCTCCGACACCGGCCTGCTCGCCAACGTCGTTTTTGCACTGGCCATTCACCCTAAGGCGGCGACGATCCTGTATGCAGGGACAGATAACGGCGTGTTCATATCCACCAGCGGCGGCGCTGTCTGGAACTCTTTCAACGATGGCTTGCCCAACCTCTCGATTGCCTCCCTGGCGATCAGCCCGGTGAGGCCATTCACTCCCCTGGCGGGGACGGAAGGCAGCGGCGCTTTTGCAGCTCAAGATCCAATAAATATGATCCACCTGCCGCTCGTCATGCGCAGTCCGTAAGAGACGATAGCTGGAAAGCAAGCAGGATAACCCGGCGTACCCGGCCTGAGGAAAGACCGGGCGCCCGATAATTCAGGGCTTATCCCGCGGGCGACGCCAGACAGCCCGGCCGGAGGCGTGTGTCGATCTAATTCACGGCTGGAGTATAATCATCGCAGGTCGAGTGGCAGTTTATGGAGTAGCTGGTTGGACGATGTAAAACGCCTGGCTCTCGCCGTTTTTATCTTTCTCGTCACTGCCGTATTGTTCGCTACCTGCCTGATCATCGCCACGGCCGGCATCCTGCGCCCGCGCCTCGCCGGGCCAGGTACGGCTCTCGCTGTGGAGGCCACTTCGACTGGCCCAGCTATTACCGTCCAGACCACCTCCACGCCTTTTTTAGATCTAACGACCACACCGGCTCTCACCGGGACCCT
This sequence comes from Chloroflexi bacterium RBG_16_57_11, assembly GCA_001795165.1. Taxonomy (GTDB): domain Bacteria; phylum Chloroflexota; class Anaerolineae; order Anaerolineales; family UBA4823; genus RBG-16-57-11. Next base: position 4,473 of record MGNS01000133.1, read on the forward strand.
CCAGACCAGCGAAACGCCGTTTATTGTAACGACTGCACCTGCTCCCACTTCAGAACCCACCATCACCCCCAGCCCAACCTTTGCCTCGCTTGCCCAGGATGCCTGGTGCGTCCCCTGGAACGCCCCGACTGTCTCGGCGCAGGTGGTCAAGGTGATCGATGGCGTCACGATCGAAGTCAACCTGAATGGGGAAACCGTCCCGGTGCGCTATATCGGCGTCGACCTGTTGGAGTTTGGTGAGGATGCTTCTTTGTGGACGCGCATGACCGAGAAGAATCAAGAGCTGGTCGGCGGCAAGACGGTCCTGCTGATCAGAGACCGCACCGATGCGGACAGCAACGGTCAGCTTCCGCGCTATGTCATCTCCGCCGGACAGTTCGTCAACCACGAGCTGGTCGCCAGCGGATACGCTGTAGCCGCCAGCGCACCGCCCGATCAAAGCTGCGACACCTATTTTCTGGAGGCGGAAGAGCAGGCCACCCAGGCGCGACGTGGTTTGTGGGCCCCGGAACCGACCCCCACTCGCATCCTGATGCCTTCACCCACTCCTACGCCCCTGGTCACCGGCCCGATGGTCATCGGCTTGATCATCTATCGCGGCACCCCCTGGGAGGAGCCGGACGAGTTCGTCGAGGTGCTCAATGACGGCACCGAGCCAATTCAGCTCAAAGGCTGGACCCTGAGCGACGATGATAACCATATTTTCACCTTCCCCAGTTTTGTCCTCGGCCCAGGTGAGCACTGTCGCATCTACACGAACCTGTATAGCCCAACAACCTGTGGCTTCTCATTTTTCAACCCGTATCCTATCTGGGAAAACGACGCTGACTGCGCCTATCTGAAAGACCCCCTGGGAGAAGAAATCTCGGTCTACTGCTATTATTGAGCCTTGGCCACGCTCAAGACTACCCAATCGCCAATCTGCTGGCGGGCCATCAGATGCAGGCCATGCGTCTGTGCGGCTGCCAGGACATCCTCCGCCTGCTCCTGCAAGATGCCGGATAAAATCAGCACACCCCCATCCGCAAGGATATCGCCCAGGCCCTCTCCCAGCAGGCGGATCAATACCGGGGCCAGGATATTCGCTAAAACAAGGCAGGCGTTCCGGATCGTATAGGCGCCTGAACGAATCTCTTGCAAAGACCCTACCTCCAGCTCCAGGTTGGCGGTCACGCGGTTCGTCTCCGCGTTTTCGCGCGCCGCCCGGATTGCCTCCGGGTCGATGTCCACCCCCAGCGCGTGCCGGGCACCCAGCTTGAGCGCGGCGATCGCCAGGATTGCCGTGCCACAGCCCAGGTCGATGGCATCCCAGTTACCCTCACTCTGAGGGGCCGCCGTCTCCAGGGCGTGTAAACACAGCTGCGTCGTCGGGTGCGTACCCGTGCCAAAGGCCATTCCGGGATCGATACGGATGGGGATGCGCCCTCCTGCTGGCGGTTCCAGCCAGGCCGGCACAATCATCAAACTCTCTCCAACCATGATGGGTTGGTAATGCTGCTTCCAGGCCTCTGCCCAGTTCGCCTGCATAATGGGCTTGAACTGCGCTGCAGGCAGCGGGCGGATGCGCCCCAGATACCACAGCGCCTGTTCGAGCTGGCGGCGCGTCTCTTCGAGCTGCCCGTCCATGGGTAGATAGCCAAACACGCGCCAGGGTCCGATCGCATGGCCTGCCGAGTCGTCCGGGTTGGCGGTGACCGCGGTGCTCTCAATGACCACGCCATCGGGCATGAATCGCGCCAGTACCTCCGCCACCGGCTCGGCCAGCTCGCCGTCCACGGTCAGAGATACTTCCAGCCAGCTCACCTCAGACATGTTCGATCCTTAAAAGATGAATTGCGGGGCTATTTGCCACCGCAATTCCTGATTCACGAGTTATCCACCCAGCGTTTCCTTCAACCAATCCAGGATGCCTCGCTCTTGCGGGCGCACTTCGCTCCCCATGCTCTTAGCCAGCTTTTCGAACAGCTGGCGTTGCTCGTTGTTTAGCCGCTTAGGGATATCCACATTGATAATGACGAGCTGATCGCCTCGCCCGTTGCTGCGCAAGCGCGGCACGCCTTTGCCTTTCATGTTCAACACCTGCCCCGGTTGTGTCCCGATGGGGATCTTGAGGTTGGCTGGGCCATCCACGGTGGGCACATCTACGTCGGCCCCTAAAGTAGCCTGGGCGATATTAATGTTCAGGTCGAGCAAAATATCAAACTCGCGCCGCCGGAAGAACTTATGCGGCTTAACCTGGATCAAAATGTACAAATTTCCTTTGGGGCCGCCATTATCACCCGGCTGGCCCTCCCCGGCCAGGCGGATCTGGGTGCCGGTATCGACCCCCGCTGGGATGTTGACCACTTTACGGCGGGTCTTGCGCGCCAGGCCGCGCCCCTGGCAATCGCTGCACGGGCTGGCGATCGTTTCACCCTGTCCCCTGCAGGTCGGGCAGGTGGTCACCTGCACCATCGAGCCGATAAAGGTCTGGCGCACCTGGCGCACCTCTCCGGATCCATTGCACGTAGAGCAGCGCACCGGGGTGGTGCCAGGCTTGGCGCCGGTCCCACCACAGGTGCTGCACACCTCATCGC
>MGNS01000133.1:7089-18041 GCA_001795165.1 Chloroflexi bacterium RBG_16_57_11
AAAGTCAGCTCCAGGCGATACTGCAGGTCGGCGCCGCGCCGCGGGGCGGTGCGTGTGCGTGTAGAGCTCCGCCCGAAGCCACCAAAACCAAACAGATCGCCAAAGATGTCGGCGAAATCACCGAAATCTACCGTGAAGTCCGGCGCGGCTCCACCTGGCCCGCGCACGCCGGCATGACCGAAACGATCATAGGCGGCGCGTTTGTCTGGATCCGAAAGGATCGCATAGGCCTCGTTGAGCTCTTTAAAGCGCTCCTCAGCGTCCGAAGCATCATTGACATCCGGGTGATACTGGCGCGCCAACCGCCGAAAAGCTGCTTTCAGCTCGTCAGCGGAAGCGTTGCGTGGCACGCCCAGAATTTCGTAATAATCGCGTTGCGACATCCAGGAAAATCCTTTGGTGTGCGCCAGGTCATTATTGAGCGCACACCAAAGCTATGATTAATTATGTATTGCGGTACTCGCCTTCAACAACGTCCTCGCCGCCATCCGGTCCCGGACCCTGGCTGGGGCCACTGCCCTCGCCACTGTCCGGCTCGCCCGTTGCCGGACCGGCTTGTTGGTAGGCAGCCGCGCCGACCTGCTGTAGCGCCTGGCTCAGGCTTTCGGTCGTCTGGCGAATGGTATCCGGATCGTTGCCGTTCATCACTTCGCGCACCCTGGCGACATGATCTTCGACCTGCTTTTTCACATCGGCGGGCACCTTATCGCCCAGATCGCGCAGCACCTTTTCGGCCGAGTAAACCGTGTTATCAGCACTGTTGCGCGCCTCGATCAACTCCTTCCGGCGGCGATCTTCGTCTGCATGGGCTTCGGCATCCTTGCGCATGCGCTCGATTTCAGCATCATTCAACCCCGAGGAGGCGGTAATCGTGATGTGCTGGCTTCGGTTGGTGGCCTTATCCAAGGCAGTGACCTTCAAGATTCCGTTAGCGTCGATGTCAAAAGTGACTTCGATCTGTGGAATGCCGCGCGGAGCCGGCGGGATGCCGTCCAGGATGAACTTGCCCAGCGATTTGTTGTCCGCCGCTAAGGGGCGCTCGCCCTGCAAAACATGGATCTCGACCTGGGACTGGCTATCACTGGCGGTGGAGAACACCTGGCTCTTGCGCGTGGGTATGGTAGTGTTGCGCTCGATGAGCGCCGTAGCCACACCCCCCAGGGTCTCGACTGACAAAGTCAGCGGGGTGACATCCAGCAAGAGGATGTCCTTCACATCTCCGCCTAAAACGCCTGCCTGGATGGCTGCGCCGATGGCTACCACCTCATCGGGGTTAACGCCTTTATGTGGATCCTTACTGAACAGACGCCGTACGGCTTCCTGCACCGCAGGCATGCGGGTCATGCCGCCCACCAAAACCACTTCATTGATTTCCGAGGGCTGCGCGCTGGCGTCTTTCAGCGCCTGCCTCACCGGGTCCAGTGAGCGCTCGACCAGGTCCTGGGTGAGCTGTTCCAGCTTGGCGCGGGTCAGGGTCATCACCAGGTGCTTGGGGCCGGTGGCGTCAGCGGTAATGTAGGGCAGGTTGATCTCAGACTGCATCGTGCTGGAAAGCTCGATCTTGGCTTTTTCAGCCGCCTCTTTGAGGCGCTGCAATGCCTGGCGATCTTTGCGCAGGTCGATGCCATTATCGCGTTGAAATTCGCTCGCCAGGTAGTCGATCACCCGCAGATCGAAATCATCGCCGCCCAGGAAGGTGTCGCCGCTGGTCGAGCGCACCTGGAACACGCCATCGCCCACATCCAGGATGGAAATATCGAAAGTGCCGCCGCCCAGGTCATAGACCGCGATGACCTCGTCTTTTTTCTTATCCAGGCCGTATGCCAGGGAAGAAGCGGTTGGCTCGTTAATGATGCGCAACACTTCGAGGCCGGCGATTTTGCCGGCGTCCTTGGTAGCGTTGCGTTGTGCGTCATTAAAGTAGGCTGGCACAGTGATCACAGCCTGGGTGACCGTCTCTCCAAGGTAAGCCTCGGCGTCCGCCTTGAGCTTGCCCAGGATCATGGCCGAAATTTCCGGGGGTGAGTATTCCTTGCCATCCAGAAAGACCCGCACGTCTCCATTCGGCGCTTCAGCGACCTTGTACGGAGCGCGAGAAAGCGCGCGCTGCACCTCAGGATCTTTAAATTTACGACCCATGAAACGCTTGATAGAGAAGATCGTGTTCTCTGGGTTAACCACCGCCTGATTGCGCGCCACACGCCCGATCAGGCGCTCGTGGTTTTTGTTCACTGCTACCACAGAAGGCACCAGCCGCTCACCTTCGGCGGAAGAGATGACGACCGGCTCGCCGCCCTCCATAACTGCCACCACAGAATTGGTCGTGCCCAGGTCAATTCCGATGATTTTTCCCATGAATTCCTCCAACAATTTGATTGATTGTTAACCGATTTGGGGTGGCTCTAACGGGCGACGCGCACCATCGCCGGTCGTAAAACCCTGTCCCCGAGGTAGTATCCCTGTTGCAGCACTTCGATGACCTGTCCGCTTTCATGCTGTTCGCTGTCGTCAGACATGATCGCCTCATGCAGGTTCGGGTCGAATTGCACCCCATCAGCCTCCATCGGCTGGATCCCTTCGCTCTCCAGGATCGTAAGCAGCTTACGATAAATCAGCTCGATCCCCTCTGCCCAGGCAGCGCCATCGCCATCCAGGGGATGGGTCTTCAGGGCGCGCTCCAGGTCATCGACAATGCTCAGATACCGCTTAAGGATACTTGCTGCCGCATTCTGATAGGTCTGGCCTTGGTCGCGCTCCACGCGCTTCTTGTAATTGGCAAAATCAGCCCGGGCTCGCTGCCAGCCTTCCAGGTACTCGTCTGCTCTCGACTGCGTCGCCAGCAGCTCGCTCTGCAGCTCGGCGAGCGCATCAAGCTGCTCGGCTTCCATTACAGGAGCACCCGTATTCTCTTCTACCGGTTCATCCTCAGCCATCTCAGCTGAATCGATCGAACCCGAATTCTTTGCATCGTCCATCATCACTCTCTCTTATGCGCTCCTCAACCATACGGTGGAATTATTCTTCTGCCAGTACATCTTCCACCAGGTCGCTAAGCAAACCAGCCACAAACCGCACCGTTGAAATCGTGCGTCCATAAGCCATGCGCATCGGACCGAGAACACCTAACGTGCCGGTCGCCAGGCCGGGCGAGCCGTAGCGCGCCAAGACCATGGAACATTCACGCAGCTCTTCCCAGGTGCCCTCGCCGCCAATCAGCACCTGCACACCACCCATTTCACTGGAAAGCACCGTGCGATTGAGCAGATCCTCCAGGAACGGGCGCTCCTCCAGGACGCGCAAGGCGCGCCGAGCGACATCCATTTCGCCAAATTCCGGCTCCGCCAGCACCTGAGTGAGACCATCGCGGTACAGCTCCCCGGTAAGCACCTGATTGGCGCGCCGCATGCCATCCAATACCAGTTTGCGGATATCCTGTTCCAGGGCATCCCCCACCGTTGGCAAAGCTGCAATTCCATCGCTGCTCAAGCCAGAACAGGACTCATTTAAAGTCTGCGCCACCAGGCTGAGCTGCTCCTGCGAGACCGGCTCGGCCAGGGTAAGCATCTGCTGGTTGACTTCACCGCCTGAAAGCACTAACACCATCAAGACCTGGCGTCCATGCGTGCTGATCAGCTCCAGATGCTTAAACACCGGACGGTCCGGATGCGGCGCGGTCACCAGCGAGGCCGCCTGGGATTGATGAGCCAGCACAGACGCCGCCAGGCGCATCCAATGGTCGATGTCTGTGCCGGCTTGATAGAACTGGTGTGTGATCGTGCGCTTGGTTGGATCTGGCAGCTCGGTGTGCCCCATGAGCTGGCGCACGAAATAGCGGTAGCCTTCTTCAGTAGGCACCCGACCGGCTGAGGTATGCGGTTGCCGCAGGTAGCCCATGTCGGTAAGAGTTACCATTTCGTTGCGCAGGGTAGCCGAGCTTACATCCAGACCATAATGCTCAACCAGGTGCATTGAGCCAACCGGTTGAGCGGTCTCGATATAGTCCCGGATCACCAGGGCAAGGGTCAGCTTTTGCCGTTCGGTCAGATCTGCCATTCTCGAGTCCGATATTTTAGCACTCTCTGCATGAGAGTGCTAACAACATGAGAATGATCATACCACGCCGATCATGGAACGTCAAGAATCCACCCCCCGTCGGAGCGTATTTCTAACACGAAGTTAACAGTGATCGGCTTATTCGGGTTTGTGGCTCTGGCGAAGCTGCTCTAGAGCGCCGGAAAAATCCTGTGGATAAGGCGCCTCGAAGCTCTGGATCTGATCGGTCAGCGGATGGTGTAAAGTCAATGAGCGAGCATGCAAACCCAGGCGCTGGATCGGCTCGGTTCCTGGGGTAGATCCGGAATGCGTATCGCCAGATCGGCTATACAGCCGATCGGCAACGAGCGGATGCCCGCAAGCTGCCAGGTGCGCCCGGATCTGGTGTGTGCGACCTGTGAGGGGAATGGCTTCGACCATGGCAAATGCCCCGTAACCCTCCAGGACCCGTAGCCTGGTGATGGCGGGCTTACCCATTTGATGGTCAATTACCGTGCGATGGCGGCGGTCTCCATCCGGCCGTAACGGCAGATCAATGCTTTTTTCGTCCCAATCCGGCTGTCCGATCACCAACGCATGGTAAACCTTGCTCGCCTGGCGCTGTTCGAATTGTGTGTTCAATTCCTTGTGCGCCAGCTCGGAGCGAGCAAAGGCGATCACCCCACTGGTATCTTTATCCAGCCGGTGCACCACCCAAATCCGGCCATACGCTTCGCCCAGCAAGCCCACCAAATAGGGTGCATCCGGGTGATAACCATCCACCAAGGTGGGCAGCCCGGCAGGCTTATTTACGACCAGCAAGGCTTCATCCAGGTACAGCGCCAGATTCGGATAACCGGGGATAAGATCCACCCGTATTTCCTCCAGGTCTCAGGTTAGATCCGTAGGGCCTTCGGTTTCCAATTTTCGCAGGAATTTGCGATCCTGCTCGCTCAACGGCGCTCGTTCAAGCAGGTCAGGCCGCCGCCGCCAGGTTCGCAGCAGCGATTGCTCACGCCGCCAGCGGGCGATGCGCCCATGATCGCCAGACAGCAATACCTCCGGGACGCGCCAGCCGCGAAATTCAGGTGGGCGGGTGTAATGGGGATACTCCAATAGCCCCGAGGCGTGGGAATCATCCAGCGCGCCATTGGGATCGCCTAGCACGCCAGGGATAAAGCGCGTGACAGCATCGATCACGATCAGAGCCGCCAGCTCACCCCCGGTGATCACGTAATCGCCGATGGATATCTCATCGGTAACCAGGTGTTGCCGCACACGCTCGTCGATGCCTTCATACCGGCCACACAGCAACCCAAGACGAGGCGGCTGGCCCGGGCGCGGAAAACCGGCCGAAGCCAGCTCAGCCGCGACCGCCTGGTTGAAGACACGCCCTTGCGGCGAAAGCAGGATCAGTGGGCAGCGCGGCGGCGCTCCAAGGACCTCTTCGACTGCAGCGAAGATCGGCTCTGGCTTCATCACCATCCCTCCGCCGCCGCCGTAAGGCTCGTCGTCGGTGATGTGATGGCGGTCGACAGTCCAGTCACGGATGTTGTGCAACCGCACATCGATCACACCCCGCTGGCGAGCCCGCTGTAAGATGCTGCTCTGCAGGTAGGGCTCAAAGACCTCTGGAAAAAGCGTGAATACTTCGAATTCCAACTCAGTCTCGGACATGCCTGTATTCTAGCCGTCCCCCGGTGGATTGACAAGCCCAGGTTAACGGTAAGGAAAACCATTAGGTAATCTTAATTTCTTCTGACTTGACTTGTATTTCCAGGCAATGGTATGATGATAATATGTATCTTCGCGGGAATAAGTGGAACATGACCCGTCGCACGCGCCGGATTCCGATCTGGCGCCTGTTGTTACTGGTTGCCCTGATCGGCGTCATGCTCTATATCAACCAGGTTGTGGTGCCAGCCACGCCTCCATTATTTATCCCCACACCAACCCAAACGCGCAGCCCAGAATCATTCGTCAGCCAGGCACAAGAAGCCTTCAATTCCGGCAAGATTACCCAGGCAATCCAGGCGTACAAAAACGCGATCAACGCCGATCCGACCAACCCTTCCAACTTTGTAGCGCTGGCCAGATTGCAGGTCTATGCGGCTGAATACGACGAGGCGATCGAAAACGCCCAAAACGCCCTGCTTAAGAACCCCAACAACCCTACCGCGCATGCGGTCCTGGGGTGGGCTATGGGCTACCAGGAAAAATACGGCGAGGCAGAAGTCGAGATCAAAAAGGCCCTGTCGCTCGATCCGAACAACGCTCTGGCGCATGCGTATTACGCCGAAATCCTGATCAACCAGAACGACTACACCCTATACGATAAAGCAGCCGAGGAGTCCAAGACCGCCCGCGACCTGGATCCCACACTGCTCGAATCCCACCGGGCGCGCGGCATCGTGCTTCTAAATACACAGAACCTGGAAGAGGCCGTTCAGGAATTCCAGGCTGCGCTGGGTCTCAACAAGAACATCCCCGACCTGAACCTTTATCTGGGGATCACCTACAAGGCCATCGGTGATTACGATCTGGCGCAAGAATCTTTGCTGGCGGCCTATGCCCTGAATCCGACGGACACGATCGCGCTGACCGAGCTGTCGCGCGCCTTTTTTGCCGATGGTCGCTATCCGCAGGCGGCGCAATATGCCGAAGAAGCCATCAAGGTTCAGCCGGCCGACCCGCGATTGTACGGTAATCTGGGTATTATTCATTACAAAGTTGGTGATTTCGGCAAAGCTATTCCGGCGTTGGCGCTGGCGGTGCGCGGCGGCGTGGCCGAGGATGACACCACCGTTGAGGGTCTGCCGCTCGATTATGGGCGGGTGATGGAATATTACTGGTATTACGGCTTTGCCCTGGCAAAAAGCAACCGTTGCTCTGAAGCTGTGCCAGTCTTCCAAGCATTGCTAACAGGTGTGCCCAATGACGAAATTGCCGTCTACAATGCCACTGAGGGCCTGGCAATCTGTCAGGAAGGCCTGGGAACACCGTTGGCGCCCTCAGCTACGCCTGAGAACGAGGTCACTCCAACCCCATAGGTGGGGGGCTTCAGGCAGGGGATATGGCACGCGATCCGGTTGGTAAACGCCCTTCCTTTCATCAGGAGCGTAAGGGTACAAGCTTTTATCGCATCATGATCTTGCTTGGCCTGATCGTAGGCAGTGTTTGGGTCATGCTCAGCTTGCGTCGTGGTGAAATCACCTCCCCATTCGATCCAACCCCCACGCCCACACGAATATCCGAATCTTTTTTTCTCGAGGCGCGCGCCTATTTCGACGCAGGAAAGCTGGATGACCCCAGTAACGCCACGCCAGGGCCGGGTGTGCCACCAATCAATGACTCCATCGAGGCTTACCAGGCAGCGCTTCTGGGCGACCCAAACAACGCGCGCGCCTGGGCCGAGCTGGCTCGTATCCAGACTTATTCATCCAGCATGTTGCGAAATGATACCGAGCGATTTGAACGGCTTACAGAAGCCAAAGCATCGGCCGACCGGGCGGTGGAGCTGGCTCCCGACGACAGCGAGTTTCGCGCCATTCGCGCCTTCGTGCTCGACTGGCTGGCTTTCAACCCCCTGGTTGGCGCCGAGCAGCGTAATGACTTACTGGTTGAGGCCGAGCGCGAGGCTTCACGCGCCTTCCAGCTCGACCCGCAAAATGCCCTTGCCCTGGCCTATTACGCCGAGATCCTGGCTGATGAGCAGAAGTGGACCCAGGCGGAAAAATACGCCGCCCAGGCGGTAGCCCAGGATCCAGAGTCAATGGACACACACCGGGTTTATGGTTACGTGTTGGAGACGCTAGGCAAATATAACAGCGCCATCCAGCAATATCAGGAAGCCGCCCGCATCAATCCGAATATGACTTTCCTGTATGTGCGTATTGGCCAGAACTTCCGTGAAGGCATCCGCAACCCCGAACGTGCCCTGGAGTATTTCGACCGTGCGGCCAAGATTAATCAGGGTCTGGATGTACAGAACCCCAACCCGTATATCGAGATCGCCCGCACCTATACCCAGATGGGTCAATTTTTTGCCGCAATGATCAATGCCGAAAAAGCGCTGGAGTTCGACCCGACCAACGCCCACACCTACGGCCAGCTGGGGATCATCTTCCGGCGCGCCCGTAACTATGAAGGCGCAATGTCGTTGTTGCAATGCGCGGTGCGCGGTTGTACCGCCAGCGAGAACGAGATGGGCAAGGCCGCGGTCGAGAGCCTCCCGCTCTCCAGCGTCACCGTGGCCTATTATTACGTCGAGTATGGCACCAACCTGGCCTTTCTCAGCCGACCCAACGAGAATTATTGCCCGACAGCCCTGGAAGTGTTGGGAGAAGTTCGCCAGGCGTATCCTGATGACCCCAGCTTGATGGGCATCGTCGAGGATAGTGAAGGTATTTGCCGCCGGCTGCAGGGCGGCCAGGTGGCCGTGCCCACCATTACGCCGATGCCCACGGATACCCCCGAGGCCACGCCGTAGTGTTAACGTTTTATAAGAATCTCCTCAAATCAGCTTATAGACCTCTTGACTTTCCCCCCAAAAGTGAGTATCATACGGTCTGCAAGTTAGCACTCTCTTCTAACGAGTGCTAACTTGTCCGCATGTAACTGCGTAAATCTATCACCACAATCTATCTGGAGGTTTGTTATGTCGATCAAGCTTAAACCCCTTGGAAACCGCGTCGTGGTTGAGCCCCTCGAGCAGGAAGAGATCACGGCTGGCGGCATTGTGCTCCCCGAAACCGCCAAAGAAAAGCCCCAAAAAGGCAAAGTCCTGTCGGCTGGCCCCGGCGAGCGGGATGAGGATGGCGATTACATCCCGATGGACGTCAAGGCAGGCGATACCGTCTTATTCGCCAAGTACGCTGGCACCGAGATCAAGGTTGAAGGCAAGAAGTTGCTCATCCTGCGCGAGAGCGACCTGCTGGCAATCGTCGAAGAGTAATCCCCATTCTTGAAGGAGTGAACGAAAATGGCTAAACAACTTATCTTCTCCGAAGACGCTCGTCATCGTCTATCGAAGGGTATGGAAATCCTGGCGACGGCTGTTGCCACTACCCTGGGCCCCAAAGGACGCAATGTGGCCTTGGACAAAAAATTCGGCTCCCCGACCATCACGCACGATGGTGTGACGGTAGCCAAGGAAATCGAGCTGCAGGATCCCTTTGAAAACATGGGCGCCCAGCTCCTGAAAGAAGCTGCCACCAAGACGAATGACATCGCCGGTGACGGCACCACCACGTCCACCGTCCTGGCTCACGCCATCGTGGTCGAGGGCATGAAAAACCTGGCGGCTGGCGCCAACCCGATGCTGCTCAAGCGTGGCATCGAGGCGGCGACCAAGGTCGTGGCCGACAAGATTAACGAGCAGTCCATCGAGCTGACCACCAAGGCCGAGATCGCTAACGTGGCCTCGATCTCCGCCCAGGATCGCACCATTGGCGAGCTGATCGCCGAGGTCATGGACAAAGTCGGTAAGGACGGCGTCATCACCGTGGAAGAGTCCAAGGGCTTGGAGTTCGAGACTGAATACGTCGAAGGTATGCAATTCGACCGCGGCTATATCTCGGCTTACTTCATCACCGACCCCGAACACATGGAGGCCGTCATCAGCGAGCCTTACCTGCTGATCCACGACAAGAAAATCTCCGCTGCGACCGATATTGTCCCCATCCTGGAGAAGCTGGTGCAGATTGGCAAGCGCGACCTGGTGATCATCTCCGAGGACGTGGACGGCGAAGCCCTGGCGACCCTGGTGCTGAACCGGCTGCGCGGCATGCTCAACGTCGTGGCGATCAAGGCTCCTGGCTTCGGCGACCGCCGCAAGGCTATGATGCAGGATATCGCTATCCTGACCAATGCCCAGGTGATCTCCGAGGAGACCGGGCGCAAGCTGGAAAGTACCACGATCGCTGATCTGGGCCGCGCTGAAAAGATCGTCGTCACCAAGGACGACACCACGATCGTGAGTGGCAAGGGCGATACAGCGGCGATCAAGGGCCGCATCGAGCAGATCCGCGTCGAGATCGACAAGAGCACCAGTGATTACGACAAAGAGAAACTGCAGGAGCGTCTGGCTAAGCTGTCCGGCGGAGTGGCCATCATCCGCGTTGGCGCAGCCACCGAGACCGAGCTGAAGGAAAAGAAGCACCGCGTCGAGGACGCCCTTTCGGCCACCCGCGCCGCGGTTGAAGAAGGCATCGTGCCTGGCGGCGGCGTCGCCCTGATCAACGCCATCTCGGCTCTGGCCGACCTGAAGATGGATAGCGAAGACGCCCAGATCGGTGTCAACATCGTCCGCAAGGCGCTGGAAACACCCCTGCGCAAGATCGCCGAGAACGCCGGCAAGGAAGGCTCGGTGGTGCTGGAGGGCGTGCGCAATGCTCAGAAGCATAAGAAGAATCTCAAGATCGGTTACGATGTGATCAAGGAAGACTACCTGGATATGGTCGACGGCGGCGTCATCGACCCCGCCAAGGTGACCCGTGGCGCGCTGGAAAATGCTGCTTCCATCGCCGCCATGATCCTGACCACCGAAGCCCTGATCACCGACATCCCCGAAAAAGAGAGACCCGCTGCTCCGCCGATGCCGGAGTATTAAGAGCAGACGCTTAGGCGTGTTACGATAGTAAAGACTGTCCTCAGAATACCGAGGCCAGTCTTTTTCTTGTCTTGAGAAGCCGCCTATTGTGGATATCCCCCAACAATTTTTGGATGTATGTGATGGCGTGGTAAGCAGAAATGGTGGAAATGAGTTTCGTCCGCGATCTACAAAATTGGGGCGTCCAGGTGGAGATTGCTCCGATAGAATCGCCCTGAGTACAATTAGATTATCTCATATGGCTTTCTCAAGTTACCTTGACAAATAGACAAAAAAGCCCACTTCGGTAAAATTGGTGTGCTAACAGCCA
>MGNS01000134.1:0-3916 GCA_001795165.1 Chloroflexi bacterium RBG_16_57_11
GAGGAGCCTTGGCCGAGCGGGAACTGTTGTGTCTCACCCGTCGCCGGGTTCAGGCGACCCAGAGCGCCGATGTTTTGAGCAGTGTACCAGACCGAGCCGTCCGGGGCGGGAGCGACATCGTGAGGGTGCGACCCGCCTGGGACGGGATATTCCTGGATCTCGAGGGCAGACGGAGGCGCCGGATCGGTATCCTGGGCGGATTGTGGAGCGGTCACGGAGGTCTGTGGAGCAGCCGTGTTCAGCGGGGAGGGGCGAATGGGCTGGATTTCCGGCGGACTGAGGGTGGGTGTGGATTCAGGCGTGACCGGTGCACAGCCGGAAAGTAGCACAAGCAAGAATAAATTGGTTAAAACCATAAAACGTTTCATATTTAGAACCTCTACCAATAAGTATTCCGCCGTCTGGGACAGTGCCTGCGGAGAGGCTATCCGTGGCTGGCTGATCGCCTGGATGGATTTTTCTTAAACCAGTAAATTCCTGGAAGCAGCGCCACCCCGAATGCCAGCGGACACAGCCCGTTGGGTGTGGAAGGTGGCATAGGCGTGCGAGTGGGTGCGGGTGGCTCGGTTGGAGCGGAGGTGGGGGAGGTTGGTGGATTCGTCGGTGAAGGGGTTGGTGTGGCCTCTGGAGTCGGGGAACCTGCCGCGGCGGGCGTCGCGGGTGTGCCGGTGGGGGTAGATCCAGCCAGTAAAGCCACCAACGCCGGTTGCAGCCGGCTACGGTCGGGCTCGAGCACTTTCAGGCTGCCATCCCCGCGGGCATCCAGGCTCAAGATCAGCGGGGAGGCGGACAGGTCGATCTCGCCGCGGGTGTTATTTTGTACCGGGAGGCGCGCGAAGGTGTATAGATGGATATCGGTCGCATCGCGCTGCACCAGCTGCAGATCGACGTAATCGCTTCTAGTGCAGGCAAACCTCAATTGGGATGCGCCATCAGTGGGGAGTAGCAGGTACTGTCCCAGGGGAGCGGCTGCTGCTTTGGCCTCGGGAACCTGCTCTAGTGTGCTCCCGGCCTCAAAACCTACTTTGCGGCCCTGGTCGTCGTTGGCGAGCAGCTCGCAGCCGTCCTGCATTGATGCCAGGTCGATGCCGTACCCTTGCTGGTTGAGCCCGACAACCAGCGATGGAGCGACGATGTCCATGGATGGGCAGGCCTCAGCTGTGGCCGGGTCAGAGAGCAGGCCGGCCAGCCAGGCGATGACTTGCTCGGTGGTTTCACCTGCCCAATTCAAGCGAGGGCCAAGCTGGACGCCCAATTGCTGGGCTACCGCTCCGATGCGGCAGGCGCTATCCACCCCGCATTGCCGTGTCGCCACCTCCCCACCGGCGTAGGCCGACAAGTTTTGCAGCATGGTCTCGAGGTCCTGGGTAAGGTTGAGCGCGGGAAAGGCCGTTGTGGCATGCTTCAGCACCCACTCGCTGCAGTCACCCGCCTGCCCGGCGCTGGCTGGTTGAAATCCAGCAGCGTTGGAGTCGCATTCGCGGCAACTGGCGATCTGCTTATAAGAGTCAAAGCGGGTGATGTAGAATTCCAGCGTGCCGTAGGCCAGCGTGGTGACCTTGTCGCCCTTTTTGATCACCACATTGGTGAAGCGATAGAAGTCATACAGCTCGGCAGGGCCGGTTGCGAAGATGATCGGGCGGCTTTCGGTGCACGGGATCAACCCGATCATCTTGGCGCCGGTCTTGTAATCTTCAAGGAAAACCAGCCTACCGCACAGCGTAGATCGATTCTTGTTCGTTTGATCGAAAGGCCGTGCAAAAGCAGCCTGCGGGGGAGCAATTGCCAGGAGCTGTAGCCCGAGCAGGGAAAGAAGGACCAGCCAACGAGAAAGGGTTCGATTCACCATCTGGCTTTTTAGACCTCGCAGCTTGGCGGTCAACGACCGCATAAAACCAGCGAGGTCTTGAAGCGGCTTATACCACCAGGTGGCAGGCCACCCAGTGGTTGGGCGCCGCTTCACGCCATTCCGGGCGCTCTTGAGAGCACCGATCAATTGCCAGCGGGCAGCGATTGTGGAAGCGGCAGCCGCTGGGCGGGTTGATTGGGCTTGGAACATCACCGGTCAGAATAATGCGCTGGCGGGCGCGGTCCTTCTTCGGATCCGGTATGGGCACCGCAGATAACAACGCCTGGGTGTATGGGTGGAGGGGGTTTTCATACAGCTCGTCGCGTTCGGTCAGCTCGACGATGACTCCCAGATACATCACCGCAACGCGGTCACAGATGTGCCGCACCATAGACAGGTCGTGGGCGATGAACAGGTAGGTTAATCCAAACTTGTCCTGCAGCTCCTCCATCAGGTTGACCACCTGAGCCTGGATCGATACGTCCAGTGCGGAGATCGGCTCATCACAGACGATGAACTGCGGATCGGAGGCCAGGGCGCGGGCTACACCAATGCGCTGGCGCTGACCGCCGGAGAACTCGTGCGGAAAGCGGTTGAACAGGCGCGGGCTGAGGCCAACCAGTAGCATTAGCTCTTTAACCCGCTCGGTGGCCTCGGCTTTTGTTGCCACCAGTTTGTGCACGCGCAACGGCTCGGCGATGATGCTGGCAACCGTCCAACGAGGATTGAGCGAAGCGTAAGGATCCTGGAAGATCATCTGCGCTTTACGACGCAGGAGGCGTACGTCTTCGCCTTCGATGCCATTGATTTCGATGCCGCCGATCTGCACCGAGCCGCTGGTGGGGCGATAGAGCCCGAGTATCGTCCGTCCGGCGGTGGTTTTACCGCAGCCGCTCTCGCCGACCATGCCCAGAGTCTCGCCGCGCAGGATGGAGAAAGAGATACCATCCACCGCTTTAACCGAGCCGATCTGGCGCTCGATGATCAGTCCCTGGGTCACCGGGAAGTATTTGAACAGTTCGCTTACCTGTACCAGCGGAGGCTCGTCGGTATGAATGGATGAAGATCCCTGGGTTGCGGGTACGCTGCTCATGGTCGGATCGACGTCTCCCGAGGCGCTCTTGTGTCTCGGTGTGTGCATTGCATCGATGGTCATCTAGGCTTACCGGTAGAGACATCCACCCAGCAAGCCAGCTTGTGGGTGGGCGAAATCGGGAGCAGAGGCGGATTCTCCTCACGGCAGCGATCATAGGCGTACTCGCAGCGCGGGGCGAAAGGGCAGCCGTGCGGGGCAATCAACAGGTTGGGCGGCGCGCCGGGGATGGATTTTAGCCGCTGATGCCGCCGTCGGTCGACGCGCGGCAGGGCCTCCAGCAAGGCCAGCGTATACGGATGTTGAGGATTTTCGTAAATGGCTTCTACGTTTGCTTCTTCGACGATGAAACCTGAGTACATCACGATCACCCGCTCGGCCAGCCCGGCGACCACGCCCAGGTCGTGAGTGATCCAGATCACCGCCATGCACAGCTGGTCGCGCAGGCGCTCGACCAGCTCGGTGATCTGCGCCTGGATGGTCACATCCAGCGCGGTGGTGGGCTCGTCGGCGATCAGCAGGCTGGGGGCGCAGGCCAGCGCCATGGCGATCATCGCCCGTTGGCGCATACCACCGGAAAACTGGTGCGGATAGTCGCTCAGACGGCGGGCGGGGTCGGGGATGCCGACCTGCTCGAGCAGCTCGATGGCGCGCTGTTGGGCGTTTTCCTTATCCAGACCCAGATGCACGCGCAACGGCTCGGTGAGCTGTCTGCCGATGGAAAGCACCGGGTTCAGAGCCGTCATTGGATCCTGGAAGACCATTGCAATTTCTTTGCCACGCACGTTCTCCATCTCATTTTCGCTGACCTGAAGCAGATCACGCTCACGGTAGAGTACCTTCCCGCTGGCGTAATCACCGGGCGGCACGGGGATCAGGCGCATGACCGACATCATGGTGACGGATTTCCCACAGCCGCTCTCACCGACCACAGCCAGGGTCTCGCACTCATTTAATTTAAAAGAGACGCCATT
>MGNS01000134.1:3958-4207 GCA_001795165.1 Chloroflexi bacterium RBG_16_57_11
TAAATCTTGCACATCCAGGAGCAGGTTGTCGTTCTTCATGTTGTTTGTATGGGCTCCTGGATGGCTCAAGCCGCCCGGCTATGTGGATCCAGGGCGTCCCGCAGGCCATCACCCAGGAAGTTGATTGCCAGGACGATCAGGGCGATCAACAATCCAGGGAAGAACCACAGCCACCAGGCAGATTCGACGTAGTTATAGGCGCCTTCCAGCATGTTACCCCAGGTAGCCGTGGGCGGGCGTACGCCCATC
>MGNS01000134.1:4243-5063 GCA_001795165.1 Chloroflexi bacterium RBG_16_57_11
CTTGCAACTCCCAGGGTGCCTGCCACGATAATCGGGGCGATGCTATTGGGCAGGATATGGCGGAGAATGATCTCCCGGGTGGAAGTGCCCGTTGCCCGGGCAGCCAGGATGAAATCGTTCTCTTTGAGTGAAAGAAACTGCGAGCGGACAATGCGCGCCAGGTAGGGCCAGCTGGTGATGCCGATGACAAAAACAATCACCACCACGCTGCCGCTGAAGGTGCGGCCCATTAGTTTAATATTGGGGATCGTCTGGGCAAAGTATTTGGCGATTACCAGCAGCAGGAAGATCTGTGGGATGACCAGCACCGCTTCAGTGAAACGCATCAGGACACTATCGAGCTTGCCGCCAAAGAAGCCCGCCATGGCGCCGATGGTCACGCCGATGAGCAGTTCGACCAGCATGGCGGTCAGACCGATCAGAATAGAAATTTGCCCGCCGTAGATGGTGCGGGCCAGGATGTCCCGCCCAACCGTGTCGGTGCCCATAGGGTGCTCTTGAGTCGGCGCCTGCAGGCGGGCGCCGGTGTCGATGCGGTTGGCGTCGGCCTCGCTGAAAAACAGCGCGCCGCCGAAAGCATAGAGAACCATCAGGATCAGCGTGACCGCGCCAAAAATGGCCATGCGATGACGGCGGAAGCGCCGCCAGGTGAGCTGTCCCAGGGATAACGGCGGGGCTTCCAGCTCATCCAGGGAAGCGATGCTGGCTGGGGCATTGGGAGCAGTGGTTTCCATAGGCAGAACTCGCCGATCTTT
Source organism: Chloroflexi bacterium RBG_16_57_11 (assembly GCA_001795165.1). Taxonomy (GTDB): domain Bacteria; phylum Chloroflexota; class Anaerolineae; order Anaerolineales; family UBA4823; genus RBG-16-57-11. Next base: position 4,999 of record MGNS01000134.1, read on the forward strand.
CGATGCGGGTTACTTATAGCGGATGCGGGGATCCAGCCAGGCGTATAGGACATCGGCGATGATTT
>MGNS01000134.1:5092-13445 GCA_001795165.1 Chloroflexi bacterium RBG_16_57_11
CACCACCGCCGTGTCCGAGCGTGAGACGTGGTCCAGGAACAATCTTCCCATTCCCGGCCAGCCGAAGATGCGCTCGGTAACGATCGCCCCACCAAGCAGGAACGGCAGGTCGAGGGCAATGATAGTGACGATGGGCAAGGCAGCGTTTTTCAGCGCGTGGATATACACAATTTGATGGCGAGGCAGACCCTTGGCCTTGGCAGTGCGCACGTAATCTTGCCCCATGGTTTCCAACATGGTGCTGCGAATATAGCGGCTGTATCCGGCGACGAAAGCGAATGAAAGGGTGGCCACTGGAAGGATCATATGCCAGGCCACCTGCGCCGGGGTCTGGCCAACCTCCGGCTCGAACATGCCCACGGTGGGCAAGTAGGGCAACCCCCATTTTTTAAAATTCACCGCGAAGATGTACATGGTCACCAGGGCGAAAAAGAACACTGGCATCGAGTAAAAAATGAAAGTGACCGCGGTGATGGTGTTATCTGTCGCCGTATACTGGTGCAGCGCCGAGTAGATCCCGATTAGCAAAGCGGCGCTGATCACCACCGCTTCGGCGACCAGCATTAACAAGAGCGTGTTCGGCAGGCGCTCGCCGATCACCTCCGTTACGGGCTTTCGATTGACCAGAGAGACGCCAAAATCGCCGCGCAACACGCCTTTGCGCTTGCCGGGCGTCTCGGCGACGCCATCGCCATCCATATCGGTCTTAGTCCAATCATTGCCGACCAGCCAGTACAGGTATTGAACGGCGAGGGGTTTATCCAAACCGAGCTGGCGCGCCAGCCGCTCGCGGTCTTCCTTGCGCGTGACTTTACGCCCCCCCATGGTCGCCAATGGGTCGCCCATCTTATCCATCAGAAAGAAGATGGTCATACTGATGATGAGCAGCAGAGGGATAGCCTGCAACAACCGCCGGATGATATAGCGCGTCATGGCATACTTCCAGGACAGGGTGCAGGCGAACTCGCCTGCACCCCGTCTGTGTGGATCAGGGGATTATTGAGCCAGGTCCCACTCAGCTACATTGAAGAAAGGTGTGGCTCCGGAAATCTTGACGTTCAGCATCCGGTCACTGAAGCCAAACAGATCCGGGTCCCACCACAACCCCAACCAGAGCACATTATCATAGATGTACTTCGTAATCTGGTGGAGCGTCGCTTGACGCTCGGTGGGGTCGACCTGGGTCTCTTGCAACGCGAAGAGCGCTTCTAGCTGTTCGTCGCACAGTCCGGTGGGGGAAACACCCGACGGGTTCTCATCCGAGGGGATTTCGGCGCAACGCCAGACCACCGTGTTAGGATCAGGGAAGTCTGCTGAATCGGAGTATTCGCTGATGTCGATCACAAAGGTCGATGTCGGACCGCCATCGGCATAGCCAGCGAAGAAGATATCCGATTCAAAACTCTGCAGGTCGAGCGTAATGCCCACCTGGGCCAGATCCTGCTGGGCGACGGCCTGAGTATCCTGGCGGATTTCGCGAGTGGTTGTGCCGTACTTGAGCACCAGCTCGACGCCGTCTTTATCGCGCGTCCCGTCGCCATTGGTGTCGATCCAACCGGCTTCGTCCAGCAGCTGGTTGGCCTGATCGAGGTCGTAAGGCCATGGAGTGATGCTGGGATCGACCCATGGGCTGTTGTCCCAGTCAGTGGCGGCGACCCCGGTGCGGCCCAAAAGCAGGTCCTGGACCAGCTTTTCACGGTTGAAAGCCAGGGCGATAGCCTGGCGCACCTTCGGATCCTTCAACGCCGGGTGGCCTTTTTCGGCGTGCATGTTGAAATACCAGCCCTCATTGTATCCGGAGAAGGAGTTGAGGATGGTAATCCCGGCTTCTTCCAGCTGCGGAAGATCGGAGTAGGCGAAGAAGGTGCCTACGTCGCCATCACCAGCGATCAAAGCAGCGATCTGCGAGGCGTCATCCGGCACAAAACGGAAGAACAGCTCATCCACCTTGGGGCGACCCAGCCAGAAGTTCTCGTTCGCTACGAAACGGGCAAAGCTGCCCGACTCCCATTCTTCGAACACAAACGGGCCGCAACCCACCGTGGGAGCTTTGTTCCAATCAGCAGTATCGATGGTGCCATCGGTGTCAAAGACCGGCTGCAGGATGTGGGCAGGTAAGACGCTGGTTCCACTGAGCCCGGCGAACAAGCGAGCCAGCCAGGGGGCATAGGCGTTTTGGAAAGTTACTGCCACCGTGCGCTCGTCCGGCGTTTCAAAAGTTTCGACCAGGTCAAAAGGAGCGCGCGAGGCTACTGCATTGCTATCGGCCATGGCCATATCGTAGGTGAACTTGAAGTCGGCAGAGGTGATCGGCGTGCCATCGGACCATACAATGTCATCGCGCAGCTTCATGGTAATCGTGCGGCCGTCTTCAGAAACACCGCCATTTTCTACGGATGGAATCTCGGTCACCAGGTTTGGTACCGCATTGTTTTGATCGTCAAACCACCAGGCCTGGCACGCATAGATCGGGTATGTGGCGGATACAAACCACATGTTGGAGTAGAGCGGGTTCAGGGTGTCGAACTCCTGCGTCCAGATCAGGGTGACGACCTTTTTCTCCGCCGGGGGCGGCGGCTCGGTTGGAGCAGGGGCTTCGGTTTCAACGGGGGCTTCCGTGGCGACGGGCGCTTCGGTCATCACAGGCGCTTCAGTTTCAACGGGGGCTTCTTCTGTGGCGGCGGGTGGCGCTTCAGGCGGCGTTGTGGGTTGGGCGCAACCGGCTAACGCCAGGCTGGCGATCACCACGGAGAAAAGCAAAAAGCGTAAAATTTGTCGGCTTGACATAATATTCTCCTCCAAAGGTTTATAGCATTTATCGGTTTGTCTCGTTTTCTCACCAGGGCTGCTTCGAACACGCGGCCTAATCTACGCCGGTCGGCGAGCAGCCGATTGTTGTGATGAACCCTTGTTTATGTCTGTGTCGTGTCACCTCCTGTAAGATTTGTTCAACAGAAGCAGATACATTGATATTACTCCGAAGGTTGGCTGGTTGGTTTAATTATTATAATATAAATCGAATTAGGTTATTGAGCGATGTCCCATTCGTAGATATTATAGAAGGGTGTGATCCCTGAAAGACTGACGTTCTGCAGCCGTGGTGAGGCCACCCAACGATCCGGATCGTTCCACAGGCCGACAAAATAGGCCCGATCGAAGACCAGCTTGCTGATTTTTTGCAGGGTCTGCTGGCGCTGCTGGAAGTCGATCTGACCGGCTTGTTGCTGGAGAAGCTGGTCCAACTCTTCATCGCACAGCCACGACCAGTTTTCGCCGATTTCATCGACACTGGGGATTTGTGAGCACAGAAAATCGTTGGTGCTGGGGTCAGGGTAGTTTTTGGTGCGCGGGGCGTATTGGAAGATGTCGAGCTGGCCTGTGGCGGCAGGACCTGCTTCATTGTATCCCTGAAAAAAAGTGCCGGAGTCGTAATTGGAAGGATCGAGCTTGATCCCTACCTCGGCCAGCTGCGCCTGGGCGCGTTGCTGCACTGCCTGTCGTAGCTCGTTGGTGGTCGTGCCATAAGTCAACACCAGCTCGACGCCGTCTTTATCGCGCGATCCATTGCCGTTGCTGTCCACCCATCCGGCTTGGTCGAGTAGCTCTTTGGCTTTGGCCGGGTCGTAAGGCCAGGGTTGTACGCTGGGATCGAGATAGGGGGTGTTGTCCCAATAGCTGGCAGCCGGCTGCGAGCCACCGCCCATCAGGTCCCGGATGATGCCTTCCCGGTCTACTGACATGGCGATCGCCTGGCGCACGCGCTCATCCAGCAATGCGGGGTGGCCGTTGGTCGGGTCCTGGAAGAAGAACCAGCCTTCGTTGTAGCCGGAATTGATCGGCAGGATTTGCGCGCCAGCGGCTTGCAATTCTGGCATATACAAGGCAGAGTTGATCAGGAAGACCGAAAGGTCGGCTTCACCGCTCTTCAGCGCGGCGACCTTGGCAGAGTCATCGGCGACGAAGCGCACCTGGATCTCGTCCAGCTTTGGGCGGCCCAGCCAGTAGTTCGGATTGGCGGTGAAGCTGGCAGATTGGCCGCGCTCCCAGCTATTGAAAACATAGGGACCGCATCCAACTGTAGGTGCGGTGTTCCATTCTGCGTTCTGGATCGTGCCGGCTGACTCGAAAACCGGTTGCAGGATGTGGGCAGGCAGCAAGCTCTGCCACAGCGCGCTGAGCCAGGCGGCAAGGGGCTGTTTGAAGGTTACTACGACGGTGCGCTCATCCGGTGCGGTCACGCTTTCCACCTGGTCATAAGGGGAGACGACTGTCACCCCATTGCTGGGATCAACGATCATCTGGTAGGTGAAGACGAAGTCCTGGGCGGTGATCGGCTGCCCGTCCGACCAGGTGATGTCGTCGCGCAGCTTCAGGGTGATCACCCGGCCGTCCTGGGTGATGCCGCCATTCTCCAACGAGGGCAGCTCTTGCACCAACACCGGCAATGGATTGTTCTGGTCATCAAAATTCCACGGCCGGCAATTCCAGATTGTTTGGGAGTAAATGGATGAAAGTGCCTGGGCGTAGAGCGGGTTCAACGTATCGAAATCTTGCACATAAGCGATGGTAGCGATTTTCGGTGCACCCGAGACAGTGGGCTGTTCGGGGGCTGCAGTAGACTGCTCGGGCGGCGGCTGGGGCTGGGTGGGCACAATGACAGGCGCCTGGGTTTCGCTGGGGGGAGGGGTATTCTTATCGCCGCCACTACACGCCACCAGGGCGGTGATTAGGAACAAGGCCAGGATCAGACAGGATCGGCGAACCATGAAATTCTCCTTCCAATGTATAATACCAGCGCGCTTTGGCTAACACGCCAGTACGCAGTCGAAAATCACTACGGCTGTGGATCAGCCTCGTTATTATAAACCATCTACTTGTTCTTTCGTCTATGTCAGCCCGCTTCATGTCTGTTTCTCCGCGTTTTGTTGAATTCCGCTCCGGCGTACAGGCCGAATTGCCCATCTTGCTTGGGGTGGCGCCCTTCGGGATGATCTATGGTGTCCTGGCGCTCCAGGCGGGCATCCCGCCCGTTGAGGCCCAGGCGATGTCTGCGGTGGTGTTTGGCGGGTCGTCGCAGATCGTGCTGACCCAGCTGGTGAATATCGGCGCCCCAGCCGTGGTGATGATCCTGACTGTGACGGTAATCAACCTGCGACACGCCCTGTACAGCGCCTCGGTGGCGCCCTACGTACAGCACCTGCGCCCGGCCTGGAAGCTGCTGCTCAGCTACCTGCTCACCGACGAGGCATATATCGTTACCATCTTGCATTATGAACAGACGGAGCCGGGTGCAAAAGGACGCCGAGCTGCGGCAGTTCGGCAAGCGGCTGAAGACCAGCGGGAGGCGGGAGCACAAGCTGTTGACCCAACACCTGTCCAGGAAACGGATCAGCGCCACTGGTTCTATCTGGGGGCCGGTCTTGCGTTGTGGACCTGCTGGCAGCTCAGCACAGCCCTGGGTATCTTCCTGGGGGCAGCCGTCCCCAGCTCATGGGGGCTGGAGTTCACTCTGCCGCTCACCTTTATCGCCCTGGTTGTGCCGAACCTGAACAGCCGGGCGACGGTGGGCGCGGCTTTGACGGCTGGGCTGATCGCAGTGATGGTGTATAGCCTGCCTTATAAGCTCGGTCTGATCGTTGCGGCCTTGATCGGTGTGCTGGCAGGGCTGGCTCTGGACTGGATGGAGGCTCGGCGATGAGCTTCTGGTGGGTAATGATCATCGCGGGGTTGGCGACTTTTGCTATTCGGGCGACCTTCATCCTATTGATCGGCCAGCGCGAAATCCCACCACTGCTGCGCCGCGCCTTGTACTTCATCCCTCCGGCGGTGCTGACCGCCATTATCCTGCCCGAGCTGGTGCTGCCGAGAGGCCAGCTGAATCTTTCACTGACGAACCCTAATTTGCTGGCCGGGATCGTTGCGGTGCTGGTCGCCTGGCGGACGCGTAGTGTGTTGTTGACGATCCTGGTGGGTATGGCGGTCTTCTGGGCGGCGCGAATGGTAATTGGCAGTTAGCAATGTGCGACTGGTCTTTGTCAAGCCAGGATGGGTGAATCGAGATTATAATCCCCATTGGGTCGGGCTGCCGTCGCCCGGTGCGGCTACCGTAACAGGAACATCCCCGACAACTACAACAACAACATCGGGTTTCGGATGGCGGCTTCCATAGCTGATCCTGATCGCCGGTAAAGCCTGGCCTCCACGGAGGCCGGTCGGTGCGCCCAACAGCCAGCCCAGCCCGATCCAGGTCGCGACTGCTATTGGCAGCCGGCCAAATATCGAAGCGCCCCTGCGTCCTGCCGGTGAAGGCGCGCCGCAGGGGCATATTCAGGGAGGTGGTTTATGCGGCGATGGAGTTGGACAGGATTCTTGCTTATTGCCCTGACTTTCTTGGGGTTGGCGCTTACTGCCAACCGATGGTGGCCAGCGCTTTTAGATTTCCTCAACATTAACAAAGATTCGATTGAAGCCTTGGATGCTTTGGTATCGATCATTTCAGTGTTGATTTCTGGCCTGTTTGCCTTCTTGGGTATTCTAGGTCTACGAAAGGCGCAGAAGGAGCCGCGCACAGCAATCAATTTCAGCACTCAGACCGGCGGGGTTGGAGATATCATCGGAAATGACACCACTGTGATTGCTGCTGATACGGTGATCATTGCCGATCATCTATTGCAAGCATGGAAACAACCTCCCAAGGTGGTCGATCTGCGCCAGCCTATGATCGACTATCTAAATTACTTGAAAGATCGCCATCGCTATCTCGGCCTGATCGGCATGGGATTCGCTGAGCGCTTTCCACTCAAACTACCATTGCTCGACTTGTATATCCCGCTCAAGGCGCGGCGAGAAATCCCGGAAGGAGAGACTTGGTCTAATGAAGTTCGATTGGCGGGAAGGTTGCTCGGTGAGGGGCTAGAAGGCGGTCTACGCTTGAGCGAGCCTCAACCTGTGCTCGACCTGCTGCAGCAGAGCAATGGCTTGATCATTCTTGGCGACCCGGGTGCAGGAAAAACCACCTTTCTGAAGTTTCTGACACTTAAACTGGCTATCGGTGAGGGAGTCAAGTTGGGTTTGGGTGAGCGGTTGCCCATTTTGCTGCCCTTAGCAGCCTACGCGCTGGCTCTGGATAAACAGGATGTCCGGTTGGATGATTTTATCGTGCAGTATGCTCGTGAGATTGGTTTCGATCTACCGATGGGAGCGATTCTGACCGAAGCGTTGCGTCAGGGCGCAGCGCTGATCCTGTTGGATGGCCTGGACGAAGTACACCAGGTTGGTTTGCGTCGTATGGTGGTCGAGCGGGTTGTAGATTTTTATACCTTCCACCGGCGGGTAGGCAATAAGTTTGTACTAACCAGTCGTATCGTTGGCTATCACGAGGTCCAGCCCTCAGCCGATGGGCTGGTTGAGTGCACATTGACAGATTTCACTGACGAGGATATTGGAGAATTCGTCCAGCGCTGGACGACTGCCATCGAACAGCAAGCCCAGGGGGATACCGATGTGGCTCGCAAGGACGCTCAGGAGCTGGGTAATGAACTTCTGTTTGCCATCCGAGAAAACCAGAGTGTGCGCCGACTGGCAGTGAATCCCTTGTTGCTAACTATCCTAGCCTTAATGAAACGGCAAGAGGTGAAGCTGCCCGAGAGGCGCGTCGAGTTGTACAATAAATATGTCGAGACCTTGCTTTCGATCTGGGAGCGGGCACGTAGTTTGCTGGCGCGTAGCATCGGACGCGACATCGACTGGATCCAGGACGAGCGCATCCTGGCACACTTAGCACTATGGATGCACACGGTCAGCTCTGGCGCAGGGCTGGTGCCTGAGGAAGAGATGCGCCGAGAGTTAATGCGTCTGTTCAAGCAGAAAGGTGAAGCCGACCCTGAAATGGCAACGCGTATGTTCCTGCAGGATGTACATGATATCACCAGTCTATTGTTGGAGCGCGGACCAGGGCAATACGGATTCATTCACCTGACCTTCGAAGAGTACCTGGCGGCGGGGGGGATTGCCTTGCAGAGCAAGGGTGCGGCCAAGCCGGTGCTGGATCTGATTAGCGAGCACGTCGGTCAGCAAGAGTGGCATGAAGTCTCGTTGCTGGCGATAGGTTATTTGGGCATCCGTATGCAGCTACCCGATGTGGCCGGACAGGTAGTCGAGGGGCTGATTAAGCAGCGTCCCGGCCAGCCCGGCGAAGCGGTCGTGCTGGCCGGCGAAGCGGTGTGCGACGCCTGGCCGGGGGGTGTTCCGCTGCAAAGCAAGGAGCGGGTGATTGCCGCCCTGGTTGAGACGGTAGGGGACCAGGCCGTCACGGCTCGGGTGCGCTTCACTGCTGGCGAGCTGCTCGGGCGGA
>MGNS01000134.1:13569-14662 GCA_001795165.1 Chloroflexi bacterium RBG_16_57_11
GGCCGTTCTTAATGGGCAGTCCAGAGGGGTTGGAGAACACATACCCTGATGAGAGCCCGCAGCATACGCTCGAGCTGCCTGATTTTTATATCAGCCGTTACCCGGTGACCAACGCCCAGTTCCGCCCGTTTGTGGAGGGCGACGGCTACAAGGAGAGGCGCTACTGGACAGAAGAAGGTTGGGATTGGCGGCAGGGCAAAAACCCCGATCTGTCGATGATCGAGGATGAAAAAATCCGCGGTATCTATCAAGAATGGCTGGAAGCGCGCCCGGCGGAGCGGCGCGATCGCCCGTACTGGTGGGGCGCGCCACAATGGGGCGCCTCCAACCGCCCGGTGGTGGGGATCTCATGGTATGAAGCGCTGGCCTATTGCCGCTGGCTGGAAGAGCAGCTTGTAGCGGTCAGCAGCCAGCAATCAGCGCAAGAAGGGCTGGATCAGGTGTATCGCAGATTCTGGCAGCGGCTTGGGACAGGGGAGCTGCGCCTGTGCCTGTCCAGCGAGGTGGAATGGGAGAAGGCGGCGCGCGGCGCAATGCCCTCACCCCCAGCCCCTCTCCCTCAGGGAGAGGGGAGAGTCTATCCATGGGGCGACCAGCCAGACGGGGAGCGCGCCAACACCAAGGAGACAGGGCTGGAGCAGACCAGCGCAGTAGGGATTTTTCCGGGCGGGGTCAGCCCATACGGTGTATACGATCTGGTTGGCAACACCTGGGAATGGACCCGCAGCCGCTGGGGCAGCAATCCAAAGACGCCGGATTTCGGCTACCCGTACGACACGGGGGATGGCCGCGAGGACCTTTCCAGCCTGGATTTCCGTATCCTTCGTGGTGGCTCGTTCTTCGACGAGCAGAGCCTCGCCCGGTGCGGCTGCCGTTACTGGTACGTCCCCGTCAACGTCTTCAGCGGCATCGGGTTTCGGATGGCGGCTTCCCTGGCGGTTTCTGAATCCTGAGCTTCTGGATGCTGTGAGCCTCCAAATGATGAGATCAAGCGCCAGGTGATGATCATGAAGACCTACACCGATCTATACCCCGCCCTGGTGACATTTGAAAATCTGTACAACGCCGTCCGGCAGGCGGCGCGCGGCAAGCG
>MGNS01000134.1:14701-20588 GCA_001795165.1 Chloroflexi bacterium RBG_16_57_11
GCAAGCCGAGCTGAAAGAGCAGCGCTACCAACCGGGAGCGTATTACTCGTTCTACATCCGCGACCCCAAGCGGCGATTGATCTCAGCCGCCCCTTTCCGCGACCGTGTGGTCCACCATGCGCTGTGCAACGTGATCGAGCCGCTATTCGAGCGTGCTTTTATCGGTGACTCGTATGCAAACCGGATCGGGAAAGGCACCCACAAGGCGCTGGACCGTGCCCAGTCCTTCAGCCGCGCCTATCCCTATGTGTTGCAATGCGACCTGAGGCAGTTCTTCCCCAGCGTGGACCTGGAAATCCTGCGAGCGCTGCTGGAGCACAAGATCGCCGATCCACAGGTGCTTTGGCTGTGCCAGCAAGTCCTGGACAGCGGTGCAGGTGAACTGAGGGCGGAGTACGAGATGGTGTATTTTCCGAACGATGACCTGCTAGCTGCCCTTCGTCCCCGCGGCCTGCCGATTGGCAACCTGACCAGTCAATTCTTGGCCAACGTTTACCTGAACGAGCTGGACCAGTTTGTCAAGCGCGAATTGAAGTGCCGCGATTACCTGCGTTATTGCGACGATTTTTTACTATTTGCCGGCAACAAGCGCCAACTATGGGAGTGGAAAGCGGATATCCAGCAGCATCTGGCGGGTCTGCGCCTGACCCTGCATGAACGCTCCAGCACAGTCTATCCGGTGACAAGCGGCATCCCATTTCTGGGCTTTCGACTGTATTCGGACCACCGGCGACTGCTGAGGCGCAACGGGGTGGCCTTCGCTCGCCGCCAGCGGCGCAGTTACCGCCAGATTGCACGCGGCGAGATGACCCATGCCGAGTGGGGCGAGCGGCTGCGCGGGTGGATTGCTCATGTGCAACACGGCGATACCTGGGGGCTACGACGGTCGCTGCTCAGCAGACCCGTCCCGTCGTTAGAAAGGCCTGGATGAAAGAGTCCCCTATCTTTACACGAACCTATGACCTCTTGCTGTGGCTGATCCCGCTGACAATCAAGTTCCCACGCAGCCAACGTTTTGTCCTGGCAGAGGCGGTGCAGCACACAGCGTTGACCTTACAAGAGCAGTTGATCGATGCGACAGGCGACGAAACGCCGCGCCTGGCTTTGCGCCAAGCCGACATTACGCTGACAAAGCTACGCACCTACCTGCGTCTGTGCAAGGATTTGAAGCTGGTCAGCTTTGATCAGTATGAATACGCCTCAGTGATCGTGAACGAGATCGGGCGGCTGCTCGGTGGCTGGATGAAGAGCGTCTGATCAGCAATGGATAATGTTAGCTTGACTGAACTTCAGCACGTGCTGGTCAGCCAGCCTCTGAACCGACGCATTTTCCTGGAAGGCCCGGCCGGGGCAGGCAAGACCACCGCGGCGGTCGACCGGTTGATGCGCCTGCTGGAGAGCGGCATACCCGGCGAGTCGCTGTTGCTGCTCGTGCCGCAACGCACCCTGGCCGGCCCTTATGAGGCCGCGCTGCGCGCTCCGGGGGCTGTGGCGGGCGGCGTGGTGAGGGCGCTGACGGCCGGTGGAGTGGCCAGGCGTATGGTCGACCTGTTTTGGCCGCTGGTGGCCGGACCGGCGGGGTTTGTCAAGCCGGAGGAGTTGCCGGTCTTCCTGACCCTTGAGACGGCTCAATATTATATGGCTCACCTGCTAAGGCCGCTGTTGGAGGAAGGGCTGTTCGATTCGGTAGTGATCGACCGCAACCGCCTGTACAGCCAGGTAGTTGATAATCTCAACAAAGCTGCCGTGGTGGGTTTCCCCTATACCGAGATTGGTGCGCGGCTCAAAGCAGCCTGGGTTGGTGAGCCCGGCCAGTTACGGGTGTATGAGGATGTGCAAACCGCAGCCGAAATGTTCCGGCGGTTCTGCCTGGTGCACAACCTGCTGGATTTTTCGCTCCAGGTGGAGGTCTTCCGCCAGCATGCATGGCCACTGAGGGAGTGCCGGGTTTATTTACAGACGACCTATCGCCACTTGATCTATGACAATATCGAGGAAGACACCCCTTTCGCTCACGATCTGATTGGCGAATGGTTGAAAGAATTCGACTCCGCTCTGCTGATTTTCGATTTGGAGGCCGGGTATCGCCGCTTCCTAGGTGCAGACCCTGAATCGGCTTATGCACTCAAAGACCGGTGCGAGGTCAATCTGGCGCTTCCGGATTCGTTGGTCATGACGGCTCCGATTGTTGGTCTGGGCGAGGCGTTGGGTGCGGCGTTGCACGGCGAGCGCCGTCCCTCGCAGTTGCCGGCGAACCTCTCCGACACGCTCAAATTCGAGTACCATCGCTTCTTTCCGCAGATGCTAGATTGGGTGACGGAAAGTATCGTCGACCTGGTAGAAGGGCAGGGCACTTCACCGGGGGAGATCGTCGTGCTTGCGCCATACCTGTCGGACGCGCTGCGCTTCTCCTTGATGGAGCGCCTCAGGGAGCGCGGCATCCCGGTCCGCTCGCACCGGCCATCCCGCTCGCTGCGGGAAGAGCCAGCCACACAATGCCTGTTGACGCTGGCAGCCCTGGCACACCCGGAGTGGGGTATCCGACCGAGCAAATTCGATGTGACTTATGCGCTGATGCAGGCCATCCACAGGCTTGACCTGGTAAGGGCCAGGCTGCTGGCGGAGATCGTATACCGGGAGCGCAGCGGAGAGCTATCATCGTTCGACCTGATCCGCCCGGAGACGCAGGAGCGCATCACCTACCGGATGGGGGAGCGATACGAGCGCCTGCGAAACTGGCTGAGCGAGGCCAGCCTCAGGGATGACGAGCTGGATCATTTTCTCAGCCGCCTGTTCGGGGAAGTGCTTTCTCAGACCGGGTTCGGCTTCCACGCCAGCTATGACGCCGGAGGCGTCACAGCCAACCTGATCGAATCGGTACAGAAGTTCCGTTGGGTGGCAGGGCCTATGCTGGAGCAGGCGGGCACCGCATTGGGCAAGGAATACCTGCTGATGGTGCAGGATGGAGTGATCGCGGCTCAATACATGGGGAGCTGGCAAACCCGGCCAGGCGAGGCCGTCTTGCTTGCACCGGCCTATACTTTCCTGATGAGCAACCGGCCAGTGGAGGTGCAGTTCTGGCTGGATGTAGGCGGCCGCGGCTGGACCGAGCGGCTGTACCAGCCGCTGACGCACCCGTATGTGCTCAGCCGCAATTGGGAGGTTGGTCGGCTATGGGGCGACGCCGACGAGGTGGAGGCCGGGCGGGAGGCGCTTTACCGGCTGGCGCGGGGTCTGTTGCACCGCTGCCGGCGGGCTATCTACCTGGGGTTGAGCGAGCTGGGCGAGCAAGGTTACGAGCAGCGCGGCTCACTGCTGATGGCTTTTCAGCGCGTGCTGCGTGGTGTGCCGGCGCCGAACCCTGTGGACGAGCGTGTAGAGGGCGACGGCGATGAGTGAAGATCGCCCTATTGCAGCCCAGCTGCGACCTGCGCAAGCAGAAATCCTGGGTTACCGGTCGGGAAATATGGGGATTTCCGCCGTGCCCGGCAGCGGCAAGACCTGGACCCTGTCGCTGCTGGCGGCGCAGATCGTCGCCTCCGGCGAGCTGGCCGACGACCAGGAAGTGCTGGTGGTTACGCTGGTCAACTCGGCGGTGGAGAATTTCAACCAGCGAGTGAGCAGTTTCATCGAGATTCAGGGCTTGTTGCCTTATATGGGCTACCGCGTGCGCACGCTGCATGGCCTGGCGCACGACATCGTCCGCCAGCGACCTTCTCTGGTAGGGCTGGATGATCGCTTCCAGATAGTCGACGAGCGCGAGGCCGAAGGCATCCGCCTGGAGGCTGCCCGCGCCTGGCTGCGCAGCCACCCGGACGACCTGGAAGGTTACCTGGACCCCGAGATGGAGGAGGGCAAGCGCTCCTGGGTGGGACGGGAGAAACTGCCCGAGCTGGTGGGTGAGATTGCCTTGAGCCTGGTGCGCTACGCCAAGGACCGGCGGCTGACCCCCGAGCGACTGCGCCAGCGATTGGATGACCTACCCGTGCCACTACCCCTGGCCGAGATGGGTTGGCAGATCTATGAAGATTACCAGCAGGCATTGGCTTACCGCGGGGCGGTGGACTTCGACGACCTCATCCGCCTGGCAATCCAGGCGTTGGAAGCTGATCTGGGTTACCTGGAGCGGCTACGTTACCAATGGCCGTACATCCTGGAAGACGAGGCGCAAGACAGCAGCCGCCTGCAGGAGGAGATCTTACAGCGCTTAGCCGGGCCGGATGGAAACTGGGTGCGTGTAGGCGATCCCAACCAGGCCATCTACGAGACATTCACCACTGCCAACCCGCGCTATCTGCGGGATTTCCTGGTCCGCAGTGATGTAGCGCCGCGCATCTTGCCCAACTCCGGGCGTTCGACGGGCAGCATAATCGACCTGGCGAACTACCTTGTGGATTGGACGATGAAGGAGCATCCCCAGGCTACCGCCCGTGACGCCTTGCAGGCCCCGCCCTGGATCGAAGCGACCCCGCCCGGTGATCCACAACCCAATCCGGCGGACGACCCGGAGCAAATTCACCTGGTCGAGCGTAAGTACACGCCACAATTGGAGATTGAGGCGGTGGTCGCATCCCTGGAGCACTGGCTAACGGAGCATCCAGACTGGACCGTAGCCGTCCTGGTGCCGCGCAACGAGCGCGGCTTCGAGCTGGTCGATGCGCTGCGCCGAAAAGATCTTCCTTATGAGGACAGCTTATTACGCTCGTCCAGTTCGACACGCTTTTCGGCAGGCGTGTTGGGCAACCTGTTGCGCTTTCTCGCCGATCCAGGATCGGCGCGCAGGCTATCCGAAGTTTACAAGGTCTGGCGAGGCGACGAACGACAGGAAGAGCGAGGCCAGGCGGAAGTGGCGCAGATCGCCGATCTTTTACGCAGAGTTGAGCGCGTAGAGGATTACTTGTGGCCCGGCGCAGAACGTGACTGGCTGGCCGATCTGGATCTGGCAGCGGCAGATCCACAGGTGCTGGCATCTTTGGAGGAATTCCGTCGCCTGGCGCGGCGCTGGCAGAATGCGGCTTTGCTGCCAATCGACCAGATGTTGCTCAGCCTGGCGCAGGATTTGCTTACCCAGCCCTCGGACCTGGCCCTGGCACACAAGCTGGCGGTGCTTTTGCGCCAGGCTCACCAGATCCACCCCGACTGGCGGCTTCCCGAATTAAGCGAGGAGCTGGCGGTGATTGCCCGCAACGAGCGGCGTTTCCTGGGTTTTTCCAGCGACGACCTGGGCTTTGAGCCGGAGCAACACAAAGGTAAGGTGGTCGTCTCAACCATGCACCGCGCCAAGGGGCTGGAGTGGGATCGAGTTTACCTGATGTCGGTTAATAACTATGATTTTCCCTCCGCCAACCAGGAAGATACTTACATCTCGGAGAGATGGTTCATCCGTGACAGCCTCAACCTGCAGGCTGAGGCGCTGGCCCAGCTGCAGGCCGCGCTGGAGGTGAACGAGTACTCCTGGTATGAGGAAGGCCAGGCTACATTAAACGCCCGGCTGGATTACACGCGCGAGCGGCTGCGCTTGCTCTATGTGGGCATCACACGCGCCCGGCGCGAGCTGGTGGTGACCTGGAACACCGGGCGCGACGGCCGGCGACAACCCGCCGTTCCGCTGGTCGCCTTGCAGAATTTCTGGGAGGAGCGTCAAAGTGACAGGTGAGCTGTTCCAAAACGGTTTGTTGGAGGGCTTCGAGGCACGCCCCGGCCTCCCAGATGGTTTTATCTTCAGCCAGGGCAGCTTGCAAGATTATACCGAATGCCCGCGCCGTTTCCTGTTGCGGTATGTGTTGCGACTGGCCTGGCCAGGGTTGGAGAGCGAGCCGGTGATGGAAAATGAGCGCCTGATGAAACAGGGCGAGCGTTTCCACCGCCTGGCACAGCAGTACTGGCT
>MGNS01000134.1:20594-25565 GCA_001795165.1 Chloroflexi bacterium RBG_16_57_11
GCCCGCCGAACGGCTGGAAGCTGTGATCCACGACGATGAGCTGCGCCTGTGGTGGGAGCCGTTCGCCCGCTATGCGGAAGGCTTGCGAGGAGCACGCAGCCTGTACCCGGAGGCGAGTCTTTCTGCCTCGTTGGGCGAGCATCGCCTGGTTGCTCAGTTCGATCTGATCGTGGCGGGGGCGGATGGAAAGTTCACGATCTTCGACTGGAAGACCTCTCGCCGTAAACCGCGGCGCACCTGGCTGAAGGAGCGTCTCCAAACCCGCGTCTATCCCTATTTGTTAGCCCGCGCTGGCGCCGGGCTTAACGGCGGGCGACCGATCCCACCGGACGATGTGGAAATGATCTACTGGTTCCCGGCGTACCCTGATCGACCCGAGCGCTTCACATACAGCGTCCGCCAATATGCCGAAGACGAGACCCATCTGAGCGATTTGGTGAAGGAAATCGTCCGCCGGGCGGAGGCGCTGTCCGAGGCAGGAAGTCTGGGCGGTGATCTGTTCCCCTTAACCGGGCGAACCGAGCGGTGCGCTTTTTGTAATTTTCGCTCGCTTTGTGAGCGGGGAGAGAGGGCCGGATCATCCGTGGGCGAAGAAGAGCAGGAGCAGGACTTCGTCCAGGAATTCAACCTGGATTTCGAGCAGATCGCTGAAATCGAATTCTAGGGCGTGGCAGGGGTGAGGGTTGACTCGGTTTCTTCTGTTGCGCCAGCTAATATGACCAGCCGCTGGTCGGCAAGCGCCTCGCGGGCCCAGCCGGTTTCGCCCGTCTCTGTCTGCACTTGCCACCAGGTGCCGTCGTGCGAGCATTCCGGGCCGCTGATGATTACTAGCCGGTCACCTTTGGAAAGCTCTTTGACAATATTGGCACCATAGTCGCTGGGGACGCGGGGTGTGGAGCGCAGGTTCAGTTTCGCGGCTGCCACCTGTGCGTTGACGCCGATCGACAGCCGCACCAGGGCGAGGTCCGGACAGTTATATGGGGTCGGTTGGACGGGACCCTGGGTGTTGGTTGGGGTGGCAGGGCCGGCGGTTGAAGAGAGTTCGGTAGCCAGGGGAACGGCTGTTGAGGTGGGCTTGGGTCGAAACAGGCTGCAGGCGCTTATTAACATCGCCGCGATGATTGTGACGGCCAGCAACGAAACGAGGCTGGGGTTCCCGGATCGGCAATTTTTCATGGTTGCCTCCTTTTGCTCAATCTCATTGTGACATAAAATCCTGCTCAGTGCAATAGATTTTATGATAAGATAATTTAGGGCGATATATTCGGGTAAAGGTTTAAGTGGTTCGGACGGCGCCAATCAGGTTCGCAGCGTGAGCTATGAGCGACCAGCAGGAAAACGAGCGCTATGATGTCTACCTGGATTACAACCATGAAGCGGCGGATGAAGGACAGGTTGTGGAGGTCCTTGCATTTCGCTTGAGGAATGAAGAAAGCCTGAAACCGTTCTTCGACAAGTGGCACATCATCCCGGGTAAGCCGAAACAAGAAGAAGAAGTCAAAGGTCTACTGAGCAGCCGGACAGCGGCGGTTTTTGTTGGGCTGACAGGGGTCAGTGGCTGGCAAAACGAGTATATGCGTGCGGCGCTGGATCAGGCGCAGCGTAAGGAAGATGACTTCCGGGTGATCCCGGTGTTGTTGCCAGGCGCTACAGAGGACAAACTGGACACGCTTTTGATGCGGCGCGCCTTTGTCGATTTTCGCCCTGGTTTGGACACCCCCGAGGCTTTCCAACGATTGGTTGCCGGTATCAAGGGTGAAGTCATCGAAGTGGCGGGTTTCAACCTGCCGGATGAGCCAGCCCCATACCGGGGGTTGTTGCGTTTTGAGCGCCAAGACGCCGAATATTTCTTCGGTCGTAAACTAGACACCCAACGCCTCATCGAGAAGATCGAGCAGTACCCCTTTGTCGCCGTGATTGGCGCTTCAGGCGCTGGCAAGTCGTCATTGGTGCGCGCCGGGCTCTGGCCCGAGTTGAACATGGACGCCATCCCGGGCAGCCGGAACTGGCAGGTGCTCATGTTCACGCCGGGGAAGAACCCGTTGCGCGCCCTGGCGGACCAGCTGGCGACCCTGCTGCCTCCCTCAGACCGGGTTGAGGCCGCTGACCAGTTCGAAGCTCGCCTCAAAGAGCGCCCGGATGGCTTGCGCACGGCGATCCGGACCTTATTGGCCGACCAGCCACGCCCGGCGCTGTTGATCATCGATCAGTTTGAAGAGATTTTCACTCATTGTGTCGAAACACCTGAAGACTGCCGGGTGCGCAATGAAATCTTGTTCGCCAATCTGGCGGACGCAATCCAGAACGGCGAAAAACAGCTTTACGCAGTTATCACGCTGCGCGCCGATTTCCTCAACCCCTGTCTGTCTTACGCTCAACTGAAGGAATTACTTCAGGATCACCAGCTGCTGCTTGGCGCGCTGGATGAGCCTGCCCTGCGCGATGCCATCGTGCAGCCGGCTCAGAAGGTGGGCGCGATGTTCGAGAAGGGACTGGTCAGTGCCATCCTACGGGATGTCGGCGACCAACCCGGCCAGTTACCGTTGTTGCAAGTTGCCCTGGACTCGCTCTGGCGACTCCGGCGCGGGCCTTGGCTGACGATTGACGCTTATGAAAAGAGCGGTGGGGTGAGCGGAGCGCTGGAGCGCCGCGCCAGCGACGCCTATGAGGGGCTGAATCCCGAACAGAAGGCGCTGGCGCGCAGCATTTTCATGCGGTTGATCAGCCTGGGTGAGGGCGTCAAAGACACCCGGCGCCGGGCCGACCGGGAGGAAATCTACCCGGCAGGCGTCGATAAGACCCAGGTGGACGCGGTCATTCAAGCGCTTTCCGGGCCACAGGCGCGCCTGGTCGTCGCTGATGAAGGTGCGGTGGAGATCGCTCATGATGCGCTGATCCAACAATGGAGTACCTTGCGGAAATGGCTCGAAACCAACCGCCAAGCGCTCGCTATCCATCGCCGCCTCACCGAGGATGCTGAGGAATGGGATGAGCAACTGGGCCGAGATCCGGAATCGCTTTATAGCGGCGCGCGGCTGGCGCTCGTGCGGGACTGGTATCGAGAGCATCCTGATGATCTGAGCGATTTAAACGAGCTGGAAAAAACTTTTCTGGACCTGAGCCTGGCAAAGGAGCGCAACGAGCTGGAAGAAGCCCAGCGAAACTTGAAAGCCGCCAAGCGGCGACAGGCCATCCTGGCCAGCCTGCTGGCGCTGGCAGTGCTGGCTACCCTGGCGGCCGTCTATTTTGGAGTGCGAACCTACCAGCAGGCACAAGTTGTCGCCTCGCAGTTGCTGGCGGCGCAATCCCAGGTGAATGTTCAAGGCGACCTGCCCTTAGGGCTGTTGCTGGCGGTTGAAGCCCTGAATGTGCAAGATACAATCCAGGCGCGCAGCTCCTTACTGGCGGCGCTGCAGGCCAGCCCGTATGCCGCCAGGACCCTTTACGGCCATCGCGATGATGTCCTGAGCGTTGCCTACGCCCCATCCGGCGACCGTGTCGTCTCGGGAAGCCTGGACGGGGCGATCCGTTTGTGGGACCCGGCTACTGGTTTGCCGCTTGGCAATCCCCTTACCGGTCATCGAGGAGCAGTGCGAGTCGTGGCATACAACCGGGCTGGCGATCGATTCGTCTCCGGTGGCGACGATGGGAAGGTCATATTCTGGGATCCGGAGAACGGAACGAAAAAATTTGACTTTCAGGTCGTGGATGATGGAATGGTCCTGGCGCTGGCATTCAGCCCTCAGGACCTTTACCTGGCATATGCCGGTACGGATGGGCTGGTCTGGCTGTGGGAGAGCTCGACGCAACAGAAGCGCCTGGCCTCTCAAAGCAAACACTCCGGGGCGGTCAACGCCCTGGCATTCAGCGCCGATGGACGCTACCTGGCCTCGGGTGGCGATGATAAGAAAGTGCTCCTGGTCGATCTGCAGACCGGTGAAGAGATCGATCGCCTCCAGGCTGGGGCAAATTTCCTCAGCCTGGCTTTTCACCCCACGCAGCCGTTATTGGCTTATGGCATGGAAGACGGCGGGATCCGCTTCTGGGATGGCCAGGAGCGTAAAATCCTCGATGAAAAGATACAAGGCCCCCGGGCTGGGATCAGGGATCTCTCGTTCAACTCCAACGGCAGACTGTTGGTCTCGGCCAGCCAGGATGGCCTGTTGCGCATATGGGATGCTGCCACACGCAAGGCGGTGGGTAAGCCGCTTGAAGGGCATGAAGGCCAGGTTTGGAGCCTGGATTTCAACCCGGTGAATCCGAACCTGTTGATTTCAGGCGCTGCAGATACGCGCCTGATCCAGTGGGATATCTCGCGTGGTCCGACGATCGCCCAACGGCTATTGGGACAGCACCCTCTGGTGTATAGCATGGCCCTGAGCCCTGATGGGAAAATCCTGGCGCTGGGGCATCGGGTCGATTCAGTCACCCTTTGGGATCCAGAGGCGGGAAAACAGGTCGGCGAGCCTTTGAAGGGTCATTCAAAAACTGTCAACGGATTGGCCTTCAGCCCGGATAGTCGCTTGCTGGCTTCGGCCAGCTCAGATGGGTCGATCCTGTTGTGGAATCTCACGGAGCAGACGCATGAGACGCTGCCCACCCCGACAGGGAATATGGCGGTATGGGACGTGGCCTTCAGCCCGGATGGACAAAAACTGGCAGCTGCCTTTGAGGATGGTACGCTGGTAGTCTGGGATTTGGACTCCCGGCAGATGCTAAGCGGCATGCCGCTGGAGGCGCACTACCTGGGCGCGTTGAGCCTGGCGTTCAGCCCGGATAGCCGCCGGTTGGCCACAACCGGCGCCGATGGCCGGGTGATTTTGTGGAATACCACCAAGTGGGAACAGCAGACCATCGCCTCGCTGGCCAGCGATGTGCGGACGATCGCTTTCAGCCCGGATGGCGGGCTGCTGGCTTTTGGCGGCGACGACCGGTTGATCTACCTTTGGGATGTGAAGGAAGGGAAGTACG
>MGNS01000134.1:25614-27893 GCA_001795165.1 Chloroflexi bacterium RBG_16_57_11
CCTGATGGGAGCCTGCTGGCTTCCGGGCAGGATCAAACGATCTTTTTATGGGACATCCAGGAGTTCGCGCTGATCGGGCGCCTGCTCGGCGGCCATACAGGCGTGGTGTACGGACTGGCCTTTACGCCGGATGGCAGTCGCCTCATCTCGGCCGGTGAGGATTATACCGTTCGCTGGTGGAATCCCTCTCCACAGGTTTGGCAGGCACAGGCGTGCGCCATCGCCAACCGCAATCTATCACAGGACGAATGGGATTTGTATCGCGGGGATGGCTACAAGCCTACCTGTCCCTCTGTGCCGGCTGGCGAAGCCGTGCCTTGACATTGGGAGGTCCGGATGACTGAAACGGATATGGCCAATGTTTTTCTGAGTTACAGCCCGGAGACGGAGGATTTTGTCGAAGGGATTGCCCGGAAGCTTTTTGGCGATGCCCGGCTGACCTTCTGGTTCCGTCCCTGGCATAGCCAGCCGGGCAAGCCGGTGCAGGAGCAGATGGAGGATGCGCTTTACAATGCCCAGGCAATTGCAGTTTTTGTCGGCGGCGCTGAGGGCGTTGAGGGGTGGCAGAACGAACAGATGCGCGTGGCGATCCAGACCCGGGTCGAAGATGATCCAGCCTACCGCGTGATCCCGGTGCTCCTCCCAGGAGCTCATAAGCCCGCCCGGCGTGGGTTACCGGCGCTTTTACGTCGCTACGAAATGGTTGAGTTCCGCGAGATGGATGACCCGCAGGCATTCCAGCGTCTGCTGGCGGGTGTGCTAGGCCTGCCACCGATCGACGTAGAAGGTTATGTCCAGGAGCGCAAGCAGCAACAAAAACAGCAACGCCCGCCAGAAGCTTCCTTTGTACAGGGACACGCCCTGCTGGTCGGCATTGCCAATTACCTGAGCGTCAGGTCCCTACCCGAAAGCGTGTTGAACGACGCCCGGGCCACCGGCACCTTGCTCGCAGACCCTGCCGCGTGCGGGTATCCCGCCGGCCAGGTGCAAATACTCCTGGATGAACAAGCGATTGCTGCACAGCTGCGCCACGCCCTGAAGGACCTGGCAAACCATACCGGGGCAGGAGATACGGCGATTTTTTATTTCTCTGGGCACGGTTTTCACAAAAAGGTGGAAGGAGGCCATCAGCAATTCTTACTGCCTTACGACGCAGACCTGGCCGATCCCGCATCGTTGATCAGCGGCGAAGAGATGACCGACCTGCTGAGACAGATCCGCGCCAGCCGCTTGTTGGTGCTGTTCGATAGCTGCCACAGCGGAGGCGTCGGCGATCCGAAGAGCGCGGGGATGCAACTCAAAGCCGGGCTGGATGAGCAGTATTATGAGCGGCTGGCCACGGGTAAAGGGCGGGTCATCCTGGCTTCTTCCCGCCCTGAAGAACCTTCCTGGGTGTTGGAAGGGATGGACAACAGCGTTTTTACCCATTACTTGTTAGAGGCGTTACGTGGTTATGGACCGAGTCTTGGGGATGGTTACATTAGGGTTTTTGATCTTTTTCGCCATGTCTCCGAAA
This sequence comes from Chloroflexi bacterium RBG_16_57_11, assembly GCA_001795165.1. Classification (GTDB taxonomy): domain Bacteria; phylum Chloroflexota; class Anaerolineae; order Anaerolineales; family UBA4823; genus RBG-16-57-11. The sequence continues at coordinate 27,131 of MGNS01000134.1, forward strand.
AAGTTCCCAGCCGGGCGAAACAACATCCGATTTTCAAGGCTACTGCGATGGAGGAGGATTTCGTGGTCGCCCTGGCGAGACCGGTGGGTTGAAAATTGGGGTGCAAGAGAAATTTCTAAGCTTTACGAATTGAAAAAGTGCTATACTTAAACCATAATTTAAGACTGCCCAACAAGCCCGGGCTGCAACCGATGCCTGGGCAACCAGAAAAGGAGTCGAATTAATGGAAAGTGACCAAAAGAAGAAGCGAATTCAGCCAAAACTGGTCTTGCTCAGCGTGGTTTTAGCACTCGCCTTACTGGTGAGCGCGCTGCCGCAAGCGCCAGCCGCGGCTCAGAATTGCAAAGTCAAGCACACGGTGGAGGCCGGCGATACAGTCCAATACCTGGCAAACCTCTACTCAGTCGGCTGGGAACAAATCGTGAATGCGAATGACCTGCTGCCTCCCTACACGATCACGGTAGGCATGGTGCTGTGCATCCCAGGTGGGAGTAAACCAGCCGGTACATCTACAGAAACGGCGGACAAAGGCAAAGAGCCAACCCTGGATGTCGTGCCGCAGATCAGTCATGTGTATGTTTCGGTGGAGAACTTCGCGCCGAAGACAAGTTACTTCGTGCGCATCTTCCCACGGACCTACAACGTCTCTTACCGGATCGGCGTTTTCACAACCAATAAAGAAGGCGATTTTGCCGATTGGTTCAAGATCCCCGGTTTTGTGCCTCGTACGGCCAATATGGGGGTATGCGTAAAAAATGCCTGG
>MGNS01000135.1:0-417 GCA_001795165.1 Chloroflexi bacterium RBG_16_57_11
CATCTGAAGGTGGAGCAGTGAAATCCAGACCCGGTATGCGCGCGCATCTGAAGGTGGAGCAGTGAAATCCAGACCCGGTATGCGCGCGGCGGAGATATGTGCTTGAGGAAGAAAACGTTGCGGCTCACGTCCAAAGAAGAGCAGCGCGGCTACCGTCGGAAAATCCTTCTGATCTTGTGTCTGAATATACCCCATATTCTTAAGCAGTCTTTCATAGCCGATCTCGAATTGATCTAATGGGCGTTGAAATGCCTGCTGAAGGAAGCGATCAAAGGCGCGGTCATCCAGGTCTGTCATGGACGCTCGCAGGACAGGGGTTTCATCATAGTATAGGCTTTCGGTTGCCTGAAACAAGCGCAATAATTCTTGGCGTGAGGCTTGTTGCCTTCAAGACGTGGTCCGTATGTAATAAACGCC
>MGNS01000135.1:427-2455 GCA_001795165.1 Chloroflexi bacterium RBG_16_57_11
TTCGATATGGTCTTTGATCACCCTTTGGGATATTGACGGCAATTACGATCTCCCCACCTTCAGCCTGGATGGTCTCCTGGATTATCGTCAGAGGAGGCTCGCAGTTGTTATATGCTATCTGGTCAGTGCGCTGCATTGCCCGGTCAGGGTTGGCGACACCCTTGATTTGGCGGTTATTTGTCACGCCAAGGATTAACTGTCCACCATCTGTGTTAGCGAAGGCGACTAATGAAGCCGATAGATCATCCTCGTGAACCGGTAATTCTTTAAATTCCGTGTGCAAATCTTCCCATTTAGCAATACGTTGTTGTAATTCTAATAAGTCCATCTTCTCATCCCCATCCATACTTCTGGGCGCGGCGCTGAAAGGCCTCTTCGCCGCCTTCCATGACATTGCGGACGAACTCTTGAATGCTCCGCCGGTCGATTGCTCCCTCAGCCGCAATGGTGCAATGCTCTTCTTGAGCCTCCAGCGCAACGATCAATTCGGCGTGTCCCAGTACCGGGATATTCGGGTTATGGGTTGCTGCCACAAGCTGCCGTTTGCCTTTTTGTTCGCGAAGAATTCGCACAATGTCTTCATAGACGAAGCGGTTGTCCAGATCGTCCTCGGGCTGGTCTACCATGAGCAGCCTTTCTTCCTGGGCTAACAGGAGTAGAAGCATTGCAGTTGCACGCTGGCCATCCGATAGCTTCCACAGGGGGTGATAGTTTTCATTGATCTTCAAAGAAACCTGAACGGTATCGTCCGGAGCAAGAAGCTGCAGGTCGAATAATTTGCCCTCGTCTTCGGTGAGGTAAGTATGCATTTGCTGCGCCCGGGAGGTCGTCAATCCATACTCCAATTCCAACGCATTTATCCCTTCCTGGGCTTTATCGGCAATATGGATGCCATCCAAGACTGCTTCGCTCGAAGCCATACGCTCGAAGCTCTTACGATCTATGCCCGATCCACGAAAGAAGTTTACAAGTTCCTCAATAAAGCCATTCCTCTGTCCCCGATATTCAACCTGAACGTTCACTCGATCGCGTAACTTCTCGGAGATCAGCCTGGCCTGCTTATCGCGCAGCTTCCAGGCCTCACGACGGGCTTCTCGGAGTTCACCCAGCAACTTACGGCGTTCCTTCTCAAGCTGGTCAACTTCGCTCTGGATCTTTTTCAAAGTGCGCAACTGTGGTTCGAGCACGGTTTGCTCAGATGTGAGACGGATCAACTCATCGGGATCGAGGCTTTGCTCTCCCAATTCCTGCTTTACCTGACGGATCGCCTCGTCCAATGGTTTGCGCGCCTCCTGCCAGCGTTGAAATAACGCCTGCAATGCCTGGCTGGAGTTGAGAAGATATCCTTCTCCCTCCGTAAATAACTCCTTCATTCTCTGTTGAAGACCAGCCAATATGCCATCAGCCTCTCCCAAGAGCGCCTTTTGGTCGCTCTCAGCGTCTCTTAGATCATCCCTTGACGAGTCCCACCGACTGATCCAATATTCGCCGGCCTCTCGCCACTCAGCAATTGCATCGCTCACACCATGTTGAGCCTGGGTCAGTCGCTGCTCGTCGGCAGCCAGGGTGGTTGCCTGGTGTAGCTTATCCGCAAGCCCATGCCGGCGGTAGAGTTCTATCTTGTGCTTGATCTCTTTCAAGCGCTGCTCGATTTCTTCTCTTTCGGTAAGCTTGCGCCGTTTCTCAAGAATGGCGCGGGCATTCTCGCGCAGCCGCGTCTCCAGTTTCTGCACCTGTTGGAGCTGAGTTCTTGCCTGCCTGCCGATGATTTCATCCAGCAAGCGTAAGCGCTGCGGTTCATTGCGGGTCACTTCGTAAATTTCACGCTGGCCAAAATAAAGCGGGCTTTCCTGATCACCTAAGATTTCAGATGGGGTCAGCAAGACTTCTCGCTCTGGCTCAAGCTCCACTACGTGAGGAGCTTCTCCCCAGACACGCTCGATGCGATAACGCCGGCGCACACTCGGATTGACATATTGTTCGGCGGATAATATCGCCTTGCCACCGCTCCCAAGCGCAAACTGCACC
>MGNS01000135.1:2551-4573 GCA_001795165.1 Chloroflexi bacterium RBG_16_57_11
CAGGGCTAAGGGCGAGAGATAACCCGCCCAGAAAACCGCTGCCATCCACCTCCAGGCGTTCGAAGTGGGTGTATCTCATGACCGGTTTTTCACCTGTCTTAACCAGGATTTGTGGATCGTGCAATACCAGACGAATGGAGCGCAAGTCATCTAACACACTAAGCTTCAGGTAGGTAGCGCGATGAGACCCGTCTTGGCGATCTTTCACCCCAATTTCATCTAATGAATGGCAATCCGAGAATTCCACAGATGCAATTCGATCCACAAAGTCCTGGCTCAATACACCAGTGCTCACCATTTTGTGTCGTTCGCTCGCGCCAAAAGATTCGATTGCATCAAATCGGACGGCCTGGATCATCTCAGCCGCGTCACGAGGGCCACAGCTTTTAAACAGACCATCGACGTTACCTGGATGGGCGGGGATGAGCAGAGCGTGCGTCGAATCTCGAAACGCGGAAAGCGCATCCTTGATGTTCTTGGCTAAATCAATATCGCGGTGCTTTCCATCTTTTTCAATTAGCGGCTCATGCGCCCTGGTATCCAGCGTTTGAATCGCCATATTGATGTTATCCAGCGCAGCATCCAATGGAAAGATTGCCAGAACATGCAAACCGTGTTTACCTTGTTTGAGGGACAGCTCTGCGCCGGGATAAACCAGGATACCGCGCTCTCGTGCGGCATTTTGGATTGGTGTAAACCATTCTGTCCGGATACCCTGGTAGTCCGTGATGGCTGCCACGCGAATATCCTGGTCTACCAATTGTTGAACAAACTGGTTTACGATTCGATCTCGATCCTTTTTCAGGTTGACGCCATCAGGAAATTTGAAGCTGAACGCACCCGGCGAGTGGAGATGAAAATCGACACGTACCCATTGAGCACCCTGATATCGGTTTTGTGATCCTTGATTATCATCAGTCATTGCTGTTCTCCCGGCAAGATATCCAACTTCGCGTCCCGTTAATATTACTAATTCTTCGCTGATTTTCCAAACCGCAGTCTTTCGATCTTATCCAATAGCATCCACCAAAAAGATTGTTGTTTTCCTGAAGCCAATTCATCTAAGTCGGTGTCGTTCATTATTACACAAACCAAATCATCTTCGTGGAATGCCCTCCGAATGAGTTCATATCCTGCATCCTTATTGTCCTCACCGGTTATCCCTTTGCGCGAGAATATTATCCCGAACTTGGTATGTGTGAGCTTCATTCTGTAGAGAAAATAACCGATATCAGATACATCAGTTTTTACTTTGCGATTCTTACACTCTATCAGGAATTGCCGCCCCAATAACTCGGTTACAACCGTTGGTGTCTGACTCAAGTTGTGAACGAGCACATCCGTTTCATTTATTTTTTGTTCAGCTAAAACGTTTTGGTGTGGAATACAAGCTGGTAGAAGTAATAACAGATATAAAGCAAGGGCTTCGAGCGCATCTCCCTTCTCGTTAGTTTTTATTGCTTTCTCTACCCAATCTATCAGGGACTGTAGATAACCTGGCGAAACCGGAAATTCTCGAGAGGAGGTTGTGTCTGCCAATGCGTAGCCAGCTTTGCCTCGGGCAAAACGGCACATCACCTCCTCAGCAAAACCTGCCGGTTTACTCCAATCTTTTTTCTTCTTCACTTCGGCTAAACATTCATTTGCTCTCTGGTTGAGTTCGTCAAATGCGAAGGTGCCCAACCCATACTTTGTGGTCAATGTCTGTCTGCCAGCCCCTCCGCCTTCCCGGTGTCCGCCAAGTACGTCATCGGCTTGCATATACATGGCCCAACGAAGTGCCATACCAGCATCGTGCATTGACTCATATAATTTGGTCAATAGAAACGCAGTTTCCGCCCTATACAAACGTTGCCTCGAGGAGTACTGCCGCAGTCCTAAGATGTTCCACCATTCAATCAAAAGTTTCTCGGACGCGAAAAACCATTCTCTATTCTTGTTTGGATCCGGGTCATGATATATAAACCAATTATGGGCGAGATGGAATGCAGCATTTCCCTCCTCCCATTTTTCCTTCGGACC
>MGNS01000135.1:4724-4848 GCA_001795165.1 Chloroflexi bacterium RBG_16_57_11
TACGCTCACTCCCACAACCTCCCCTGCCCCGCCGCCTTGCCGACCTCCTCCTGCACGCGCTCCCGCCCGGCGAGGAAGCCATCCAGCAGCTTCTTTTCTCTGCTATCGTTTGGCAGCGTCTCGG
>MGNS01000135.1:4942-7539 GCA_001795165.1 Chloroflexi bacterium RBG_16_57_11
AAGCAGAAGTGCCTTGTGCAGCACGTCGATCAAATCTCGGGGGTCGTCCAAATCCTCAAGCTTGCGCCCTTGCGGACCGAACAAGCGGATGAACTCCTTATCTTTCTTGACAAAGCCGCCTTTGCCCCATTCCTGGGACAGGTCGATGCCGCAGGACTGGGCTAGTTTACGTCCCTCATCGAAAGGCACCAAAGCCTCGCTATAATTCCAGCGCCACAGCACATACAAGCGGGTCAGGCCGGAGATCTCTGCCGCGAAACCGTTGTGCAATATCTGGCGCACAGCGTAATCGGTGGCGATGGTGCGCACTTCTTCCAGCAGGCGTTTGGCCCTCACAACGTTGCCTTCGTAATCAATCACTTGCTCGTACTTGCCAAAGACTTCTATGGCCGAGCCGATAGCGGCGATGAAGAAATCGGCGCCGCCAATACCTTCAGCCCATAAACGGTCGAGCTTGGTGTCCAAGTGGCGACGCAGTTCAGCGCGCACATCGTTGTAGAAGCCGCTGGGTTGGCGAGGCATTTTGCGGGCGACAATGTAAATAGACGAGGCTAAAGATGCTGTCTCATTCGCGTTTATTCTTGATTTCATTTCTGTATTTATCGGCCAAGCACTCGTCACAACTAAGCTAGTATCCAATAGAGCGTTAATAACGATTTCCCAACCCTCTGTTGATTTATGGGCATAAACTATGGATGCAATTCCACCTGGCTGGAGCAATCGGTACATTTCTTGAAATGCTTTTTTGAGGTTCTCCTCAAAGAAATTTTTCCCAGCTTCAAAACCTCCATCAGGTAAAGTGTATGCAACAATCTCGTTCTTCTTTGGAACAAGTGGAGTAGAAAAAAGATCTGGTAAAACTTCGCCTAATGTTCGTTTCAGCCAAACGTAGAAAAAGTCGGAAAGATGGGAATACGGGACGTTATCATAATAAGGTGGGTCTGTTAATATTGCACTTAAGTAATTGTCTTGATAAGGTAATTGAGTTGCAGAAGATTGGCTTACCTCACCAAACGAATTGTGAAAGGGTATAGATCCCAAGTGCTCAATCACATAAATTGTGTCGATAAATAGTTCTCTCCAACTTCTTGAAGCCCCTTGGATTTGATTTGGTTCTGCATAATCCCAAACCATTGATAAGGCTTGTCGTGAAAAAAGATCGGCAATTTTTTCTCCAGCAGATTGCCAGCGGCATAAAGTATTGTTTGACGCAGCCATCCTGTCGAAGGTTAAGGCTAAATACACGACCACAGCCTTAACAAATTCCTCATCTGTAATTGTATTGGATAACTCTTGATAAATTATTCGGATTTTTTCTGCAAAGGTTGCCAATGCAAATAATTGACGTGAATTGAACAATTGTCCCCAATTTATCAATCCATAACGAGTAACACCAGACGTTCCTCTTGCATTAGGCGATGGTCTTTCGCTTGTAATCGCCTCATCAGGAACTGGGTCAACACCATATTGACTCACCCAGCTTTGTCGCTTTTTGTTAAGCAATTCAGGAAGAGCCTCCAGTACTATCTTGTCTGAAGATGAAGCGACACGATAAAACTTACCCTCGCCTCGTTTTCGCGAATATACAACAACAATGAGAGATTGATCCCCAACGCCGCTTAGAATGAGATGACGAGTAGTGTCACCATCAACTGTAGAACCGCAAAGGAAACAGGTAGCAACTGCCTGCGAGACAGATCCTTTCTCTGGATCAAAACCCTCGACCCACTTGTCATAGCCATCACCAATGATACGAAACTCCAGCTCTCCGCTACTTGTATCAGGGTAGAAAGCCACCTTCTTCTTCTCCTTATTCGCCAACCAATATTGTCGCACAAGAGGGATTTCTGCCCCGCAGGCCGGGTTCTGGCATGGAATTGTACGCGCCCAGATGTAGCTCACGGGGATGCTGCCATCTGAGTTGGGTGGGTAGAATTGGGCTAGCTCTTCACGGGCTTCTTCCAGAACCCATTGGCCCCAATAACGCACCGCTTCCAAGAGAGGATTGTGGTCTGCGGGCACCGGACCGTGTCTCGCATTATTGAATAGCTCAAGCTGGGCCTTTCCTCTTTGGTCGTGTTTCTTTTTAGTATTGCCGAAGCGGTTCTCCGTTGCGCCTGGCATAGCCCATTCAGGCATGCCCTCGAAGGGACGGCTAAACTTCTGCGGGTATTCCAGGGTGGCTTTTTCAATCAACACAGCTACGGGATTGTAGTCGTTGGCGTAGGTTTCGCAGCCCAGGCGCAGGGCTTCCAAAGGGTAGGAGCCGCCGCCAGCGAATGGGTCAAGTACCTTGGGGGGTACGCCGCCATTAGCGTCAAGGATGTCCTGGCGGGCTTTTTCCAGCAGTGCCTGGTTGTTGGAGTTCTCCCATTTGGAAAGCTCGATAATGAAATCCCGCTTCTTCTGCCATTCTTCGATGTCCTTCGGCGCAGGGGTCAATGCGGCGTAGGCAGTGGCGCGGCTGGCAGCCAGCGGGCGGCGCGCCCACCAGATGTGCAGTGTGCTGATGTGCCCGTGACGGATACTTTTCTCCTTGGCGGAGATCTCCCCTACTTCTTTAACCGGAAAACTCTCTTCAATAAAACGACGATCTG
>MGNS01000135.1:7580-12213 GCA_001795165.1 Chloroflexi bacterium RBG_16_57_11
TCTCGTAGCTTTCGGCGAAGCGGTGTTTCTACTTCCCTTGGGGCTTTTTGGATATACTCTCTGGCCTTTTTGGCAGTTTCGCCAGACAATCCTTGCAGATAAGCAACGGCGGCATCGACCGAAAAAGGCACTGCTTCGCCATCGATTTCAAACTTAGGCGGTAGGTCGGTCCAGATTACGGCATCATACTCATTTATCCGTGCCCATGATCGTATTCGCTCGACCAGAACTGCGTCCTGGCGTGTATGGGATGTGTCAGCGTTCAGGTCTATCACACCAATATTCTTGTTCGATGGTAAGTTCTCGCGTTTCTTCAGGTTCTCAATAGCTCCATTCAGGTCGGAGTGTAAGCTGGTGGTGTAATAAGTTGTCACAGACTCGCCATAATTTTGATCGATGACCAGAGTCAACCTTCCATCACTTGAAATTCGCGAGAATTCGAGCGGCAATATCGGTCCCCCCCTCTGCCAGGTATCGTCATGATATAAATCTCTTGGATCCCAAATTAATGATCCCCAGCCAAGGATTGCGATTTTCATCTTGTTAGCGATTCTCCACGATTTGTGCGACGCTTATTAAATAACGCACTTCCATCAGCTCTTCCGGTTGTAAGACTACAGCAGGGTTCTGGATACAATACAACTCGGGTTGTGTGGCAGCGTTCAGAACAACGTACAGATAATATTCATCTTTGAAACGCTGAGCCTTGAACCATTCGTTTTGGGTCAAAGAGACAGGGCCGGTTCTGGCGCGAGCCTTGACTTCGATATACCGTTTAGCCCCCTGACCATCGATTGAGCGAATGTCGAAGCCCAGGTTCTGGGCAGAGATATCCTCCGGCAACCAGCCATCATCCAGCTCGAATTTCATAGCGACCTGCATACCGATGCGCTCGATCTCGGCGTCGCTTTTCATGGCGGCCTCGGCACCAGCAACCTGCGCCGGGATTACGCGGGTGGCCCCCAGAAAGCGCGGAGCGGACAGGGTCAGGTTGCGCTGCCGGGAAAGGCTGGTTTGTAAGTCTGCCAAGGCCTGCTCGTAGCGGTCTTTTTGCTCCTGCTTGTTGCGCATCACCAGGTCAACGTTATTGCCTCGCTCCTGGCGGATTTGCAGGTCGATCAGGTCGCCATCCAGCTTCAAAATCAGATTGGTGAGGGATTGCAGGCCATATTTTTCTTTGATGACGGCCTGGCGTTGACGCTCGTCAAGCAGGGTCTGGCGATAGGCTTCCATTTCTGGCAGCAAGACACCCCAGGCCTGGGTTTTGAGATTATCCAGGTCCACCCTCACCCCCGACCCCTTTCCCTGAGGGAGAGGGGGGTTGGTCTCGCTTAAGTCCCAAAGGATGGCGGGGTTAACGGAACGAAATTCGCCGGAATTCGAGTCGGCGAAGAGGGCGAACAGACGGGTACCTGCAACCTCGCCCTGCCCGTCACGGATTTCGCCCTGGTAGAAGAGCAAAACGCCATCCAGCAGCCCGTCCGGGTCGGTAAAGGTCGCCCCCTGAGCCAGGGAGACATCCAAGTTGCGCTCGACCCAGAGCAGGATAGCCTCGAACAGCGGGTCGCCGAAGGTGACGAACTCGGCCTGCGAGAGGCGCATAGCGGCGTCCTTATCGAAGGTAATCAGAGGATAGCGGCGCAGCAGAGGGCCATGGCGTTTCTTGAAAGTGTCTTCCTCGGCGATCTGGCGCAGGGCAAAAGGCACGCTATCTACGCTGAGGAAAGAGCCAATGGGATACTCTTTCATTGACCTGGGGGCCCATTTCCCGCCCAGCTCGTCCATGGCACGTTTGAAAAAGGCTTCGGTGTATTCAGGGATCAGGCGGTGCTCGCGGGCCTGGTCGGCCATTTCCTTGATGCGCGTGTAGTCGATGTAGCGGGTGGCCAGGCTTTCGCCCAGGTTTTCGCGCACACCCGCCAGGTATTCGGCGTCTACCTTGATCTCGATCTCCCGTAGAATTTCATCGACACTGCGAGCGTTGGCAGCGGCTTCCACCAGCAATTGGGCCAGGTTCTTGCCCTGGATGATATCACCGAGCACATCGAAGACCTTATCACTTCCCAGGGCGGCGCGGATTTCGTCCAGCTTGTTGAACAAGGCGGTCAGCACACGTCCTTCGCGGGTGTCGGAAGCCACCAGGTTGAAGATAAAGACTTCCCGGGTTTGCCCGTAGCGGTGGATGCGGCCCATACGCTGTTCCAGACGGTTGGGGTTCCAGGGGATGTCGTAATTGATCATCAAGTTGCAGAACTGGAGGTTTATGCCTTCGCCAGCCGCCTCGGTTGCAACCATGATCTGGGCTTCGTTCTTGAAGATTGCCTCGGCCTTGACGCGATCATCCAGCTTCATGCCGCCGTGGATGGTGCAGATGGTGTAGCCCCACTGCCGGATGCAGCGTTCCAAATAATACAAAGTGTCGCGGCTCTCGGTGAAGATCAGGATTTTGGCACCGGGCTGCTGCTGGTTCAATTGCTCCAGCGAGGCTTTGAGGTGGCGCAGCTTGACTTCGACGGGCGGATCAGTCTCCACGATGGCTCGGGCCATCTGGATCAAGTCCGCGAGGGTGCGTAATTCGGCTTCCAATTCCTGGCGGTTCTCGGCCACACTGAGGGGTTCCCAGACTTCCTCCTGCCGCCAGCGCTCCTCCTCGCTCATGTCTTCAACAGTTTCTGGGTCGTAGCCCTGAATGTCGTTCTTACCGCCTTGAGCAGCTCCTTGGAGCAATTCTTCAAGCCGCTTCTTGCGCCGCTCCAGGGACTTGTGCAGGGCATAAGTGCTGGAGGCCAGGCGGCGCTGCAAGATGACCAGGGCAAAGGCGACATTTCGCCGCTTGTCCTTGGTCAAGGCTTTGTTATATTGCTCGTTGACGTAGCGGGACAAGCCGTTATACAATTCCTTCTCGGGGTAGCTCTCGATGCCCAGATTGAAGGATTTGGTCTCGACATAGCGCGGCAGGAAGAGCGGCTTGCCCTCAAAATCCTTCAGATCTTCCTTGATGCGTCGAATGAAGAGCGGATTGTCTTGCTCCCGGATGGAGGCTGCTACCATCTGCGTATCTGCGAAGAAGCCCGGCTCCAGTAAATCCAGGAAAAGGCGGAAGTTCTCCGGGTCGCCGCGGTGGGGCGTGGCAGTGAGGAAAAGTATGTGGGTGCTGATATCAGAGAGCGTCTCGCCCAGCCGGTAGCGGCTGGTCTTGTCCAGCTTCTCGCCGTAGCGGTAGGCAGACATCTTGTGCGCTTCGTCTACGATAATCAGGTCGTAATGGATAGCGGACAGGCTGGCCAGTATGTCATCCTGCTTGGCAAAGTCTAAGGAGGTTATAACCTGCGACTCGCGCGCCCAGACATTCTCGCCGTAGAAGGCGTCCATGATGCCGCGGTCCACGACTGTGAAGTGCTCTTCGAAGCGCTCTTTAAGCTCTCGCCGCCACTGGTCTTTCAGGTGACCGGGAGCGACAATCAGGATGCGCCGGACCAGATGACGCAGCTTCAACTCCTTGATGACCAGCCCGGCCATGATGGTTTTGCCTGCCCCAGGATCATCGGCAATCAAGAAGCGGATGCGCGGCAGGCGCAATACATAACCATACACCGCTTCGATTTGATGGGGAAGCGGATCGATCTTGCAGGTATTCATCGCCAGCAAGGGATCGTAGAGTGAGGCGTAGCGATAGCGGTGGGTTTCTAAAGCGAGAAAGACATGGCGCGGGTTGGCGGAGTACAGCGGCTGGCTCTCTCCCCCTTGAATACCTTCTAATTCGGATTTGGGCAGTAACTGGTCAATGTGGGCGTGTGTCTGCGTAGTAGCGCCAACGACACGGATGTAGGCGCCACGGTCTTCGATATGGGTGACTTCAACAGGCTCGGGCCAACGAGAGCCGTGGATAATGCTGCCGGGCTTGATCTCCATTCCCATGGGTCTCCATGTCCCCGAATAACATGAGGTGGGACAATTTGAGAGAAGGCGTTAGTACTTCCAGGTAATCATACCCTACCTTACCGGTGGGGACAAGGTTCGTCCGCAAGAATTGGAGAGTTATATAGAGGACCAACAACCAGGTGGAAGAAATGTGCAGACCTGGGCGGCGAGGTGGGGGGACAGATATCACTCCTGACCGGGATAGGCACCCAACCAGAGGACCCAATCCAGATGGGGATGGACCGCATTGTACAGGCGCTCGTCGCCGGTGATCAATGGCTCTCCCAGCCGTTCCGCCAAGAAGAGATAAGCGGCATCATAGGCGCTGCGGTCAAAGCGGTGGGCAAGGGGTAACATTTCCCCCCATCCCAGGGGGACAATTTCGATGTGTAACCCTTCCATCGCCTGGATGATTTCCTGGGCTTGAGCTGCGGTGAGGCGGCCGCGGCGCTGCGCCTGCCAGACAGCGTTGGCCAGCTCATAGGGCAGTAAATCCGGGGCTTTAAGCACAATTTGCCCGACGACGTGATCGCGCACCACTGCTTGCGCCTGTTCCTGGGCTTGATCTGGGAAAAAGGCGCGCAGGATCACATTGGCATCGATGATCATGTGCGTCCCTCCAGCTCGTCGCGCCCGAGGCGATAGAGCTCGCTGGCAGTGAGGCTTGTTTCACGCAGCGTGCGAGAAAGGCTGACCATCTCCAGATAAGCCT
>MGNS01000135.1:12228-13301 GCA_001795165.1 Chloroflexi bacterium RBG_16_57_11
GCTCGTATTCAACAGGATCAATGATCACACCCACGGGCTTGCCCCGGTTCGTGATGCGCACGGCCTTACCTTTTTCCACGAGCTTCAGCCAGTAGGATAAACGATTATGCGCTTCTGCAATTGAGATATCCATATCAACAGCCTCGAAATAGCAATCGAATATAGACAATTATAAACGGTATTTCTCATAACCAAAAGGTCTAATCGTCAGCTTCCAGATATTTTTTCGGAATTTCCCTAAAGAAGGGGCTGGATGGTTAGTCGGGCGATCAAAGGCGTACGCCGTAGGGGCGCACGCCGTGCGCCCCTACTGGGAAATACACGTTGCACCTGGCTTGCTCATTTAACACTAATGATATAATAGCGCAGGCTCGTGATTTGCCTGACAACTGAGTTGCTTCGCAACAACATAAATTTCATCGAAGAGGAGGCGAAGGATTATGCCGATTGCGGCGAACGAGTGGTCGCTTAGCGACGAAGCGAGTTTTGAGGACGAGATGCCGAAGCTGTGGGGGGATTGGGGATGCAGCTCGGAGATTGGGCGGCTGCGGGCGGTGTTGTTGCGCCGGCCCGGGCCGGAGATCGAAGCCCTACCGGAAGATTTATCCAGCGTACTTTTTGTCGAGCGGATCGACCCCGTGCGAGCGCGGGCTCAGCACGACGCGATGGCAGAGCTGTACCGCGAGAACGGGGTGCAGGTGCATTACATCGAGCAGATGCAGGAGCACGAGCCGAACGGGATGTTCGTGCGCGACCTGGTGGCGATGACGCCGGAGGGGGCGATCGTGGCGCGGCCGGGGACGCTGGTGCGGCGGGGGGAGGCGCGCTATGCAGCGGAGGCGCTGGCCAGGCTGGGTGTTCCGATCGTGCACACGGTTTGCGGGAGCGGGACGTTCGAGGGGGCGGACCTGATGTGGGCGAACCGTGACCTGGCGCTCGTGGGGATCAGCCGGCGCACCAACGCCGAGGGCAACCGGCAGGTGCGGGCGGAACTGGAACGGATGGGGGTGGGGGAGATCGTGACGATCCAGGTGCCGTGGTCGGAGGCGCATTTTGATGGGCTGATGACCATC
>MGNS01000135.1:13311-19922 GCA_001795165.1 Chloroflexi bacterium RBG_16_57_11
AGCTGGCGATGGTGTATTCGAGCCAGGCGCCTTACACGGCGGTGGAGGCGCTGCGCCGGCATGGTTTCAAGATTCTGGAGGTGACTTCGGAGCGTGAGGTGCGCTACGGGATGGCGTTGAACGTGGTGGCGCTGGAGCCGGGACGGGTGATCATGCCGCTGGGCGAAAACACCGAAACGGCGAAGATGATGGAAGATGCCGGCGTGGAGGTGCTGCGCGTCGACCTGCGCGAGCTGAACAAAGGCGCCGGCTCGATCCATTGCATGACGGCTTTTCTTAAGCGAGATGAGCTATAGTACACATGAGCGTAACCCCAAGGATTTTAGGCGATGCGAAACATCGCTCAACCCCTAGGGTCTTGAGGTTGCAAAATCAAACCAATCACACAAGGAGAAAGAATATGAACACAAGAAATACCCGCTTTATCTGGGCGAGCCTGGTCGTGTTGATCGTGCTCGCAATGGTCCTGACCGCCTGCTCTGGGGGAAGCCAACAGGCAGCCCAGGCAGATCCATTCGAAAACATCAAGCGCATCCAAACGGCTAAAGTGTTGAAGGTAGGCACAGGCGCCGGCTATTATCCGTTCGAGATGATCGACAAGAGCGGTAAGACGGTCGGTTTCGATATGGACATCGCCCAGGCGATGGCGGATGCGCTGGGCGTGGAGCTACAGGTGGTGGATTTCAAGGACTTCGACGCCATCCTGCCGGCCTTAGGCGCGGGTCAGATCGACATGATCCTGGCGGGGATGACCATCACCCCTCAACGGGCGCAGGCGGTCAATTTCAGCCAACCCTATTTTCAATCTGGGCAGTCGGTGCTGGTGAACAACAAGCATAAGGACGCAGTCAAAAATGTCATGGACCTGGATCAGCCCGACTTTACGATCGTCACCGAGCAGGGCACGACCGGAGACGTGGCGGCGCAGAAGACTTTCAAACAGGCGACCATCCGTCAAATGAAGGGCGGCAATGAAGCGACGCTGGATGTGTGCAACGGAAGCTCGGATGCCTTCGTCTACGACCAATCCTTCATTGCTGTCCAGGCGATGCAGTACACGCAATGTGTGTTTCCGCTGCTGGAGCCGTTCACGAAAGAGCCTTACGGAGTGGCAGTGCGCGCGGGTCAGCCCGACCTGCTGCAGTGGGTGAATACATTCCTGGATTCCTACCTGATTTCGGACGCGTACACAGATTCATATAACAAGTGGTTCGTCGATTCAGCCTGGTTGAAAGAAGTGGACATGCCAACACCTTAGGGCAGCACGAGGAAAATCTAATATTCAAGGCCAAATTTTGGGGCTGTCCAAAAATACCTGGACAGCCCTCATAAAATTAATTTCAGGTGGAGGTAAACGAGATGGAATATCTCTTGCAGGAGCTGTTCGATCCCCTGGTATGGCAGCGCACCGTAGGCGCCTACATGCCGGTGTTCATCGAAGGTATGAAAAACACCTTGATCATCTCTGCCCAGGCGCTGGTACTGGCATTTATCATTGGCATTACCTCCGGGGTGATGCGGGTGTCGCGCACCCGATGGATCAACCGGACAGCCACAGCCTATGTCGAGATCATCCGCAACACGCCTCTGCTGGTGCAGCTGATCATTTTTTATTTCGGCCTTGGGCCATTATTCAAAAACAACCAGACGATCCCATTGGTGCTCGGGCTGGGTGTATTCACTGGAGCGTACGTGGCTGAGATCGTGCGGGGGGGTATACAATCGGTGGCGCGGGGGCAAATGGAAGCTTCTCTATCGGTTGGGATGACCTATTCTCAGGCGATGCGGCTGATCATCCTGCCGCAGGCAATACGGCGGATTCTGCCGGCGCTGGCAGGCCAATTCATTTCTTTGATCAAAGATTCATCGCTGGTGTCGGTGTTTGGCTATCCTGAGCTAACCCACGCGGCCAACCGGGTGACCGCGGCCACTTTCCGGGCGCTTGTGCCGAGCATCTTTGTAGCAGGTGTTTACTTTGTTATATGCTATAGTATTTCACAGGCAATCGGATTGATTGAAAGGAGGACCGCCCGCAGTGGTCAGATTTGAGAAGGTCTCAAAATGGTTCGATCACTTCCAGGTGCTGAAGGATATCGACCTGGATGTCCCAACGGGAGAGGTGCTGGTGGTAATCGGTCCAAGCGGCTCGGGGAAGAGCACGATGTTGCGGACGATCAACGCGCTGGAGCCGATCCAGCAAGGCAAGATCTGGGTGGATGATGAATCGATCCACGATATTCCGGAAAACAAGCAACACCTGGTGCGGCGGAAGATCGGGATGGTATTCCAGCAATTCAACCTGTTTCACAACAAAACCGCATTGGAAAACATCATCATTTCGCCAATCCAGGTTTCAAAGATGAAGCCAGCCGACGCAGATGCCAAAGGGCGCCAGCTCCTGGAACGGGTGGGCCTGCCAGAAAAAGCCGATGCATATCCGGCGGAGCTTTCGGGCGGGCAGCAACAACGCGTGGCGATTGCGCGCGCCCTGGCGTTAAACCCCAAGCTGATGCTCTTTGATGAGCCTACTTCGGCGCTCGACCCGGAAATGATTAAAGAAGTGCTGGATGTGATGAAAGATCTGGCCCATTCCGGGATGACGATGATTGTAGTGACCCACGAGATGGGGTTTGCGCGCGAGGTAGCCAGACGGATCCTCTTCATGGACGAAGGAATGATCGTCGAAGAATCCACTCCAGATGAATTTTTTACCAACCCTAAAACGGAGCGCGCCAAATCATTTCTGAGTAAGATCCTGTGAGCAAAAATGAGCCAGAACTGTTCGGATTTCGAGTTGCTGGCGGCAGACATCCGCCGCCAACCGGGGCTGCTGGCTGAACGTCTGTCATACCTCCGACTGACGGCGGAGCAGATCTGCGCCGGGCTGCCGCCCCCCAGCCGGATATACCTGGTGGCTTGCGGCGATGGCTTGAGCGCAGCATTGGCGGCGTGCTACACCTGGGAGCGACTCCTGGGTTGCCCGGTGGAAGCCGTGCCGGCGATGACTTTTTCGCGCTACATGGTTGAAAACGCTCCACCGGGCGCTCTGGCTATAGCCATTTCGCAATCGGGCAGGGTAATCCGGGTAATCGAGGCGCTGGCCTGCGCCCAGCGCCGTGGCCTGGAAACGTTGGTTGTGACCAATAAGCCCGAATCGCCGCTGGCAGGCCTGGTCACCGAGGGTCACGTCTTCAAGCTTGGGTTCAACCGGCTGGGCTTCACACCGGGGGCCAGCGCGTATACTTATACCCTGGCAGCCTTATACGAGCTGGCCGCTGCCATGAGCCGGCAGCGCGGTGTTGCCCAGGACGTGCAGGAGCAATTGGATCGTACGCCGCAGGCTGTTGGTGCAGCGGTGGAGAGCGCCTGGCAGCCGGCAGGTGACTTTGCCCGCCAATTGAGCCGGGGCAACGTGATCTTCACGTTGGGCAGCGGCCCGGCCTTCGGGACAGCCCATTACACGATGCGCAAGCTATATGAAATCTGCCAAAGCAAGGCGGTCCTTCTTGAGACGGAAGAATATGCACACGACGCGTTTTATGCGATGGATCGTGAGACCCCAACCATCCTGTATGCTCCACCGGACGCCGGGTTCCGCCGCTGCAGGGAGATTGCAGGCTACCTGGCAGGGATTGGATGCCCGCTGCTGGTCGTTTCCGGCGCGGACCAACAGGCTCATCTTGTCAGGGAAGGGATTTCCTTTGCCGGTTTACCCGGCGCGAGCGCGGTGGAAACCACCATCACCTATGCTGTCGTAGCCCAGGCGCTGGCCTGCCAGGCGGGCAAAATCCTGGGAGGCGCCTTTTATGCCTGTGATAACCCAACCCGGTACAACCAGGGGGATGCTCAGATCTATGAAAGCGAACGGATGGATTTAGAAGATGAATGAGGCTGGCCCAACGGATGTGTTTGTCTATGGGGAGACCGGTACGGATAACATCATCCAGGTGCCCTACCTGCCCACCCCAGAGCGCGCGGCTTGTATTCTCTCGGACACTTACCATGTCGGCGGCGTGGGGGCGAATGTAGCCGTTTTCCTGAGCCATTGGGGTTTAGCGGTGCGGCTGAGCGGCAATGCACTGGGGGACGACGATTATGGCAGGATAGCGCGCGCCGGGCTGGAAGCATTCCCCAACCTTGACCTGACTTATCTCGAAACCCATCCCGGCGTGCGCACCCCCTTCTGGCGGATCATGGTCACGCCGGATGGCGAGCGCAGCCAACTGTACGGCTTCGGCGACTTGAGCATGACGGCGCTGGACGCTAAGATGCTGGGGGGAGCACGCTTCCTCTCCCTTGATCTGTACGGCGGCGCTGAACGTGAAGCTGCGGCCCGCATCGCGCATGAGGCCGGCGTTACCGTCGTGGTTGGAGACATCACTCAGCCGGATCACCCGCTCTTGCCAATCACGGATATCGCGGCCAACTCCGCCAGCCTGACGCGGGGTGAATACCCCGGCGTGGATCCTTTCGAGCATGCCATGCGCTTGCACGAGGTGTCTGGAGGAATCATCCTGACGACCGATGGACCCAACCCGGCTCAGGCGATCGACCAGGATGGGCAGCAGTTTTGGGTGAAACCGCCGCAGGTGCAAGTGGTGGATGCCACCGGAACGGGGGACGCATTCAAAGCCGGGGTGATCTACGGCCTGTGGCGCGGCTGGGAGTTGGAGCAAGCGGTGGCCTGGGGCGTAGCGGCGGGCTCGCTGAACACCCGCTACGTGGGCGCCACCAGCCATCCACCGGAGCTGGAGGAGATCGAAGACCTGACCAAAAAGGTCATCGTCAGCAGAAGCCGGTAATCCGGTCAGGTGTGTTCATCCCCTGTGGCAATGACATAAATACCCCGGGCGTATTCCAGAATGAGCTGGGGAGACCAAAGGGCCTCCAGCCACCTGCCCGGGATGGACTGCAAGCCGTAAAAGGCGCCGGCCAGCTGGCCAAAGACCGCGCCGGTGGAATCAGCGTCATCGCCCAGGTTAACCGCCAATAAGACCCCTTCTTCGAAACTGCGGCTGTGATAGAAAGCCCACAAGGCCGCCTCCAGGCTCTCGGTGGCGAGCCCGCCGCCGCGGATGGCGGGCGGCTGCTTGCACTGATATGATCCCAGGGATATTTCCTGAACTGCCAGAGTGAGCGGCTGGCGCTGCCAGATGCCATCGACCGGGGAATAACCGGGAGAGAGCAGGCGCTCTTTGGGGTCGCCTCTCAAGGCGCCAATGATTAACCCCCCCAGCAACCGGCAGGTGTCGACGCATTCGGTGAAGTTATGTGTCGTTTGCGCGCTTTCACCACATAAACGAACTGCTTCGGCGGGGTTGCCAGGAAAGGCCATGGCTACTGGAGCAAGACGCATGATGGCACCGTTACTACCGCGCAGACCACCTGGCGAGCGGAAGGGCAACCGGGTGCGCTCGAAGTCCTCCAGTGAGAGGCGAGTAGTATTGCCGATATCGAAACATTCACCGGTGCTGCTCAAGTAGCCCTGGCGATACCAGCGCACAAATCTCTCCAGCTGATCGACCGGATCGAAGGCATGTTTGGCAAGAATGCTCTTGGCGAGGCACAGCGCCATGCTGGTGTCATCGGTGTACTGGCCGCGCTGGAGGTTGAAGGGTCCCCCAGCGATCATATCCGAGAGCGGCTCGAAGCTGCCAGGCGGGCTGAATTCAATCGGCGCGCCGAGGGCATCTCCAACGGCAAGGCCAACCAGGCAACCGGCGTAACGATCTCGTCGATTAAACATGCTTACTTTCCTCTTTAGCCCACCATTATAATCACAGCGAACCTATTGTAATCCCAACCCGAAGGTTTTGTTATATACTTGTTGTTTTGGTGACCGACATACTACGACATGTTAGACTGAATCTTTCTGTGTGTGAAATCTCATTGAGGTGAGACAACAAAGTTCACTAAACATCGAGCCATATTGGTGGGTCAGAGCAACGGAATTATTGACTTTGTGCACATTTGTGCATATAATATCAGGGAGTCGGCAAGATGTTTGATTACGAATGGGATCCTGAGAAGGCGCGTTCAAACCAGCTCAAACATGGCATTTCTTTCGCAGATGCTACGGCGGTGCTGGAGGAAGGACGAGAATGAAGGAAGAGTATGACTTCAGTAAAGGCAAACGAGGCGCGGTGAATCCCGTTCCAATGGGTAAAACGCGCATCACAATCCGTCTGGATGATGAGGTAATCGACTGGTTTCGCCATAAGGTAGAAATACAGGGCGGTGGAAATTACCAAACGATGATCAACCAGGCATTACGGGAATATGTTTTTATGCAAGGGGAGCACCTGGAACAAGTCATCCGCCGAGTGGTGCGTGAGGAACTGCAAAATTACGGCTAATCCGTGATAAACTAATAGTTTGCTATGCTGCGAGTATTGATGTGGTGCGGGATGTGCCTGGCGGCGCTGGCCTGGATGTGGGTAGCGCCGGTGCAGGCATTCCAGGCGGAGACAACAAACAGCCCGACGCCTGAAACGGGCACTCCAGAAGCAAGCACGCCCGGTGCGGTGGTAGAGTCAGCGGCGATCCTTTCGCCGCAACCGGGGCAGGCGCTGCAAGGAACTGTACCGATCATCGTTGACACAACGGTGGAA
>MGNS01000135.1:20049-20273 GCA_001795165.1 Chloroflexi bacterium RBG_16_57_11
CAGATCAGTGATGGACAGTACACGCTGCGGCTGATCGTGAAATTGAACGACGGGACGCAGCAGACGGTCGATGTGGCAGGTCTGCGGGTGCGCAACTATACGGCCATCGAAAGCGACACACCCACACCGGTTGCGCCAAGCGCCACACCGCCGCCCAAGGATACGCCAGCTCCCAGCGCCACGCCGACTCCCACAATGACGCCGATCCCACCGGCACCTACCCG
>MGNS01000136.1:0-13278 GCA_001795165.1 Chloroflexi bacterium RBG_16_57_11
TCGGTGGTCGGAGAAAGATACCATGCTTTTCTATTCCAGGAGGCTATTCAGCCTCAAATTGCGCAACATTGCGCTGTAATATTAGGCAGTCGAAATGAAATTACGTGGCATGATCTTTGATTTGGACGGCACCCTGGCGGACACCATGGAGATCTGCCTGCAAGCCTTTCAAGAGACGCTCAAGTACTACAACGGGAAAACGATAAGCTTGCAAGAGCTGTTTGCCTTATTTGGCCCAAGCGAAGAGGGGATCTTGCGCCGGTTATTGCCGGACTATGGTCCGGAAGCGTATCGATATTTCCTGGCTAGTTACGAGCGTTTCCATCAGACCTGTGCTCGACCCTTTCCGGGCGTGGAAGCGCTATTGGATCATCTGCGGTCATTAGGATTGTCCATTGCGATCGCGACTGGTAAATCTGCAGAGACGGCTGAGATCAGCATGCGCATTCTGGGTCTGGCATCACGGGTTGAGCGGCTGGAAACTGGATTCATCGACCGCGGCGACAAACCGGAGCTCATTCGACGGGTGTTGGAGAATTGGGAAATTCCGCCAGAGCTGGTAGCTTATGTGGGGGATATTCCCACAGATCTGGAGGCTGCCGAGCAAGCCGGGGTGTTGCCTGTCGGCGCAGCCTGGGCGAAAACCTCCTCCTTGCGCCAGGCGAAGCTGAGGGATAGGTGGATTGTTTTTACGCGGGTGGAAGATCTGGCTACCTGGATATCCTGTGATGATTGATATTGACCAGGCTTTTACCACTGTTCTTTAGTGACATGCTATAATTCGGCCTGACGTGTAACCGCCATGTATAATCCTGTCTTGGTGCTCAACGCTAACTTTGAGCCCATCAACGTGTGTAACACACGTCGAGCGATTGGGCTGATTCTGGGCGGCAAGGCCGACCTGGTGTTAAACGGTCGCGGGGAAATCCACACAATCAGTCACTCTTATCCGCGTCCATCCATCATCCGGCTGGAGAAGATGGTGCGCCGGCCACGATTGGCGGTGCGCCTGACCAAGCGCGAAGTATTACGCCGGGACGATTACACTTGCCAGTACTGTGGGCACCGCGGCACAAACCTGACTATAGATCATGTTGTCCCGCGTCACCTGGGTGGCCTGCATGTGTGGGAAAATCTTGTAGCGGCATGCCCCAACTGTAATCATCGCAAGGGTGGCCGGACAGCGGATCAGGCGCAGATGCATTTGTTTCACGTCCCGGTCGCACCACCCGCCTCGGCATTCTACCTTTTTGGTCGACACCTGCACGAAAATCAGGATTGGCTTCCGTTCATACAAGGGTGGTGACCCTTGCCAACGCGGTTCAGGTTCGCAGCTTAGATATTCACAACCTGATAATCTTCGGCCAGGCGGACTTCGCCATCGAATCCCGTCCTGGCTTCATCCACCAGAGGCGTTGGATCGTTATTCCAAACCGGGTAATGGATCAAAAAGAGTGACTTCGCTCCCGCCTGTTGCGCCACCTCGCCGGCCTGCGCTGCCGAGGTATGCCCTGTGTGCGCCCCGGTGGCTTCGTGGATCAAAATATCCGCGCCTTGCGCCAGGCGTGTCACCGCCGGACAGGGCCGCGTATCGCACGAATACGCCACTGAATATTGACCGGATAACAGCTCAACACGCGCTCCTAGGGTAGGCAGGTAATGGCTTGTGGGTGAGGTGTAAAGACGCAGGTCATCTGCATCGAGCGCCATAAACATCTCTTCTTCCGGAATGTTGTGGTAAACCAGCGGGAATAAGTCTGTCCAGGTTTCCCAATCATAGAGATTGAATAAACGCCGCGCCTGGTGTAAGGTGAAATCCAGGCCATAGATGTGCAGCGGCTCGCTGCGCCCTAAAAGCCAAAGCGTTTGTAGTAGAAGAGGGTACCCGGAGACATGGTCAGGGTGGAAATGGGTAAGGAGCAGATCAGTCAGCCGGTGTGTCATATCGTATCCAACCTGCTGCATGCGTACTACCGGATTACCCGGACAGTCGATTAATAGCAGGCGCTTTTCATTTACGAACGCCAGGTGAGTATTCTCATGTTTTGCATCCGCCACCGCAGAAGCGGAACCTAAAATAATCAGCTGTGGCATACCGGTCCCTCACATCAGAAATTCAACTTTACATACCCGATCCGTCATTTCCCAAGGAGCCAAACGGCTACCCGTGGGGTCAGGTAAACTTCCAGGATTGCTGCCAACAAGAATAGGGGCATCACCAGACCGACGGTCACCCGCGCCCAGCGTGCCAGGGCGACAATGAAGGCTTCGCCCAAGGATTTGCCCTGCGCCTGACCGGTCAATGTGGCTCCCAGGCCCAGGATCGTTGCCCCGCCAAGGATGATGGCCGGGATCTCCAGCACCCCATGTGGGAACACCAACGCCAGAAAAAACATCCATGGTGAGCTTCCTGCCATCATTAAATTCCCGGCGATATACGCCAGGAAAGCAATCGGCAACATCAGCACCAGCAACCCCATGACCCCGAACGAGAAAATGCCCAGAAGCATCGCAATCACCAGGGTCCGAAGGTTGTGCAGCCAGATTGTGATCACCCCGGCTGGGGAAATGAACCTGAGCTGTTCCAATCCTTGTATAAACCCTTTCCCGAGAGAGCTAAAGGCGAGCAGCACCGGGGGCAAGGGGAGCAGCCGTGCTGCCTGGAGCCCGGCCAGAACAGCGATTACCATTGCCAGGCTGGAGATCAGGATGGGCATGCGTAGACCCCACACCGCCGGGAGGACTTGAAAGCGATACCAGCGCCAGGGATTGCGCTCATCGCCGGTGAAATGACGACGAAAAGCCTCCCAGGCCCAGCGGGTATTGAGCATGTCCAACTCTCTACCCAGCATCTCCTCCCGGTTGAAATAAGATACTCCTGTCCGAACCAGCAGGACAGCAACGATCAATTGCCCGATTACCGCCCACCATAATGCCCGATACAGCCCCCAAAACATCAGGATGCTTTCACCCTGTATGAGCAGCGCCATCGGGATGATGATGAAAGATGCCAGTAGGTTGGCGGCACGCACCGAAGTGGTCTGGGATGAGATCACTACCGCTCCGCTGACCATCAGGATCGCTTGAACCGTCGTGAGTAAGATGATTTGTAGCAGCAGCTCGGTAGGAGGCTTCCAACCGACATTAAGATATACCCCGATCAGATACACGCTGATGCCGAGGTAGCTGGCAAGCAAGGGTGGCACCATGGCAGCCAGAAGCTTACCAAGGTATAGCTGTCCGTCACTGAGCGGGCTGCACAGGAGCGGCTCGATGCTACGCCTTTCTTTCTCACCAACAAAGCTTTCCAGTGCAATGACCAACGATACCGAAATCGGGAAAAAACCGACCACCAAAAGCAGGAAAGGTATCAACCTTGCGCCAATCAAAGGGGCGTTATACCGCTCGACGAACCTCACGGCCTGGCTGGCAGTGAAATCCATCAACCAGGGGAAAATTAAAGTAAGCAACAACATGGGGAAAATGATCCGCCAGTCCCGAAATTGATCCCGAATTTCACGCCGGGTGATCACCAGCGCCAGCCGCATGTCACTCAGCCAGGCATGTGTTCGTAAGGATGCTTTTTTCTCGATATTCAAAATAAGCATACCATCCCATGAATGCACCGATAATAGACGTGTTGGTTTCCAGGCGTGCATTTTACGCCCAATGATCGGCCCTATTCTTTGATCGCCTGCAAATAAACCTGTTCCAGATTACGTGGAGCCTCTTGCAATGAAACCACCTGCAGTCCAGAATGGAGGAAACACTGTAGGATGAACGGGTTGTATTGGTGAGGATTTTGAGAATGAAAACGTATCCAGTTTTCGCCCTGGGCGATAATCGCGACACCATCCGGTAGGGGAGGCAGGGCGCCATTCAGGTGATTTGCAAGCCGCAGCTCATATACCGTTGGTCCCAGGAGACGATCTTTCAGGTCATCGCTCTTACCCTGGGCGATAATCCGCCCGTGGCGAATGATGGCGATCAAATCTGCCAGTTCATCCGCTTCGGCCAGATTGTGAGTGCATATGATGATCGTCCTTTCAGCTGACCGCAAATCGAGGATTGAATTCCGCACCAATCGGGCGCTCTCTGGGTCCATCGCTGAAGTCGGCTCGTCTAAAAGCAGTACGGGAGGGTTGTGTAATAAGGCGCGCGCCAGGGCCAGCTTTTGGCGCATGCCCTTGGAGAACTCACCAATTGGCCGGTGAGCGTGTTCCATGAGGCCAAATTGCTCGAGCAGCTGGCGAGTGCGTGCTTGGCGATCCAGGCGGTTCAGATGGTAAATCTGGCCGAAGAAATCCAGATAATCATCGGCTGGCATGCGGTTATATAGCCCGTGGTTTTCGGTCAAAACGCCGACCGCTGCACGTACCTCCCGCGCCTGGTGCACCACATCATAACCCGCGATCTTGGCTGTGCCACGGGTGGGACGAAGCACGGAGGATAGCATGCGCACTGTGGTGGTTTTTCCGGCGCCATTCGGTCCTAATAGTGCCAGCACCTCGCCTTTTTCCAGGTTCAGCGAGACTTCATCCACCGCAGTGAAACCGTCGAACTGCTTACACAGCGCCTCAGCTTCGATCATGATGCGTGTGAACGGATCGGGCAAGCTATTCTTTTACCGGGGCGGCTTTTTCTTGTGGCTGGCGATGTCTCCAGATGAGCACCCCGGCGGCGACCAGGGCTACGACGACCATCAGCAGCTGGTTGATATTGACCCCGCCAACTCTCGAAACATCCAGGCGCAAGAACTCCAGCAGGAAACGCCCCAGAGGATACCCAATCAGGTAGATCAGGAAAATGTCGCCTGCTTTCAACCAGCTTTCATAGCGCCGCCCCAGCCAGAGCAGGACAGCCATCAGGCCAAAATTCCACAACGACTCATACAGAAATAGCGGGTGGAAAGTCTCGATATTTTCAAAGCCGGGGTAACGAAATGCAGGATCGATGCGCACAGCCCAGGGCAGCGTTGTCGGCTTACCGTAGACTTCTTGGTTTACAAAGTTACCCCAGCGACCGATGGCCTGTCCCAAGGCCAGGCCTGGGGCAGCGATATCAGCCCATAGCAGGAAATTCAATTTACGACGCCGGCAGTAGATGTAAAGTGCAAGACCACCGCCGACCACCGCCCCAGGGATGCCCAGCCCGCCTTCCCAGACTTTAAGCATGTCCAGCGGGTTGGCCAGGTAGTCCATGAAGGTCTTGCCCATAGACACAGGTGGGGTGAGCACGTGCCACAGGCGTGCTCCGATGATACCACCAATTAACACCCATACTAAACCATCCCAAACAATCTCGGTGTTTTGGCCACGGCGGCGGGCTTCGACTGATGCCAGCCAGGCGCCAGCCAGCGCTCCAAGCATCAGGATGATGCCATAATAATGAATCCTTAAAGGTCCAATATCGATTCCGGGCATGATTTACCTCAATACACAGATTTGGGCTATGAACGTGTTACAAAGGTTTTTCGATACGGTTACTGACCGGTCATTACTGGCGCGCTTTCCGCCGTACGTCGATAATGCGTTGAAGGGCGGTCAGGTTTGCCAGGATTGCGATGATCCAGATACCTACCATTGGTATGTTGAGGATCAATGCGGGGGCAAGAACTAGATAGCGCTCCATTCGCGTGAGAATGCCAACCTTCGTATCCCAGCCAAGCGATTGGCCGCGCGAGCGGATATAGGAGACCAGCACTGATCCGGCAGCCGCGGCGTACACTGCAACCGTCGAAAGCATGTCACCTTGTTGCGCATAGAAAAAGATCAGCCCGCCGAAGATGATCAGCTCTGAATACCGGTCGCTAACCGAATCGACGAATGCGCCAAAATTTCCCGCCATACCGCGCAGGCGCGCCATGGTTCCATCCAGCCCATCGATCGGACCCATTAAGAGGATCAATATACCACCCCAGAACATGTTACCCTGGGCGAGCAACATCGCCCCAACAACATTACCTGCCAATCCCAACAGTGTCATTGTGTTGGGCATCAACCCAAGCCGATTGAAGAAACCGGCGATGGGCTCGGATATCCCTTTCATGATCGACCTCATCTGGTCTGTAAAGGTCATCGATTTTTTCTTATTACTGGCCTGCTCCACGATCTGTTTCTACCTTTCTTTAATGGATTTCATATCGCTATACCGATGCGCCGAGCGTTATTGCGTGCAATGCTCGCCAGCGTGTAGCATCAAAATGGTTATCCCTCTTCGATTGCTTCACCCATCTTGTCAAATGTGCGTCGCATCTTTCCCATGCGCGCAAGCATACCAACCGCGAAAGCTGCAAAGGTCACTCCAGCCAGGGCAATTTTCGTCAGATCAAAAACTGGTTCAACGCGCACGCCCTCCGGGGAAATGATGATGACAGCGACCGGGCGCGCATGAGCGCTTCCGCCTCCACCTCCCCCACCGCCTGCTCCACCAGATGGAGCTGCGCCGTTTTCTGGCCCACCGTACCCCTGCCCGCCGCCGAAACCACTGATTGCCACCACCTCTGCGGCCGGGATGATCAATGTTTCGCGTTGTTTTACCGGTGTGCCATATACAGCCTCGACACTTGCCACCGCATGCAGGCTTTCCATCACCTGTTCGATCGTATCTAGCGTCGGGTCACGGTAGGTTGTCATCGCCGGGTTATCTGTATTGACCGGTTCATCTTCGAATGCGCTCATCTGTTACCTCGCTTTCTAAATTCGATCAGAGCAGTCAGTGCTGCCAGCACTACGATCGCCCCATAGAACGTCCAAACGATTTCTCGGGTGCGATCGCGAATAGGAATGACTTGTTCTTCCCCATCAGGACGGATCAACAGGATTGATACTGGACGGTTCCAAATAACACCGAAATTGATCATTGGTAAATGTAGTCTCAGGCTCTTGGCAAAGGGCAGCAAGCGCGATCCATGCACGAGGATGGGCGTGCCGGCGTGGGTTTCAACTTCAAAAAGAGCTGGCATCCTATTCCGCTTGGCTGGAAGGTGTCGTATCTTCGACCGGCTTTTCTACAGTAGCATCAGCAGAAGTCCAATGGCCGATCAATTTTTCAAGCTCAGAATTCATGGCCTTTAACGCACTCAACAATTCACGACGCACTGCAGCCTGGGCTTCTGGCGCTTTCACCTTTTCGCCAAGCTGGCTGACGTCGTTTCGTAATTGCTGTGTGGTCGGGTGGCTTGCAAGGTTGTCAGCCTCCCGTTTGAGCGTCGATGCCAGATCGCCAAGTCCACTGGTCATATCATCGCGCAACCGTTTGCTTTCCGGGGCTTCCCAGGCAGACCGAATCGCTCCAATCAGGTTTTTTCCCAATGCCTCGAACTCCTGGCTGAGATTTTCTTCGTGGGGGGTTTCATCACTCATCATGGCACCTCAATGTGTAATACAAATATCTTAATTCACAACAGCATCGATGGTAAAAAAATCATCGGTTTGGTTGCCGGCTGGCTCTGCTGACATAGTATGCCCTAATTCCGGCCATTCGGCAAGGGAAAAGTTGAATTTTCGAGTACAATCCTCCCATTATAGCAAATGAATGGTGCTCCTGGAGAAGCGGTATGGAGAATGATCCTGGGATGAAATCAAAGCCCCGTGAGCCGTCACGTCCCGGTCTGGCGGTCGACTTATGGGAACAGCCTCGGGCTCGTAACGTCTACATGATCATTGGCTGGCGGCAATGGGCGGACGCAGGCTCAGTATCATCAGGGCTGCCTGAATACCTGGTGAAGCATACCCGTGCTCGCCCGATTGGGACGATCTATCCAGATGGATTTTATCTTTTCCAGTTGCCTGGCACCCATGACCTGTTGCGTCCTGCAGTGCGATTTGAGCGAGGTTTCCCCAAATCGCTGGAGACGCCTAGAAATGATCTGTATTACACAGGAAATAGCCAACGTGGGATGGTGATCTTACGAGGCGACGAGCCCCACCTGGATGTGGAACGGTATACCGCCTCTATCCTGCATGTGGCGCGCAAACTGAATGTGCAGCGTATTGTCAGCCTGGGTGGCGTGTATGGCGAGCTACCTTATGAACATGACCGCACTATCCATGGGATCGTGAGCCGCCCCGAGCTGCGGAATGAAATGGAGCGATTGGCGGTCAGTCTTTCCGAGTACCATGGCGGCGCCAGCATCGGTTCGTACCTGTGCCAGCGCGCTGGCGAGCAGGATCTGGAAATGATCGGATTTTATGCTTTTGTTCCAGCGTATGATTTCTCATCTGTGGAATCCGTCGGCGGTCTGATTCGCGTGGAGAACGATTATACAGCCTGGCTCGGGATCATGCGACGGTTAAATTATATGTTTTCGCTAAAACTGGACCTGACTGACCTGGAAAAGCGCAGCCGGCAGCTCAATCAGGCGATGGACGCGAAAATGGTAGAAATCGAACAGGCAGCTCCACAGCTTGGTTTGCGCGAATATCTCCGTCGTCTGGCAGAGGAGCATGAAGAGGTAGTGTTTAACCCCGACGACGAGTTCTGGGAGGAGAAATTGCGCGATTTATTTGACAACTTGGACGATCAGCAGGACGCTCGGAATTTGTAAGAAGATATGATATAATTTAGATGTTCTTGCTTTAGGATTTGTGGAAACGCCGCCAGTCCTTACATAGGACTGGCGATATTTTTTAGCAGCCGAAAAGGAGATTAGATGGATACTAAGTTATATGTCGGAAATTTATCGTACACGACCTCGGAAGAAGAGTTGCGTACCTTGTTCTCGGGCGCCGGGACGGTGGTTTCCGTTGCGCTGATTAAAGACCGCGATACAGGTCGATCCAAAGGCTTTGCTTTTGTCGAAATGAGCTCCCAGAGTGAAGCCGAGAACGCAATCAAGCAGTTCAATGGTGTCACTTTTGGCGAACGTGTGCTTAAAGTCAACATTGCTCGTCCAATGGAAGAGCGTCCTTCCGGACGGTACAGCAGCAATCGTAGTAGCCAACGTGGTGGATACGGGGACCGTAACCGGCGGGGTGGTGGTGGTCAGCGACGGTATTAATTGAACGGCTGAATTTTGGAGGCGATTATGAATTTCCAGGTTGGCGATCAGGTCGTGCATTGGACGTATGGCCCAGGTGAAGTGATTCAATTGGATGAAAAAGCGCTATCCGGCCAAACAGAGCATTATTATGTCGTTCAAATCCGCGATATGACCTTGTTCGTACCGATTAATGACCAGGCGGAGACCAGCCTGCGCCTTCCTACCCCGGCAAGTGAATTTGAGAGCCTTTTTTCCATCCTGAAAAGCCCCGCGGAGCCGCTATCTGGCGACCGTTGGGAGAGGAAGAACCAGCTAATCGCCCGAATGAAAGATGGCAGGCTTGAGTCGATTTGTCAGGTGATCCGAGATCTGGTGGATTTTCGACAATTAAAAAAGCTAAACGATTATGACAGCGCCATTCTCGAACGAGCGCAGAATTTTCTGATCAATGAATGGCAGATATCGCTGGGCGTTCCTCGCGCCCAGGCTGAACACGAGCTGCGAGCTCTTTTAGGGGGAAAACCGTGAGGTAAGATTTCCGGCTTTTATTATTTCCACTGTATTAAAGCCTTTCTTTTATTTTCAAGGAGGTGCAACGTTACTTGCCTAGCGTTGCATCTCTTCGATTGCAAAACATATTAGATTGTGAGATACTTTCACATGTCTAACCACGATAAGTCCTGGCGCACATTTGGCAAGATTGCGCTCTGGTAGGCCTGTGAACCATATTGGGTTTATACAGCCTGCGACGGCAGCTGATCGCTGGCTGGTTAAGCATATAGGATACCTGCCATGGTTTCTCTGTTCATGTCCTGTAGTCCGCCTCAACGCAAGATTATTTTTATTTTTGCAGCTCTTACCGCCCTGATGATCACAATCATCTTGAATGTAACCGGCAAGCCCCTGATCACTCCAGAAGCACCTGCTGGAATTGTATCCTTTGAGCTGGCAGGGACGATTTCTCAGGCTCAGATTATCCTCGATTCCTGGGATGGGCAGGCAAAGCTGTTTGCTGCCTTCAGCCTGGGTTTTGACTATTTGTATATGGTGGCTTACGCGGTTGCTATTGGACTAGGTTGTGTTTTAGCTTCCCTGGTTATTGGGGAGCGTGGTTGGCCCTTCGGGGGTCTCGGCGCTCCTCTGGCCGTTTGTTTATGGGTGGCAGCTGGCTTTGACGCGCTGGAAAACCTTGCGCTATCGGTTGTTCTGCTCGGCGGTGCCACCGCGGAGGCTTGGCCTGCATTGGCTCGTATCTGTGCTTTGGTAAAATTCAGCTTAATCCTTATCGGCCTGGTATACCTGATCTACGGCCTGATCGGATGGCTGGCAGGCAGGCAAACGCGTTAGCCGATGCTCGGTTTTGCAACCATCCAGGTTAATCTCCGTATAGTATGTATCAGAAGTTACAGAACGGAGGAAAATCCTATGAAACAAGCAACCATCATAATCGTGATCGCCGCGCTGGCTTTGGCCGGCCTGTCTTGCGGCCTGACCGTAGACATCCCGGTGGATCGTATCACGACTGGCCCGACCCGTACCGATGAGATCAATATTCCAGCACCCGACGCTGACGAGATCGACTTGATTTTGTCGTTCGGTGCAGGCGATTTTAAGCTGGACAGTGGCGCGGCCGATGCCCTGGTGAGCGGGACAGCCAGGTATAACGTGGACGATTTCAAGCCCGAAATCACCGTCGAAGGTAACCAGGTGCGGCTTGAATCGGGCGAACTGAAGATTGAAGGCATCCCTAGAATTAACGATGATGTCGAAAACGAATGGGATCTCGAGCTGGGAGATCAGGTAATCAATCTGGAAATCAACTCTGGCGCATACAAAGGAGATTTTGACCTTGGCGATCTGTCATTGAAATCGCTCAAAGTCAGCGATGGCGCGGCGGATGTGCGCTTGAAGTTTTCACAGCCCAACCGGATCGAGATGGATAGCCTGAGCTACCAGACTGGTGCGTCCAACGTGCGCCTGACAGATCTGGCGAATGCCAACTTCGCTTCGATGGTCTTTCGAAGTGGTGCAGGCAATTACACCCTGGATTTCTCGGGCGAGCTGCAGCCCGACGCCGAGGTAGATATAAAATCAGGCATCAGCCAGGTAACACTCATCGTCCCGGAGGGATTTTCCGCTCAGGTAATTTTCGAAGGAGGTCTAACGAATGTAGAGACCCACGGCGCATGGCAAAAATCGGGAGGCGACTATCTGCTGGAGGGTAGCGGGCCAGTCTTGACGATCAGTGTGGACATGGGCGCGGGCAACCTGATCCTGCGCACAACCCCGCAATAAATAACGGTCAAACAGGCGACTCGGTCACCTGTTTGACTTTAATGCTGTTTTTGACAGCTAATCCGAATGTGAGCCGTCGTGAGACTGTGCTATTCTAATGCCTTGTAGCCGGTGCCTTGTGTGAAGTAATCATAGTTCGGCTTGATATCGGGGGATAGATCGACCACCTCGCCTGCTGCGAGCTGGCGGACACTATCCAGTACAACCTGCTCACCATGATGGTTGGTGCCTTCGTAGTGACCTTTCAGGCCGATATTGCTGATATACTCTCCACCCTTAGCCGTGTAGGCTGTGGGCACTTCATCTTCTGGGAAGATGGCTTCGAAAGGGCATTCCGGGATGCAGGCACCGCAGTCGATGCAGGTATCCGGGTCAATATAGAACCACGGCCACTCTTCTTGCGGTTTGCCAGGTACGATGCATTCCACCGGGCAGACATCGACGCAACCCGCGTCGCGTAGGCAAAGGCTTGTGATGATGTGGGTCATAGACGATCCTCCTATAATATGTTTTTATATCGTTTTTGAGGATAGGTCGGTTTCTCCGATTTATTCGCGTACGAGTGACGAGGCGCAGAAACCACTCCAATGATTCTAGCTTCCCCCTGTCCCTTTGTCAAGAAACCCGGTCACATTCCGTGGATGACAATTGACAGGTATTATCCCTGGGAATAAGAAGTTCATAAGGAAGGCTGCAACAAATCTTGACAGGATGGGTCAAATTCAGTATGATGAAGCTCGGTACGATGGCTTGACGCCTTTATTCCTTGTGTTCAGCAACAACACGTTTCAACGGCTGGATTGACCTGATGGGGAAGCCAGCCGTTAGCTGTGAAGTTTCAACCGTTCCAACTCACCCAACAACCAGGAGGTAATATGATCCACCAACTCATTTCTAAGCTCGACAAGGTGCACAGCTTCGAGCAGGCCCGGGCTCACTGCGATATCCCATGCGGCATCTACGACCCGATCACCGCACAGATCGCTGCGGTAACCGTTGTCCGCATGCTCGACCTGATGACCGACCTGGAAACCAAAGGAGGCGATAAGGGTAAAGACTACCAGAATACCCTTTCGCGCTACATTGCTGTAAAAGAAGAGCATGCGGAAAAGGCGAAAGCTGAAATCCGCATCATCTGGGGCGATTATATCAAGCCGCAACACCTGGAGAAGTTCCCCGAGCTGCACAGCCTTACACACCAGATTATGATGCTCGGCTCCAAAGCACGACAGACCACCGATCGGCAGGCTGCCCTCGACCTGGTTGAATCGATCAACAAATTTGGCGAGATCTTCTGGGCAACGAAAAGCCTTGTGACTAGGAGAACCAAGTCACCTTATAATCCGCCGCTCGAGCTTGTCTATCCGGTCATTCCGTAGTGTTTCAAATGCTAAAGGTGACAGGTGAAAGCCTGTCGCCTTTATTTATGCAGGGGGATTATATCCTGGTGATCAAAATCCCGTATTTCTTGCGCCGCCTAAAGCCGGGTGACGTTGTTGTGTTTCGCCATCCGGCTTATGGGGTGATGATCAAGCGCCTGGAGCGCTTTTCCGAAGACGGCGAGGAATTGTTCGTCTTGGGTAGTCATCCGGAGAGCAATGACAGCCGGAGCTTTGGCCCGGTGCCTCACCACTGGGTAACTGGTAAAGTAATCTTGCGGATCAGCCGGTAAGTCCATGGCCTCCGATCGCCCCTTTGCTTCGCCTGTCCTGGTGCTCGCCGCGGGTGTGCTGGCGGTTAGTACTGCCTCGATCTTCACCCGCTATGCCCAGGATTACGCCCCCTCGTTAGTGATTGCTGCCTGGCGGATGACACTTGCGGCCATCGTGCTGACTCCATTTGCTCTAACCCTCCGGCGCTCCGAGCTACGCTCGCTGACACGACGAGAATTGGGGCTGGCGTTGCTCTCTGGCTTTTTCCTCGCTCTGCACTTTGCCACCTGGATCAGCTCGTTGGCTTTCACGACCGTCGCCAGCTCGGTTGTCCTGGTGGATACCGCC
>MGNS01000136.1:13368-18218 GCA_001795165.1 Chloroflexi bacterium RBG_16_57_11
AGTGTGATCATCGCCCTCAGCGACGCCTGCGCGTGGACCGGCGCAGGTCTGGCCTGCCCTCCGGCGGGCGAGTTTGTGCGCGGGCGGGCCTTCATCGGCGATCTGTTAGCCCTGGCAGGCGCGCTGACTGCGGCAGTGTACCTGGTTATCGGGCGGTGTGTGCGCTCTCGGGTGTCCCTTTTGACATATATCTTTGTCGTATATGGTGTTTCGGCGGCAGTGCTGATCGTGATCATGCTTGGGGCGAATCAGCCTGGGTTTGGTTATCCCCCGGTGGCTTACCTGTGGTTTCTGGCGCTGGCGCTCATCCCGCAGCTTCTGGGACACACGAGCTACAACTGGGCGCTGGGTTACCTGCCAGCGGCTTACGTCTCGCTCGCACTGCTCGGCGAGCCAATCGGCTCTACCTTATTGGCGATGGTCTTCCTGGGTGAGGTTCCGTCTGGGCTAAAGGTCATCGGGGGCGCAATCACCCTGACGGGCATATACATGGCATCACGGAAGGAATAACACTATGCCTACCCTGGGAGTCAACATCGCCATCCTGGATGACCGGAATCGCTTGCTGCTTACCCGGCGGGAGGATTTCGACATGTGGTGTCTGCCAGGAGGTGGTGTGGAAGTGGGCGAATCATTAGCCCAGGCCGCGCAGCGTGAAGCCCACGAGGAGACCGGCCTGGATGTGGCGTTAATCCGGCTGGTGGGCGTGTATTCGCGCCCCGGAGTGTCGCGCTTTAACGGGCAAATCTTCGTCTTTGCGGCCAGGCCGATCGCCGGTATGCCTTCACCGCAATCCTGTGAAACCACAGAAGCGCGCTTCTTTGATCCAGGTGAGTTGCCCACAGATCTGGTGCAGCTGGCTCCTTTACGCATCCAGCATGCCTTACATGGCGTGGGCGGCAGCGCCGTCTGGGCCATCCACCAGGATTGGCGCTTCCCGGCCGAGATTGGAGAAGCCGATCTCTACCGATTGCGAGATGTTTCTGCGTTGTCGCGCCTGGATTTTTACCAGCAACATATCGGCAATACAATCCCGCCGGGCATCGTTCGTGAGTTGCCCGGATATGGGATGGTCAGTTTACCCGACATACTAAATACAGGGTCAGCTGAGCTGGATGGGTTTTCCCCGGCGGTAGCCGCTATCGCAGCGATCCTTCGGGATGGCAAGCTATTACTCACCCAGCGAGAAGACTTTGAGGTGTGGAGCCTCCCAGGCGGAGGCGTTGGCGAAGATGAAAGCCTGACGGATGCCGCACGCCGTGAGGTTGAGGAGGAGACCGGCCTGAAGGTGAGGCTGACCCGCCTGGTGGGAGTGTACTCTCGCCTGAACTGGTACGGGCGCGGCATCCACCTGGTGGTCTTCGCTGCCAGTCCAGTGGGCGGGAGCCTGAAACCCCAGCCGAACGAAGTGCTGAAGATCGATGAGTTTGGGGTGCGTGATCTACCCGCTGACCTTGGGCTCGGTCATCGAGAGATGGCCCTGGACGCGCTGTCTGGAGTTGGCGGAAGTTGCGCCTGGACCCAGCGGGTGGCCTGGCCTTTCCCTCCTGAGATGACCCGCAGGGAAATTTATGCCCTGCGCGATGTATCTGGCTTATCGCGTCCCGATTTTTACCGAAAGCACTTTACCCCGGTGCAGCCGGGGGAGGAAATTGATGAGATAGGCAGGTGATTATGCTAACCAACGACCAGGATGCCTTTGGCCATGTCATGTACGATTACCTACACGGGATCCGCTCTCAGGAGATCATCGAGCGCGACGATGGAATGTTCGGCATCTCGCCCGGTCCGGCGTTGTATTTTGCACCTTTCGAAGAGTGGCCGGCTATCGAGCAGGAGGCCATCACTTATGCCCGCGGCCGTGTGCTGGATGTTGGCTGCGGAGCCGGACGGCATTCGCTTTACCTGCAGGAGCGAGGCCTGCAGGTCCTCGGTGTAGATAACTCGCCTTTGTGCCTGGAGGTTTGCCGCCAGCGCGGCGTGCGCCAGGTGCGAGAGCTTTCGGTGACACAGCTAACCTCGCGGCTGGGCATTTTCGACACCATCTTGATGTTGGGCAACAACTTCTGCCTGGTTGGCGACCCTCGCCGGGCTCGCTGGCTGTTGCGCCGCCTGGCCCGGATGACCTCGACGCAAGGACGCATCCTGGCGGGGCTGCGCAACCCTTACGGAACCGAACAGCCCGAGCACCTGGAATATCACGCCCGGAACCGCAGCCGCGGCCGCTTTCCCGGTGAGGCGCGCATCCGGGTGCGTTACAAAAAAGCCGTCACACCGTGGATCGAGTTCTTAATGTTGTCCCCCGACGAGCTAAGCCTCCTGGTGGGAGACACACCCTGGCGCGTCTCGATTGTGCTCGATGAAACAGGTGGGAACTATGTCGCCGTCTTAGGGAAATCCGATATATAATAATTCGGATGGCTCAGAAAACCACCCCCAAATCCTCTCCCACCGCGCCTAGCCCTCCAGTAGAACCGCCGCAGATATCCTCTTCCCAACGTCTGGCGGATTTTCTGGCCCATTTTGCCCGTTTCTTCTGGGATATTGCCGGAGTATTCTGCACTGCCCTTTCGCTGATGACCTTCCTGGCGTTGCTCGCTCCTACCTGGACATCCGGGATTTTGACTGCCTGGAGCAACCTGCTCAGGGACTGGTTTGGTTGGGGCGCAATTTGGGTGCCGGTGCTGGTCGGCCTGCTTGGAGTGTGGATCTTCCGCCGCCGGAGCGGTAATGCGACCACCACTTTCTGGGTGCATTTTGTGCTGTTTGAGCTGGCGGCATTTGCTTCCTTGGGGCTGCTGGCGGCTATTAGCGGCGTGGATGTATTGCGCGCCGAGGCGGGTCTGGATGGCGGTCGCCTCGGCTGGGGGCTGGCGCAGCTGGTCAGCCTGGTGTTCACCCGGCTCGGACTTTCGGCTGCTTTTTGGCCAGGTCTGCTGTATGGCAGCCTGTTTGTCATATTCTTGGTGGCAGGATTGGGCCTCAGCCAGCCTTTTTCATCGTTACTGCGTCGCGCAATCAGTCCGTCGGAAACCCGAGAGCCGGAGCTCTCGGCTCCAATTACCGGTGTGGTCGAATCGCCATTGCCAAACGCCAGCACAGTCGCGACCGGCACTTCCCGGCGAAAACCTGCCCCGCTGCCACCCCAATTTCGCAAGAATTTTCGCCTCACCCCTGAAGAGCCGGTCGCCTCGGCAGATCTTCCTTCTCGAAGTGAAGCTCTGCCTCCAATCGACCTGCTGGTCTATGAGCAATACAACCGGCCCGACGAGCGTACTATCAACCAGACCGCTGGATTGATTGAAAAGACTTTGTCAGATTTTGGCATCCCAGCCCGGGTGATCGATTTTCGGGTTGGGCCAACGGTCACCCAGTTCGCGGTTGAGCCGGGTTATCTGGAGAAAGAGAAGCCTGCTACGGAGGGTGAAGTGGCTGCCCGGCAAAAAGTGCGTGTGGCGCAGATTTCATCCCTGGCGCGCGACCTGGCACTGGCGCTGGCTGCCGAGCGGCTACGGATCGAGGCGCCTGTGCCCGGACGCCCATATGTGGGGATCGAGGTGCCCAATCCGCGCGCTTCGGTGGTACGCTTGCGGCCAATGCTCGAGAGTGAAAACTTTCACAAAGCCGGCTCGAAGCTGGCGATTGCCCTGGGGAGGGATGTCTCCGGCCAGCCCATCGTGGCCGACCTGGCGCGCATGCCGCATTTGCTGATCGCCGGCACGACGGGCTCGGGGAAATCGGTTTGCATCGCGGCGCTTACCACCTGCCTGGTGATGAACAACACCCCGGATGAGCTGCGGCTGGTGATGATCGATCCAAAGATGGTTGAGCTGGTGCGCTTCAATGGTCTGCCTCACCTCTTCGGCAAGGTGGAAACCGATGTAGAGCGAATATTGACGGTTCTGCGCTGGACGGTAGCGGAGATGGATCGAAGGTACATAGTCCTGGAGGCCTCCCACTCGCGAAATCTTGACTCCTATAACCGTAAGGCGCAACGTAGAAAAGGCATGGAGCTGTTACCACATATCGTGGTGATGATTGATGAGCTGGCCGATCTGATGATGTCAGCCCCCGACCAGACCGAGCATCACCTGGTGCGTCTGGCGCAAATGGCGCGCGCCACCGGCATCCACCTGGTGGTGGCTACCCAACGCCCTGGCACGGAGGTGGTCACCGGGCTGATCAAGGCTAATTTCCCGGCTCGTATCTCCTTCGCGGTGGCTTCATCCATTGATTCACGGGTCATCCTGGACACCGTCGGCGCCGAATCGCTGCTCGGTCATGGCGATATGCTCTACCTGCCGCCGGATGCCTCCGGCCCGCAACGCCTGCAGGGAGTGATGGTCAGCGATCAGGAGGTGGAGCGGGTGATCACTTTCTGGCAAAAGAGCCTGCCTTCGGCTGAAACGCCGGAGCCTTCGCCCTGGGAGGAGATGCTCGCCGAGGAGGAGATCCTGGCTGATCGCGACAGGCTGGTGGAGCGGGCGATCGAGATCGTACGCAAGGAACAGCGCGCCAGCGCCTCCATGCTACAGCGGCGATTGCACATCGGGTACCCGCGGGCTGCTCGGCTTGTGGACGAGCTGGAGGAACTCGGCGTGATTGGTCCTGCGGTGGGAGGCGGGCGTGAGCGCGAGGTATTGATCGAGCCGGATGAGAGGTATGGCAAAGATAACGAATATTCTGATTAGCTTGATTTCTCCAGCCAGATGCGATACTCCCACACCCCAGGCTCGAGCATCTTCTTTTCAAAGGGCAATCCGCTCCTGGTAATAAAGCGCAGGATGCGGGCGTTGCTGGAATGCACGGTGGCTACCAGCATGCGCACGCCATGCTGTCGGCCGTATTCC
>MGNS01000136.1:18288-20682 GCA_001795165.1 Chloroflexi bacterium RBG_16_57_11
CAGCCAGACCAGGCTCATTCCCGGTGATCGCGCTATAGCGAGCGACAGCAACCAGATGCTCGGCGCCATCCTCTTGTACTGATCCAACAAGCGCCATGCGGTCAATGTAGTCGACGGTGGCTAGCTGGCGCGCCTGTGTATCACTCAGGCCAGTGGCAGTCTTCAAGAAACGCAAGTAGATCGATTGAGCGGATAAGCGAGCAAAGCCCTCTTGCAAGAGTGGAGCGTCCTCCGGACGGATAGGGCGTAAAGTAACCAGCCTGCCGTCGAGCAGCTTGATATTCTCTGTTGGTATTAAATGGCCCTCATCCGGATGCATGGGCAGAAATTTCTAATCAGAATTTGGCAAGTTAAGGGTTTCGCTCATCTCTTTGGTTGAGTGTAAAGTACTTTCCCAGGCCGGCCTATAAGCCGCATTCTGTAAGACGGGTTTTCCCCGTCCCGGCAGCCATCTATCTCGACCACGTGTTACCGCGTGGCTCTAGCGGCCTACCCGGAACTGCAAGCGGACAAGAAGTCCGCTCAGGAGACGGGCCGCCTCCCGGAATTGTTCCATTGTCCCTGCTTGGCCTTGCTCTCGATGGGGGTTGCCTGGCCGCGCCGGTTACCCGGCGCGCCGGTGGTCTCTTACACCACCTTTTCACCCTGACCGGAGTCGCCCCCGGCGGTTTGTTTCTGTGGCCCGATCCGGCAGGTAACCGGCTAAAAACCGGCCCCGCCCCGGGTGTTACCCGGCATCGTGCCCTGTAGAGTGCGGACTTTCCTCCAGAGCGCCGGCTATAGCCACGCTCCAGCGACTGCCCGACCGGCCTGGTAGGGTCATGATACTATTCTTTTTATTAAACGTCAATTGCCATACACCAGGCGCTTGTTAATCAACTCAGTCAGCGTCGATTAGTATAATCTTGACGGATACGGCAGGAAAATGCCTCCTAAGTCTCTCAATGTCATACACAAGCTGTTCCCCATACGATACACCAGATGACATTTGCTTATGCAATGCGTGGCAAGGCACAATCTCCACTCCTACATCCGCTTTGCTCTCATTGAAGAAGTATTGAAACTTTGCCATATCGTAGAACATGAATGCATACTTGCCGAATTGTACTTCAACCAGGATTTTATCTTTTACAAAATCGACTTGCTTATAAGCCCCGGGTATCAATATATCTGTGTTTGGAAGTGTTATCGAGTAGGTATCCCGTAATTCATAAAAGCTCTTGGTGCGAAAAGCCTGTTTAAACTGCGAATTCATATCTTTTGGATCGTAAAGATATTCTCCAATTTTTGTCCTTTCTTTGCTTTCCTTCGTTCGCTTTGCTGACACTGATTCGATTACTTGATAGATTTCTTGGTTAATTAACGGGTATCTTAAGGCTAGAATCTCTGATCCGCCCAAGTGGGAGTACTCATGTATTATTCTCATTCTTTCTCCCTATCTGAATAATAATTGCCTTTTGGCTCAAGCAGATGCGGTTGAAGCCTTTTCTTTGCTAAGTCTACAAATCGAGGCGGTATCGATTTTCCAGGGTTGTCAGGATCGTAAACATTCCTCTCCATTGGGCGAATTCGTAATAACCCTTGTTCAGCCAATTTTAAGCGCTCTTTCGTGATGGCATTGTATTCGGGTAAAATTTCTGCCCCGATCGCACGTCGTTTATGCAAGAGTGAGGCGATTGCTGAAGTTCCTGATCCCATGAAAGGATCGAGAACCCAGTCATCGGGATTGGTAAGAGCAAGGATTAATCGTTCAATCAGTTCGACCGGGAATTGTGCAGGGTGCGCTGTTTTTTCTACGTGATTGGCTTTGACGTTTGGAATCTCCCAAATATCTCCTGGATTTTTCCCTAATGGATTACCAGATAATTCGCCTTTTTTGGGGCCTTTAAAATATTTTTTGTTTGGATATTTTTGTGGAATCCTAACTGCATCCAGGTTAAATGTGTATTGGTCCGTTTTTGTAAACCAGAGTATTACTTCGTACCGTCCAGAAAATCGTTTTGATGCGTGTAGCCCATGCCCAAAATGCCATACAATCCTGTTTCTAAGATGTAAGTCAAATGATTGGAAAATAGGGTAAAGCAGGATGTCTAATGGGATGATTTCACCATTGTCGACATAGTTCCCGATCTGCCAGCAGATACTACCACTCGGCTTAAGTACGCGTATGCATTCCTGGATGATCAGCTTTTGCTGATAGAGATATTCATTGAGATCGATGCGACTTTCGTACGGTTTACCGAGGTTGTAAGGCGGTGACGTGACGACCAATTGAACGAATTCATCTGGGATTGTAGATGTAAGGCTGAGACAATCACCCTCCCAAAGAATGAATTCGGCTTGCGGATCGAAAGTTGATGCTACTTTGATGTCTCCCAACATTGACTTTCTCTT
>MGNS01000136.1:20698-37981 GCA_001795165.1 Chloroflexi bacterium RBG_16_57_11
TCCTGACCAATTTTATCATCTCCACGTGCAATTAATCGCGAACTATCGCAACTCTTGCTTAATAGGTCGGTTGTAGTATCCGGGCCAGCCAGATCATCTCGGATGAAATATTGGTTAGCTCACCGCGAAATAAAATCCCCATACAGCGCCTCGACCTGGAAGCCGGCCCGCTGGAGCAGGTGCTCCAATTCATAACGAAAGAAGCAATGGAAGCGGTTGGGTTTAACCCTCCAGATCCTGGCATAATTTGA
Source organism: Chloroflexi bacterium RBG_16_57_11 (assembly GCA_001795165.1). Taxonomy (GTDB): domain Bacteria; phylum Chloroflexota; class Anaerolineae; order Anaerolineales; family UBA4823; genus RBG-16-57-11. The sequence goes on from MGNS01000136.1 coordinate 20,950, forward strand.
GAAGACCGTGTATAATTGATAATGATTTACAATTTCATTGACGATGATTGACCAACATACACAAACCAATTTGAGCGATGAGTGGCTGGCAGCCCTGCAAGCCAGCGGTTACCGGTTAACCGCGCCGCTGCGCGTGCTGGTGGTGCTGCTGGCGAACAGCCCGCGTGCCCTGGAGCCGGTCGAGTTATACGACCTGGCCCGGCGAGAATACCCGCGCATGGGGCTGGTCACCGTGTATCGCACATTGGATAAGCTGCAGGAGTTGGCGCTCGTGCAGCGCGTCCACCGGGTGAACGGCTGCCACATTTACCTGCGGGCAGCGCAGGGACATGAGCATGTCCTGTTGTGCTCTCGCTGCGGGCGGGCGGTCTATTTCAATGGAGATGATCTTTCCCGGCTAAGCGCCGATCTGGCACAGCACACCGGATTCACCATTCAAGAGCACTGGCTGCAATTTCTAGGCCTTTGCGGCGACTGCCAATCCTAGGTTCTGTGTCCCAGTACACGTCGAGGCAATATTATTGGAGCGGAACAATGCGTAGGATGGCGATTCTAAATATTCTCATGGCGCTTGTAGCTGCAATTTTATTCGCTGCCTGCGCTTCAGCGCCAACGGATGATAACGGCTTGAAGGTTGTGGCATCGACCACGCTGGTGGGTGACGTTGTGCGGGAGGTGGGTGGTGGGCATATTGACCTGAGCGTGCTATTGCCGGTGGGTGCGGACCCGCATACCTTCGAGCCGCCTCCGCAGGATATGGCGGCGCTGAGCGAGGCGCAGGTGGTCTTTGTCAACGGGTTGGGTCTCGAGGAGGCGCTTAACCCATCGCTGGAGGCGAACGTCAAGGGTAAGGTGGTGGAGGTCTCGCAGGGCATCGAGGCTCTGCCCTTTAATGATAGACACGAAGGCGATACAGGTGAGGGTGATGAGCACCTGGCAGGTGACCCGCACACCTGGATGGATCCAAATAACACTATCCTCTGGACGCAAAACATCGCCGCCACGCTGGCGCAGAGCGACCCGGCGAACGCCAGCAGTTACCAGGCCAACGCAGAGGCTTACATAAGCAAGTTGAAGGAACTTGATAGCTGGATCCGCCAGCAGGTAGAGCAAGTGCCTAGTGAGCACCGCAAGCTGGTGACCGACCACGCCGTGTTGGCCTACTTTGCCAAGGAATACGGCTTCGAGCAGGTTGGGCTGGTGGTGCCTGCCTTGAGTACGAATGCATCTCCATCAGCTCAGGAGTTAGCGGCCTTAGAGGATGCGATACGGGAGCTGGGTGTGCGGGCGATCTTTGTGTCAAAAGAAGTCAATCCGGCAACCTCCAGTCAGGTAGCTCAGGATACCGGCGTCAAGCTTGTTCCGATCTATTCCGGCTCCCTGGGAGAGCCGGGGAGTGGAGCTGAAACCTACCTGGATTGGATGCGCTATAATGTAAATGCGATTGTGGAGGCGCTAAAGTAACTTGTATCCACACGTTCATCATCGACAAGATCAGCCCATCCTGGATGTGCACAAGTTGAGCCTGCGCTACGATGGGCATATGGCGCTCGAGGGGATTAGTTTTCACCTGCACGTCGGGGAGCGTGTGGCGGTCGTCGGACCGAACGGTGCGGGGAAAAGCACACTTTTCAAGCTGATCGCCGGGGTGTTGGCACCAACCAGCGGGCAAGTAAGCGTGTACGGCTCCGGGCCGCGCGGGCATGTGTGCATCGCCTTTATTCCGCAGCGCAGCCAGGTGGATTGGCGCTTTCCGGTCAACGTAGCGGATGTGGTCATGATGGGACGCAGCGCAAAGCTTCGCCCGCTGACCTGGCCCGGTAAGCACGACTGGCAACTTGTGCGAGAGGCGCTGAGGACGGTGGAACTGGGAGACCTGGAAAAACGCCAGATCGGGCAGCTCTCAGGTGGACAGCAACAGCGCATGTTCATTGCCCGAGCCCTGGCGCAGGAGGCAGAGCTGATGTTAATGGATGAGCCGCTGGCTGGGCTGGATGCGCCATCGCAAGAAGGTTTGCTCTCGTTATTGGCTCGCTTGCAGGAAAAAAGGGTCACGGTGATGGTGGCGACTCACGACTTACAGCAGGCTGCGCAATATTTTGATCGCATCTTATTGATCAACCAGCGAATTATCGCCTTTGGAATGCCGGAACAGGTATTGAAGCCACAGACATTGGTCCAGGCCTATGGCGGGCGGTTGCGGTTGGTGGATGGTGAGATGGGTATGCTGGCGATGGATGATACCTGCTGTGAGGGGGGCGAGGAGCATGAACATGCTCATTGATTGGCTGGCTGAGCCGATTTCATATCCATTCATGCAGCGAGGGCTGGCAGCCGCCATACTGGTGGGTGTTGTCTGTGCGGTCGTCGGCACGTACGTTGTGCTGCGCGGTATGGCTTTCTTCGGCGACGCGCTGGCGCATACCATCTTGCCCGGGGTGGCGCTGGGTTACCTGGTGAGCGGAGGAGCAAGAGATGTCTTGTTTTGGTGGGCGCTGGGGACGGCGATTTTCGCCGCCTTGGGGATCGGGGCGGTCAGCCGGAACACTCGCATCAAGGAGGATACGGCGATCGGGGTAATCTTCGCCGGGATGTTTGCCCTGGGGATCGCGCTCATCTCTACAGCTCGCAGCTATGCGGTCGATTTGAGCCATTTCCTGTTTGGAGACGTTTTGGGGGTCTCAAACCAGAGCCTGTGGAGGATGGCGATCTTTGGCGGGTTGGTCCTGGTGACGATCTTCATGTTCTATAAAGAGTTCCTGACCTTATCCTTCGATCCAGTACTGGCCGCGACGCTGCGCTTGCCGGTGGGCGTGTTGAACAACCTGCTCCTGGTGTTGATCGCAGTGACGATCGCGGTTTCAATGCAGACAGTTGGGGTTGCGCTAATGGTGGCCATGCTGGTCACTCCAGCGGCGACGGCATATCTGCTCACTTACCGTCTTCCGGTGATGATGGCGCTCGCAGCTGGTCTTGCCACTTTCTCGGGGGTGGTCGGATTGTATCTATCTTATTACCTGAGCATTGCCTCGGGGGCGGCGATCGTACTGACGGCGACGGTCATCTTTTTCGTTGTGTTCTTGTTCTCTCCAGGTAGAGGGCTGGTGTGGAGTAAGGGTAGAGTATAATCGGAGGTCTGAATCTCAGCCAAGGAGTAAGACCGATGGATTTCAAGCTGCACGCGCCATATCAGCCGACCGGCGACCAGCCGGAGGCGATCCGCCAGCTGGTGGAGGGGATCGAAAAGGGTTACCACGACCAGGTGCTGCTGGGAGCGACCGGGACCGGGAAGACTTTCACCATCGCTGCGTTGATCGAGAAGATCAATAAGCCGGCGCTGGTAATGGCGCACAACAAGACGCTGGCGGCGCAGCTCTACGCCGAGTTCAAGGATTTCTTTCCAGAAAACGCAGTCGAGTATTTCGTATCATACTATGATTACTACCAGCCTGAAGCCTACGTACCGCGGCACGATCTTTATATCGAAAAAGATTCGGATATCAACGAGGAGATCGAGCGATTGCGTCTGGCAGCGACCACCGCCTTGATGTCACGCCGGGATGTGGTGATCGTAGCGTCGGTGTCGTGCATCTACGGCATCGGCAATCCGGAGGCGTATGGACGGGTGGTGATCAACCTGGAGAGCGGCAACATCTACCGGCGCAATGCATTGTTACGGCAACTCGTTGAAGGGCATTACGAGCGCAATGATCTGGAGCTGCGCCCAGGGACTTTCCGGGTGCGCGGTGACAGCCTGGACGTTTGCCCGGCTTACCAGGACAAACTCGGTTATCGCATCACTTTCTTCGGGGATGAAGTGGAGAGGATTATCGAGTTCGATGTGGTGACCGGCGAATTACGCCGGCAGCTCAGCACCGCAGCGATCTACCCGGCGCGCCATTTCATCACCGACCAGGACAAGCTAAAGGCGGCTATCTCTGATATCGAGACTGAGCTGACTGAGCGGGTGAAGTATTTTAAGACCAACGATCAGTTGCTGGAAGCCCAACGCATCGAAAGCCGCACGACTTATGACCTGGAGATGTTGCGCGAGGTGGGCTACTGTTCGGGTATCGAGAACTACTCGCGTCACCTGGACCAGCGAGCAGCGGGGACCTCACCCTGGGTCCTGATGGATTACCTGCCGAGCGAATATATACTGGTCCTGGATGAATCGCACATGACGGTGCCGCAGATCCGTGGCATGTATAATGGTGACCGCTCGCGCAAGCAGACCCTCGTCGATTACGGTTTTCGCCTCCCATCCGCGCTGGACAATCGCCCGCTGACCTTTGGTGAGTTCGAAGAACGCATGGGTTATACGATTTATACCTCGGCTACACCTGCACCCTTTGAGATGCACCGTGCTGATCAGGTGGTAGAGCAGATCATTCGCCCGACCGGGTTGGTCGATCCGGGGGTCGAGGTGCGTCCGGTCGAGGGGCAGGTGGATGACCTGGTGAAAGAAACCCGCCTTCGAGTGGAGAAAGGGCAGCGGGTGCTGGTGACCACGCTGACCAAGCGTATGGCAGAGAAGCTGGCGGATTATTTGATGGAGCTCGGGATCAAGGTCCACTACCTGCACTCTGAGATCGACACTCTGGAGCGTGTGGGCATCCTGCGCGACCTGCGCTTGGGAGTCTTCGATGTAGTAGTCGGGATAAACCTGCTGCGCGAGGGGTTGGACCTGCCAGAAGTATCTCTGGTGGCGATCCTGGATGCCGATAAGGAAGGTTTTTTACGCTCGGAGACGGCTTTGATCCAGACCATCGGACGTGCAGCCCGTCACGTAGAGGGCAAGGTGATCATGTACGCCGATGTGATGACCGATTCGATGCGCCGGGCAATCGATGAGACCAACCGGCGCCGCCTCAAGCAGGAGGCTTTCAACCAGGCGCATGGCATCCAACCGGTGAGTATCTTCAAAGCAGTGCGTGACCTGACTGACCAGCTCTCGGTCAAGGCGGTAGCAGAGGTGAGGGGAGAGTACCGCGTGCGAGGAGTGGCTTCGTTGGAGCGCAATGAGCTCCAGCGGGTGATCGTCGAGCTTGAGAAGCAAATGAAAGAAGCAGCGAAAAACCTGGAGTTCGAGAAAGCAGCCGCGCTTCGTGACGAAATGTATGAGCTGCGCAGTATCCTGGCGGAGGAGAGCAATGTCAAGCCGTGGGAGAAAATTCACCTGCTGGCTGGCGGGGAAGAAGAATAAGCGATTGAATTTGGGATTCGAATGTTCATCCCTCTCATGCGCAACTAATCTTGACCTGCAGGGTTGTAAAAGCAGAATTAAACAACCGGAAAGAGCCATTCCGGAAAAACTCGAAGGAAAAAAGGAGAGAATGAGATGGGATTTGAGATTTTGTGCATGGCGATCATCGCACTGTTTGTGGGCATGGCGATTTGCTTCGGTGGCTATCGCTGGTTTATGCTCCTGCTGCCAATTTTTGGCTTTGTCTTCGGCTTTGGACTGGGGCTGGATACCATGCAGTCGCTGTTCGGCGCGGGCACATTTGCCACCGTCACCAGTTGGGTGGTCGGCTTCATCGTTGGGCTGGTCTTCGCCGTGTTGTCCTACCTGTTTTACTTCATTGGGGTGGCGTTGCTGGGCGGCATGCTGGGCTACGCCATCGGCGTTGGGTTTATGGGACTGATCGGGTTTGACCCCGGCTTCCTGACCTGGGTGGTGGGGATAATCCTTGGCATTATCTTCGCCATTGCCACAATTGCACTCAATATTCAGAAGTGGGTGATCATTGCCGGCACAGCATTCGGTGGCGCTGGGGTCATCATCGGCACATTCTTGATGGCTTTTGGGGTCATCCCTCCAGCAGCCTTCGGTGCGGGGGCAGTTCGGGCGGCGATTGCAGACTCATGGTTCTGGTTGTTAGGTTTCCTGTTGTTGGCAGCATTGGGCCTGGCGGCTCAGGTGTTTACCGGGCGCAATTACCAGGTTGAAGCCTACGAGAACCGGATCGATTTCCAGACATAGCTTACCTCGTAACCGAACTTTTTTGCGATGCCCCGCCAATATTGTCCTTGGCGGGGCGAATTTTTAATGAAGTTGACCGATATTCGCTTTTAGGGGTTACAGGTATAATACTGGTAGGATCGTTAATGGTTAGCTTTAGGAGGTATTGGTTTCTGATGTGGTACTTTCGCAGCCCCCTGATCGCTTTTGGTGAAGATGCCCTTTCGCATTTGGACCAGAATATCTGTAGCCGGGCATTTATTGTTACTGACGCTGTGATGCGGGATATAGGCCACCTACAGCATGTGATCGACCGGCTGCAAGGCAGCGGCGTAGTGTGTGACTCCTTCGCTGAAGTGGAGCCGGACCCTGGTGTGGAGATCGTCCAGCGCTGTGCTGCTCGGATGCAAGAGTTCGCACCCGATTGGGTGATCGGCTTGGGCGGAGGATCTTGCCTGGATGCGGCAAAGGCAGCCTGGTTCTTGTACGAGCGACCGGATGTGGACCTGGCGGCGGTCACACCTTTTGAGACCTTTGGATTACGGAACAAGGCTCGCTTTGTTACGATACCGACGACAGCCGGTTCAGGTGCAGAAGTGACAGCCGCGGCAGTGATTACGGATATCGAAAAGATCAGGAAAATGGAGGTTGCCTCCTTTGAGCTGATCCCGGATGTGTCCGTTGTCGATCCCTGGTTTTCTTCCCAGCTTTCTCCCCGTCTAACCGCTGACACAGGCATCGATGCAATGACACATGCCGTTGAAGGTTTCACCAGCACCTTTGCGAATGATTTCAGCGATGCCTTATGCCTGCACGCCGCCAGACTGGTGTTTGAATACCTGCCACGCGCCTACCATAAAGGGATGCATGACCCTGAGGCGCGCGAAAAAATGTCGAACGCGGCTACAATGGCGGCGCTCGGTATGGGCAACAGCCATATCGCCCTGGCGCACGCGATGGGGCATAGCGCGGGCACGGTTTTCGGCCTGCCACACGGTCGCCTCACAGGAATGTTTCTGCCATATGCGATCGAATTTACGGCCAAGGGTGGGGCCGGGCGTTACCTCGAGCTGGCGCATGGCTTGGGCTGGGCTGCTGACGATGAAGCGCAAGCGGCAAACATGATCGTTCTGGCGCTCCGTAATCTGTTGCGCGAGGTCGAGCAGCCGCTGAGCCTCAAAGAAGCCGGGATTTCGAAAGAGGATTTTGCCGCGAACCTGGATAGCCTGTGCGACCGGATGGAAATGGATAGCGCTCTGGCTACCGGACGCCGCTTCCCCTATCGCGAGCAATCGATGCACCTTTTCGAATACGCCTACGAAGGTAAATCGATAGACTTCTGATTTGTAACCTGATCAAATTTCCAGGCCTCGGCGGGTGAGAGATGAGATCGCTTGAAAATGCAGGATGGGATCGGGGAAACCATCATCGCAAACGTGTTGGAGTTGCGCTTGGCGGGGGAGTTGTGCGTGGCATGGCGCATGTAGGTGTGCTTTCTGTCCTCGAGGAGGCGAATATCCCGATTGATTTTGTGTCCGGGACCAGTGCAGGGGCAATCGTGGCGGCCTGTTTTTGTTCGGGAATGGAATCTACACGACTGAAAGAGTACGCCTGGAAATTTACCTGGTGGCGGCTTCTCCGGCCAATCTGGCCAGTTCGGGGCCTGGTCAGCTTTGCTGGAATGACCCAATTGTTGACCCGTCAGCTTGGGAACCAAATGATTGAAGATCTGAAGATACCCTGCGTGATTGCGACTACGGATATCGAGCGTGGCGAGCCGGTTTACTTGCGACAGGGACCGCTGGCTCTAGCGGTACAGGCGAGCTGTTCTGTGCCGGGGTTTGTCACTCCCGTGGAATGGCATGGGCGTTGGCTGGCCGAAGGTGCAATTTCGGATATGCTGCCGGCGGAAATCCTGCGCCAGATGGGAGCCGATTACGTCATCGGTGTGGATGTCTTTGCGTTTAAAATCCGCCGCTGGCTAGGACCGCTGGGTTATCTCATCGCCGGGCTTGAGATCGCTCTGGAGCGCTCAGGCTTAGGGGTGGATGAGGCGGATTGCCGGATAGCTCCTCCGTTGGCGGGGAAGACCTACCTACGTTTCTCCAGGCGTGACGAGCTGTACAATCTAGGCCGGCAAGCTGCCTTACTTCAACTGCCTGCCATATTACAAGACCTGGGTTTGGAAAATACCACTCCAGCCGGGCGCTCGCCTGCCCGCGAGAGCCAACCGACAAGCGGTCAGTATTAACGGATCGAAGATGCGTATCCTTTCCCTGAGCGATACCATCGTATCTTTAATCTACAGTCCATTAATTCGCAGCCGCCACGAAGGTGTGGATATCATCATCGGCTGCGGCGATCTGCCGTATTATTACCTCGAGTATGTCTTCACCAGCCTGGATGCCCCTTTATACTATGTGCGAGGCAACCATGATAAAGTTCTTGAACACAGCTCTGCCGGACAACGCGTTGGGCCACATGGCGGTATCGATCTGCATTGCCGTACCTGCTCCTATAAGGGGCTGCTATTGGCAGGCATTGAAGGAAGTTTACGTTACCGGCCTGGACCTTATCAGTATACTCAGGCGGAGATGTGGTGGTATGTTTTAGGTTTGATACCGGGATTGTTACGCAACCGTCTTGCCTATGGGCGTTACCTGGATGTATTTATCACTCACGCACCTCCGGCTGGTGTTCATGACGCAGATGATTTACCACACCGTGGAATTAAGGCCTTCCGCTGGCTGGTGAATGTTTTCCAGCCCTCGTTGCATATACATGGGCATATACATATATATTTTCCGGGGGCGGAGATGGAAACGAGGGTTGGGGCGACTCGTGTCATTAACAGCTACGCCTGGCGCGAAGTAACCATTGATGTCTAACGGCAAACCAGCACCGGTTGGCAGCTTTTTCGCAGCACCTCATCCACCGTGCTACCCAGCACAACCTCCAAAACCGGCGCCAGTCCATAGCCTCCCAGGATGACAAAATCGCACTCATCATTCCGACAGTTACTTAATATTGTCTCCCCCACGTTGCCGCTTTCGATGCGGTATTCTGCATAGATACCGTGCTCTTCCAGATAGCTTCTCGCTTGCACCAGGACCTCCGCCGAATTACGCACGCCATCTTCCACGATTACAACGGATATTGGAATTTGCCATTTTCCAACCACGTAGGCGGCGATGAACAGGGCTTCCCGCGCTTTTGGGCTACCGTCAAAGGCGAGTAAAGCCCGGTTGAGCGCAGATACGGTCTGCGGTGTTGCCATCACCGGACGTGGACAGCGCTGGATCAGATTGTGAAAGCCAGAGCTCAGCTTGGCAAGTGGCTGGGGCGCAGGTGGGTAGCTCAAGTTGACAATCACCAGGTCGGTCACGGTGGCTCGCAGGCAGGTTTGCTCAACCACATCTCCTGCGGAAAGAACCAGCCGGCCGGGGAGGTTGTTTTCCTGGCAGCGTCGCTCGAACTCGGCCTGGATTGCCAGCGCCGTTTCGCTGGTCATATCGGATTCCTGTGGGACGACATGGAGTCCATATAGGCTGGCATTTTCACGGCGAGCCAATTCGATCGCCTGACTCAGAGCATACCAGCCATCCTCTTTGCCATTTACCGGAACCAGGATTTCCTGGAAGAGGTGATCGGGTGAGCGCGCCGCCAACCTCTGCTCGCGCCATTGGCCAGGTCGAGGCCCACCTTCCAGCGCTTCGGGCAAGATCAGATCACGCAGGCGGCTGAATAAACTGGCAGTTGCGGAATTGTGGGCTCGCGCTAAATGCCCGGCAATATATTCGTCGCGAACCGGAAGTCCAAATTGCTCCTCCAATTCGCTACGGTGCTCAGCGATCCAAAGGTAAAGATCGGTCTCTGTGCGATTTGGAAAATGGTGCAGGATGCCCAGGTTGCGGATGATCTGGACAACCGGCAGGTACACCGTATCGTACCAGTGAGCCACTGCCTCCTGGTAGGGTACCTCGCGCTGGAGCTCAAGGCCCATAAAGTGTCGATGCACTTCGATATGCTCTATCAACCTGGGGTACCGCCCTGGGATCGTGACACGCAAGTCGGCTTCGGAGCGGTACTCGTTCAATCGAGTTTGTTCAAGGAACTGGTTATATTCAGCAATCAAAATCAGATCATCCGGCTTGACGTCCGGGTTGAGTGGGGCGCGGGTGTACACCTCGGTGACATAGGCCTGGATATATTGTGCGCCCTCCCGGCGGGCAACTGAAACGCGATGATTGCCATCCTGTACGAAGTATGTATTACCGATCTGATACACCTCAATCGGGGGAAGACCGATCAGACCATTTGCAGCCACCTTCACCCGCGCCCAGCGTTGTGGGTTGATTTCCTTACCGGGCAAGAAATCTCGGGTGAAATCTGAATACCGGCCGACACTGCCTACGATCGCCTCCAAGCGAATGTCTTTAAGGCCGCGCTCGATGCCTCCCTGTAGCCTGAGCATCTGGCGTACCTCATCGAAGGACAGTAATTGGGTCGATTCACCGGTCAGGCGCGCCAACAGTTGTTTTAGCTGAGCCTGGTTTCGGGCGCGCTGGAAATCGTCCAGAGCAGATGAAAAATCGCTTTGATTGCCTTGATCAGTCATGAGCTTATTTTACATGGAATTTTCCCCGCGTGATACAATCCTGGTAAATCCATCACACGTTCCTTAATCGAGGAAAACTATGGCGCGTCCTAGATTATCATTTTTTTGTGAATTAGAGACTGAGCCATTGGAGGGTTTGTTCAATGATGTGCTCATCCAACGCCTGGTTTCACTCAAAGCCACAGTCTGTCTGGGCATTTTAGACCTTAGCCAGGAGCGGGCTGCTGTTGTCCGCCGCCTGTACCGGTCGGGCGTGCCGGTAGTGGCCTGGCTACTGCTTCCCAAAGATCAAGGCTATTGGTTTAACGCTCAAAACTTTCCGCAAGCGCTGGACCGATACGAGCAGTTCCGCCTGTGGAGCGCAGAGCAAAATCTGGTCTGGGCAGGGGTTGGACTGGATATCGAGCCGCATATTCGCGATCTCGTTGCTCTCGAGAGAACCCGTGGACGGATGATTCTGAAGATGTTGCCGCGCCTTTTTCATGTTCGGCAAATGAGACGTGCCCGCATGGCTTATCGCGCCCTGGTTGCGCTGATCCACGCCAATGGCTACCCGGTAGAGAGCTACCAATTTCCCCTGATTGCCGACGAGAGGCGTGTTGGATCGACTGTCTTACAACGTCTGGCGGGTGTGGTCGACATATCTGTGGACCGGGAAGTGTGGATGCTTTATACCAGCCTGCTGCGTCCGAATGGCCCTGGGATCCTCGCAAGCTACGCGCCTGAAGCGTCTGCACTCGGGCTTGGCGTAACGGGTGGTGGTGTGGTGGAGCCTGGACTTTCAGCACCGGCGCCGCTCACCTGGGAAGAGTTTGCCCGCGACTTGCGTCTGGCCTGGCTGTGGTGTGACGATCTGTTTGTTTTCTCACTTGAGGGCTGTGTGGCGCAAGGTTTCATTGATCGTTTGCAAAGCTTCGATTGGGATTTGCCAATCCTCACACCCGACGCAGGAAAGGCCCGTGTAGATGCCTGGCGTGGGACGATCCAATCCGGGTTATGGCTGGCGCAGCGACTGCCGTATATTATCCCCGGGATGGGAGCAGGGCTTCTGGTCTGGATGGGATTGAAGCGTTATCGGCGGCTGCCTCCCTCTACTTGACGTATAATATGTCGATATGCATTGTGCCTCCCACTAAGGCTACAGGCGGGAGTGGGGTTTCTTTACAACGACTCGACATTATGCTTCGGACCCCGAGTTCGATCTTACAGGAGACTGTGTTATGCGATCTGCAAGCCTGTTCTGGGGCGCTGCCCTGGTAATCCTGGGAGGTCTGTTCCTTCTAGGAAACCTGGGCGTCATCAAAGTCGATGTATGGGGTGTGATCTGGCCAACGGCTTTGATCTTGCTTGGCATCTGGCTATTGTGGGGGCGGCTTTTCCGGCGCAATCCGTCCACAGAGCACGTAAATGTACCCCTGGATGGGGCGACTCGCGCCCAAGTCCGGCTCAGTCATGGCGCAGGTCGTCTGATGGTTTCTGCCGCAGCCCCGGAGGGCGACTTGATGGAAGGTGAATTCGACGGTGGTCTGGACTTGCGCACGCGCCGAAAGGATGACCTGCTCGAAGCCGAACTGCGCTCGCCGGTTCGCGGCTGGGGGTTTTTGGATTGGGGTGGGCATGGCCTGGAGTGGAATGTGCGTTTCAATCCTCAGGTTCCACTCACCCTCAGGCTGGACACTGGAGCCAGCGAATCGATCCTGGATTTCGGCGACCTTTTGGTGGGCGATTTGAATCTTCAAACCGGCGCCAGCTCTACTGAGCTTATGCTACCGTCACGGGCGATCTACACTCGGGTAAAGGTATCCGGGGGAGCGGCGTCGATCAAGGTCCGCGTGCCATCCGATGTAGCAGCCAGTATCCGCTTTAGTGGCGGACTCGCTAGCCTGGATGTAGACAGGCAACGCTTTCCACCATCGGGCAATCTGTACCAATCCTCTGATTTCGATATTGCAAAGAACAAAGTCGAGCTTGTTTTCGAGGTAGGCGCAGCTTCGGTTGAAGTACGCTAAGCAGGACTTTAGCTCATGAAACCAAATGAACAAAATACTGCCGAGGGAATCTTGTTTACCGATATGTATCAGCTAACCATGGCCCAGGTCTATTACCGGACAGGTATGCAAGAGAAGTTGGTGCAGTTCGATCACTATTTTCGTTCTTATCCGGATTATGGAACCCATAAAGCTGGCTATTGTATCAACGCCGGGCTTGAATGGCTGTTGGATTGGATGAATCGAGCGAGGTTCGGCCAATCTGACCTGGACTACCTGCGTAGTCTGAAAACTCGCACCGGGACCCAGATGTTTGCCGAAGATTTTCTGGGCTGGTTGCTGAAATACGGCGATTTCTCCGCCCTCAGCCTGTGGGCTATTCCGGAAGGTCGCGTGGTCCACCCCAACGAGCCGCTCACCGTGGTGCGTGGGCCGTTGGCGATGGCGCAAATCCTTGAAACCTCGCTGCTCAATCATCTCAACTTCCAGACGTTGATCGCTACCAAAGCGGCGCGTATCCGGGAGATTGGTCGTGGCCAGATTTTGTTGGAGTTTGGATTACGCCGCGGGCATAGCACTGGGGCCAATGCCGGCACACGCGCCGCCTTGATCGGTGGAGCCGATTTCTCTTCCAATGTCGGAATCTCAGCCGTCCTGGGATACCCGCCTAAGGGCACGCACGCGCATAGCATGGTCCAACTATTCATCTCCCTTGGGATGAGCGAACTGGATGCCTTCCAGGCATATGCTGAAATCTACCCGGATGACTGCACATTATTAGTGGATACTCTCGACACGCTGGCGAGCGGCATCCCAAATGCGATCAAAACCTTCGAGGAACTGCGCCGGAAAGGACACAAGCCGGTGGGCGTGCGCCTGGATTCAGGCGATCTGGCCTACCTGAGCATCCAGTCAGCCATCCAGCTCGACGCGGCTGGATTCAATGATGTGTCGATTGTGCTTTCGAACAACCTGGATGAGCTGGTGATCTGGCAGGTCATCACCCAGATCGCACAAGAAGCGCCACGTTACGGTGTGGATGCTGACCAGCTGATCCGCAGATTGGTTTACGGAGTAGGCACACGCTTGATCACCTCCTGGGGAGAGCCAGCATTGGGTGGAGTTTACAAGCTGGTTGCCGTTTGTGACCAGGGGAGCTGGCGACCGGCTATTAAGATCTCTGAGTCGCTCTCAAAAACACCCAACCCGGGCGATAAGCGCCTTTGGCGGGTCTATGACCGCCGCGAGAAGGCGACCGCCGATTTGATCAGCCTGGATGAGGAAGACCCTCGCCAGATGGATACGATCCATCTTCGCCACCCGACCGACCACACCAAGAGTCGCGTCTTGCGTGTCAACTCAACGCTTGAGATTGAGCCACTCCTGGTCGAAATATTACGCGAAGGTCAACGGGTGTATCCGGTTCAAGATATCGAAGCCTTGCGCCATCAACGGCAGGCGGATGTCGATCGACTCGACCCAGGTGTCAGACGTATCATGAACCCACACATTTACCATGTTTCGTTGACACAAAAATTATGGGACTTGAAGCAAGCCTTGATACAATCATCACTCTCCGGAGGTCCGAATGAAGTGGCTTGAGTCGCGAATATTATGGGGCTGCCTCTTTATTGTGGGTGGAGTTCTCTTTTTATTACAAAACCTGGGTTTCCTTTGGTTGGGAGACCTGTTCTGGACCGTGTTGCTCGGATTGGGTAGCCTGTTCTTCCTGTCATTTTTTCTCCAAAACCGGGCACACTGGTGGGCGCTGATCCCTGGTTTTACCTTGTTGAGCCTGATGACTGTGACACTGTTGAACTGGCTCATTCCGGACCTGGGAGGTAGCTGGGGCGGGAGTGTCATTCTGGGCGGAATTGGGCTGAGCTTTTTCATCATCTATCTGGTTGACAAGGCAAACTGGTGGGCTTTGATCCCAGGCGGTGTCCTGCTCACCCTGGCGGCGACGGTGGGGTTGGAACAATTTTTCCCCGGGTTGGAAACGGCAGGGGTGTTCTTTCTGGGTTTGGGCCTGACTTTTGGACTGGTGGCCATCCTGCCTAATCCGCAAGGTGAAATGCGCTGGGCATGGATCCCGGCCGGGATCCTGCTTCTTGTCGGCGTAGCATTCATGGCTGCAACCGGCGAGCTGTTGAAATATATATGGCCTGTGGTGTTGATCTTTGCCGGGGTATTTCTTCTTATCCGCTCTACGCGCCGCTGAAGCGATCCATAGGGATGGAGCATCCGGCGAACGCCTCAAGATTAATGATAACCAGATTTTCGGATGCTTCGCCCAGACTAACAGGAGGTTTTGATGGGTAAATCCGATTGGCAGCCTCGCAGCCATAGAAACCGCAGCCTTTTCTGGCCGTTGACCTTGATTATTCTTGGATTGGTCTTCTTGACCTACAACTTGGGTATGCTGAGTAATGACCTTTGGTCCACGTTGATTAATCTGTGGCCCTTGCTGCTGGTGTTCATCGGGCTGGATGGGCTGCTCAACCGTGGCGGGATTGTCTGGCCATCGCTGATGATCGGCCTGGGGGCGATTTTCCTGCTGAATAACTTTGGATACCTGGTGCTGGATGTCTGGCAGGTGATTTTCAGCTTGTGGCCGGTATTGCTCATCGCGATCGGCTTTGATTTCCTGATCGGTCGGCGCTCTTGGTTTCTCTCATTGGTCGGGGTAGTGGTCGTCTTGGCGATTCTGGTAGGCTCTCTTGGGCTGATGAGTAACCAGGCTTCTGCCTCGTCGGGGCAGGAAATCAGCTACCCCTTAGAAGGCGTTGAGCAGGCCCAAATGGAATTCTATATCCCGGTGGGGGCAACCGTGCTGAAAGTAAGCGCACAGCCAGATGTCTTACTAACGGGGGAAGTGCCTGAGGGCGGGGGGATTACTGTTCAGGAACAGTTCCTGGTGCAGAACGGCACCGCAGCGTTAAAGCTGAGCGCCAATGGCGCGTTGCTGACGGTCCCAGGCGTCACCAGCCCGTATCGGTGGGAATTCATGGTTGCTCCTGAGGTGCCATTGGAGCTAAAGTTTAGCCAGGGGGCGGGATCGGTCAACCTGGATCTAACCCAATTGAGCCTGAGCGAAATGAATACCAGCCTTGGGGCAGGACGAATTACCGTGTTTCTCCCAGACGACCAGAGCTTTTCAGCGCATCTTTCTGGTGGGGTAGGCCAGCTGGTTGTGATCGTGCCAGAAAATGTGGGTGTGCGGATCAACTCCGGCTCTGCCATCACGGCTTTCAGTGTACCGGATGGGTATGAGAGAAATGGCAATGTGTACACATCGCCGAATTATTCCTCCGCCGATGATCAGGTAAATTTACAGCTGGATCTGGCGATTGGCAGCGTGGTTGTGAAGGAACAGCAGTTGCCTTAGGTGTCAATCGAAAGGCGCCGGGTATTCGCCTTGCGCTCGGCTCCCATTGACCATCGCTCAGCAAACTTGGGATTAAATACCTGAAGCCAGGATCATTGATCCTGGCTTCAGCGCTTACTCTCTCTCACCGGGATCATTGATCCCGGCTACAATATGAGGCTCTTACTTGTACAACAACGGCACGATGGTGGGGTCGTCGATGTTGGTCTTGTCGTACCAGTAAAAGCCGGTATCGATGTTCTTGGGCAGGGTCTCGCCGTTGACGGCCTTGACCGCCGCTTCGACGCACTTATAACCGATGCCGACCGGGTTCTGGGTGATGGCGCCCGCCTCAGTGCCAGCGCGGACAGCGTCCATCTGCTGCTGGCCGGAGTCGTAACCGATCACCACGATCTTGCCTTCCATACCCAGCTCCTTCACCGCGTTCAGAACGCCGATGATCGATCCTTCGTTGGCACCGAAAAAGCCCTTCAGGTTCGGGTGCGCCTGGATGATGGCCTTGGCCAGGTCGGTGGACTTGAGCTGGTCGCCACCGCCGTATTGGGTGTCGACGATGGTGACTTTGCCGGCGTACTTGTTGTTGATCTGATCGGTAAAGCCCTTGACGCGGTCGATGCCAGTGCGGCTGGTCTGATCGTGGGCGATGACCGCCACTTCGCCTTCGCCGCCAATCAGCTCAGCCATCTTGTCTGCCGCCAGAGCGGCCGCGGCGATGTTGTCAGTGGAAGCGGTGGACAGTGGGACGTCGCTGTCGACGCCAGAGTCAAAGCCGATCACCGGGATGTTGGCGGCCTTAGCCTTCTGCAGCAGGTCCTCGAAAGCTTTGGAGTCAACCGCAGCCAGGCAGATCGCGGCGGGTTTCTTGTCCAGCGCGGTCTGGAACATTTCGACCTGCTTGTCGACCATGGCCTCGCTCTCGGGGCCTTCGAACGTGATCTCGACGCCCAGGTCCTTGGCGGCCTGCTCGGAGCCCGCTTTAACCGCCTGCCAGAACTGGTGCTGAAAGCCCTTGGAAATCACGGGGATGTACATCTTTTCTGCAGGGGCAGCCGGCTCCTCAGGCATGGGGGCTT
>MGNS01000136.1:37993-41752 GCA_001795165.1 Chloroflexi bacterium RBG_16_57_11
CGGGGGGGGTGGGGGGGGCGCAGCCGGCGATGACTATGGACAGCACCATCAGGATCGCCAGGGCCGTAAACAGTTTGTTGAATTTCATTGCAGTTCTCTCCTCTCAAGGTTTATCGTGTAGCGAAATTATCTATCGGACAGGCTCGAGTGCAATCAAAAGTGTTTTGGCTGTGCTTGACCACCTCCTTCCGGTTGAAAATCATTGGTTATGGGTTTCTATCTTCGGCGGCGCAGGATGTCCAGGTAGACAGCCAGGACGACGATTACGCCGGTGATGACCAACTGGATTTCCTGCGGCACAGAGTTAATCCGCAGGCCGTTAATCAGCACGCTCATGATGAAGGCGCCGATGATGGTGCCCAGGATCGAGCCTTCGCCGCCGCTCAGCGATGTGCCGCCGATCACCACCGCAGCGATGGCGTCCAATTCGTAACCCGCGCCCAGTGCCGGTTGGGCTGAATTTAGCCGGGCGGCCATCAGCACACCGCCCAGACCGGCAAACAGCCCACACAGCATATAGACGATGGATTTCCAGAAGGCGACGTTGACGCCAGACAGGCGGGTGGCTTCTTCGTTACTGCCCATCGCAAAGGTATAACGACCCAGGACGGTTTTATTCAGGATCAGGGCGGCTATGATCGCCGCGCCAAAGAAGATCAGCACCGCGTTGGGAACAGCCAGCCCGGGGATGATCGAGCCCAGGACAGAATCCATCGCTATGCGGCGGAAGATCGGGGTATCGTTGAAGTATATCGGCGCTAAGTCGGAGAACACCAGCGAAAGGCCTTTGGTGGCGTAGAACATACCCAAGGTGGCGATAAAAGGTGGAATCTTCATGCGTGAGATCACCGTGCCGTTGATGATGCCGGCTGTTCCGCCTGCCAGGATGCCGCCCAGGATGCCGATCGGCACGGGAAGCCTCCAGTTGGTGATCAAGATCGCGGTCATCACCGCCGAGAAGGTCATCACGGTGCCAACAGACAGGTCGATGCCGGCGGTGATGATCACGAAGGTGACGCCCAAGGCCAGGATACCATTGACTGACGTGGCCAGCAAAATCCCCACGTAGTTGTCGAAGGTGCGGAAGTAAGGCGAGGAGAAATAGAAGAAGGCAAACAATATGATCAACGCGGCAAAAGCCCCGACCTTTTGCGCCGCATCCGAGCGCAGCAGGTTTTTCTTTTCACGCGTTACGGGGGTAGCAACTTCGGCATCCATAATCAAGCAGCCTCGTTTTCTGTCTGGTTTGGTTTTGAACCATTCGAGTCATTTGAGCCATCGCTGCGGACGATGCCGCTGCGCAGGGTCGCCAGTTTCATAATGCTTTCCTGGGTAGCCTCAGCCGCACTTAAAACACCGGTGATCTGGCCTTCGCACATCACCACCACCCGGTGGCTCATGCGCAGGATTTCGGGCAACTCTGATGAGATCATAATAATGCCCTTGCCTTGTTGCGCCAGGCTGTTAAGCAGGTGGTAGATCTCGCTTTTTGCGCCTACGTCGATGCCGCGTGTCGGCTCGTCAAAGATCAGGATATTGGTATCCGCCGTCAGCCATTTGCCAATGACGACTTTTTGTTGGTTGCCGCCGGACAGGAACTTGACCTTCTGCTGCAGGTTGGGGGTCTTAATGGCCAGCATGCTGGTGTATTTTTTAGCGGTTGTGTTGGTCTTGCTGCTGTTCACCCATCCCAGGTAGCTGGTAAACTTTTTAAACGCCGCCAGCACCAGGTTGGATTCCACGTCCATGCTCAGCGTCAGGCCATAGCGTTTTCGATCCTCAGACAGGTAAGCGATACCGTGCCGGACGGCATCTTGCGGGCGGCGAATGTGCACGCGCTTGCCTTCCACGTAAATTTCACCGCTATCGATATGGTCGGCACCAAAAACGGCTCGGGCCACCTCGGTGCGTCCGGCGCCTACCAGGCCGGCAAAGCCCAGGATCTCACCTTTCATTAACTCGAAGTTGACATCCTTGATAGTCTTGCCGCGGTTGAGGTTTTTGACCTCCAGCACTACCTCCTGGCTTGGTTTTTCAGGGATTTCTGGAGTGGCTTCGTAGATTGTGCGACCGACCATCATGCTGATGATCTGGTCGATGGTCGCTTCCTGAGTAGAGACGGTGTTGATGTAATGCCCATCGCGCATCACCGTGATGCGGTTGGATATTTGCTTCAGCTCTTCCAGTCGATGCGATATGTGCACCACGCCCACGCCCTTCTCGCGCAACTGGCGGATGATGCGGAAAAGCTCTTCGATCTCAGTGTCGGTTAATGCGGCCGTCGGCTCGTCCATGATCAGTACGCTGGCGTCGAAGGAAAGGGCCTTGGCGATCTCGACCATCTGCTGTTTGGCGACGGTCAGATCGGCGACCTTGGTGCGGGGCTCAAGCCTGAGATGCATCTGCGAGAAGAGCTCTTCGGCTTTTTGGTTGATCTCTTTTTCATCCAGGAAGAGGCGCGAACGGGAGCGTGGCTCGCGGCCGATGAAGATATTTTGCGCCACGGTCAGATGGGGCATCAGGTTGAGCTCCTGGTGGATCATGCTGATACCCAGGAGCTGGGCCGCGCGCGGGTTGGGGATCTCGACTTCGCGCCCTTTGTACAGGATGCGCCCGGCGTCTTTCTTATAAACCCCTGCCAGCACTTTCATCATAGTGGACTTGCCGGCGCCATTCTCGCCGACTAAAGCGTGCACCTCACCGGATCGCAGCTCAAATTGGCACTGGTCTAGCGCCAGCACGCCCGGGAAGGTCTTGGTAATGTCCTCTAGCTTTAGAATGACTTCACCCATTGTTGCTTCCCTTTGTCTTGAGGATCAATTCAGAACCCTATTGTACATCGGGTATGTAATTTGGCACAGGGGAAAAAGCCGCCATCACCGGCAGGCAGCCGGTCGTTCTGGAGCAGAAGGGGTGAGGAGAAATAATCTGCTGGCAAGATGAGATATCCATTTGCCCACAAGTCAGCTTTGTAAACGTTTACATTTTAGCATGGTGTTTTTTCAATGTCAATATCTGGATCGATAATCATTTTGTCGAAATGTAGATATTATTCCCTAAATATCGATAAAAAACTCAAATAATCAAACGAACTAAGGAAAAAAACAGGAGATTTACGCCCTGAAAACAGGCTTGACAGCTATCCCGCCCTCAGTTAGAATTGTAAACGATTACAAAGGCGGTACGGATGAGCTTGCCACACTCGCCGCAGAAACCCATGCAGCCCTCCAGCCCGACGATGAATGATGTCGCTGCCAACGCCGGCGTCTCGATCGCTACCGTCTCGCGGGTGGTTGGTGGTAAAGGCGGCGTCCGCCCCGAGCTGGAGCAGCGCGTCCGCCGGGCCATCCATGAGCTGGGCTACCGCCCGAACCAGGCCGCCCGCCGTTTGCGCGAGCGCAAAGCCAGGATCATCGGCGTGTTAGTCACCGATATCCAGATCCCCTTCTTCGCCAGCATCGTTGTCGGCATCGACCGCATCCTTCAGGAGGCGGGATACCTGGCCTTATTAGGGAATACCTTTGATTCACCTGCCAGCGAGCAAACGCATCTCAATAACTTCCTCAGCGAAGGCGTCTCGGGGGTTATTTTTGCCGCCGTCAACTCTCAGGATACGGCCAATTTCGGTCGCTTGCGTGATGCCGGTGTCCCGCTGGTTGCGATTGATCGCACACCTGGGGACCTACAGGTGGACACGGTCCAGGTCGCAAACCTCCAAGCCGCCAGTCAGGCGGTGAGCCATTTCATCCAGGAAGGCCA
>MGNS01000136.1:41779-42713 GCA_001795165.1 Chloroflexi bacterium RBG_16_57_11
TAACCACATCAGCACCGCCGTTGAAAGGCAGGCCGGTTATGAGCAAGCCTTACGCCTCGCTGGCCTACCCCTTGACCCGGCGCTAATCCAGGTCGGTGGTTACACCCTGGAGGGAGGCTACCGGGCGATGCGTGCTCTGATGGAAAACCCGGATCGCCCCACTGCGGTGTTCATCGCCAATAACGTGATGACCCTCGGCGCTTTGCAATATGTCAATGACCAGGCGGTAGAAATCCCCGCGGATATCGCTGTGATCGGTTACGACGACATGCCCTGGGCTGCCTCGCTTCGCCCACCGCTGACGGTGGTAGCCCAACCCGATTACGAAATCGGTGTACAGGCGGCGCGCTTAATGCTGGATCGCATTCGCGAGCCGGACAGCTCGATTAAACATATTACCCTGGACGCGCGCCTGGTGCTGCGCGCATCGTGCAGCTGTGGAAAAGAAATGGCGCAATTGCGGTCGGATCCATCCATCCTATCATCTACCCGCAGGAGGTAATGAAATGTCTGACACCGTTGGCCCTAACTACTGGGTAGGAAACCTGCCCAGGATCGGTATACGCCCTGCCATCGATGGGCGATTGAACGGTGTGCGCGAATCGCTCGAGGATTCCACCATGGCCCTGGCGCATGCAGTGGCTAACCTGCTTACGTCGAACCTGCGACATCCCAATGGCCAGCCGGTGGAATGTGTCATCGCGGATACCAATATCGGTGGCGTGGCCGAAGCCGCCGCCTGCGCCGAGAAATTCGCTCGCCTTGGGGTTGGCCTTTCAATCACCGTCTCGCCTTGCTGGTGTTATGGCTCGGAAACGATGGATATGGATCCGCTCATCCCGAAGGCAGTTTGGGGATTCAATGGCACCGAGCGACCGGGTGCAGTTTACCTGGCGGCGGTGCTGGCCGCGCACAACCAGAAGGGCCTGCCGGC
>MGNS01000136.1:42837-43039 GCA_001795165.1 Chloroflexi bacterium RBG_16_57_11
TACCTCTCAATCGGCGGCGTATCGATGGGCATCGCTGGCTCGATTGCGGATCACCCGTTCTTCGAGACCTATCTCGGTATGCGGGTCGAGGTGGTCGAATCGGTGGAGTTTCTGCGCCGTATCGAGCAGGGCATTTACGACCCGGCAGAATTTCAGCGGGCTATGCCGTGGGTGAAAGAAAATTGTAAGGAAGGCCGGGAAT
>MGNS01000136.1:43079-46530 GCA_001795165.1 Chloroflexi bacterium RBG_16_57_11
TCTGGATTGGGAGAAAGTCGTCAAAATGATGATAATCGCCCGCGATCTGATGGTAGGCAACCCGCAATTGGCTGAGATTGGCTTTGGGGAAGAGGCTCTGGGGCACAACGCCATCCTGGGTGGCTTCCAGGGCCAACGCCAGTGGACCGACTTCCAGCCCAATGGCGATTTCCTGGAGGCCATGCTGAACACTTCAATTGACTGGAACGGGCCGCGCCAGCCATATGTCTTGGCCACCGAGAACGACAGCTTGAATGGCGCTTCGATGCTCTTTGGCCACCTGTTGACCAACACCGGCCAGGTTTTCGCCGATGTCCGCACTTACTGGAGCCCGGCGGCGGTCAGGCGCGTTACTGGCTACGAGCTTTCCGGAGTGGCCTCCGCCGGCATGATTCACCTGATCAACTCTGGCGCCTGCTCATTGGATGCTACCGGTTGGCATGAGATCGATGGTCGCCCGGCGATCAAGCCCTGGTGGCAGGTGACGCTTGAAGAAGCGCAGAAATGCCTGAAAGCCACCACCTGGTATCCAGGCCGGACCGAGTACTTCCGCGGCGGCGGTTTTTCCAGCAGCTTCCTGGGACGTGGTGGCATGCCAATGACGATGTGCCGCTTGAACCTGGTCAAGGGTTTGGGACCGGTGCTGCAGATCGCTGAAGGCTGGACGGTGAACCTGCCGGAAGAGGTGCACCATCAGCTGCTCGAGCGAACCGATCCCACCTGGCCGACGCATTGGTTCGTGCCTAACCTGACCGGCGCAGGCGCCTTTCGCGACGTCTATAGCGTGATGGCCAACTGGGGCGCAAATCACGGGGCGTTGAGCTACGGCCACATTGGCGCCGACCTGATCAGCCTGGCTTCCATTCTGCGCATCCCGGTGTGCATGCACAACGTGCCGGAAGAGCAAATATTCCGCCCTAGCGCCTGGACTGCCTTTGGCACCAGCGATCTGGAAGCCGCCGATTACCGCGCCAGCGCAAACTTCGGACCGGTTTACGGATAACTCCTGGCAATGGCGGCCGAGCATTACCTTGCCATTGATCTGGGGGCCGAAAGCGGGCGTCTCATCCTGGGGAGCCTGGAAGGGGAACGCCTGAGCCTCGAGGAAATCCACCGCTTTCCAAACGGTCCGGTGCGCATCCACGGGCATTTACACTGGGATGTGCTGCGAATGTGGAGCGAAATCCTGCATGGCTTACGCCTGGCAGGGCGTAAAACGGGGGGACTGGCCAGCCTCGGGGTGGATACCTGGGGCGTAGATTTCGGTCTGCTGGATGACGCCGGAAACCTGCTTGGCAACCCGTATCATTACCGAGACAACCGAACTGATGGGATGCTGGAAACGGCCTTCGAGCGCCTGTCCCGCCAGGAGATCTACCGCCAAACCGGCATACAATTCATGCAGATCAACAGCCTGTATCAATTATTAGCCATGCGGCTGGAGAACTCCCCTGAGCTGGATTGCGCTTCTACATTGCTGACCATGCCCGATCTGTTTAATTTCTGGCTGACCGGGCGCAAAGCCTCCGAGTTCACGATCGCCACCACCACGCAATGTTACAACCCGGTTGCTGCTGACTGGGCCTGGGATGTACTCGATGCGCTGGATATTCCTCAACGCCTCTTCCAACCCCTCGTCCAACCTGGAATCGTCCTGGCGAATTTACGCTCAGACGTTGCCCGGGAGGGAGAGCTTGCCTCGCTGCCAGTGGTCGCGGTAGGCAGTCATGACACAGCTTCGGCAGTAGCTGCCGTCCCGGCTGAGAGTGGCCGGATCGTTTTCATCAGCTCCGGCACGTGGTCGCTGGTGGGCAGTGAGACCACCAGGCCGGTCATCAGCGAGCAAAGTCTGAGCTTTAATTTTACCAATGAGGGTGGGATCGGCGGATCATTTCGCTTTCTGAAGAACATCAGTGGACTTTGGTTGGTCCAGGAATGCCGCAGAGCCTGGGCGGCTGCCGGTCAGGAATATTCGTATGCCGACCTGACCCGACTGGCTGCGGAGGCGCCGTCCTTCCGCAGTTTGGTGGATCCCAACTCGGCGGTTTTCCTCAGCCCAGGGGAGATGCCGGGTCGCATACGAGGGTATTGCAAGGAACGCGGCCAGCCTGTCCCTGAGACGGTGGGTGAGTTTGTGCGTTGCGCCCTGGAAAGCCTTGCGCTGGCATACCGCAAAGCGATTGCCCAACTGGAGCAAGCATTGGGCTATACTTTGGAGGCGGTTCACATTGTTGGCGGTGGCAGCCAGAACCGCCTGCTCAACCAATTTACTGCCGACGCCACCGGTAAGCTGGTTATCGCCGGCCCAGTGGAAGCTACTGCAATCGGCAACCTGTTGACGCAGGCGATGGCCTTGGGAAGGCTGTCCTCTCTGGCCGAGGCGCGCCAGCTTGTGCGCCGCTCATTCCCGCTGGAAGTATTTGAGCCTGGTCAGCGGGAGGTTTGGGAAGAGGCGTATAGGCGCTGGCTGAAATTACAATAACCACGAATGGGATACCCAGCCGTTATAATGGTCGAAAAGGTATCGCTGGATTTCCCAATGAAAGGTAAAACACGATGCTTGAATCACCATTTCCCGAATTCGACGAGATGCTTATCATGATCGGTGAAGCCGGTCGACGGCTTTCCGAGATCGAAGCCAGTGAAGGCGCGGCTGGAAACATCTCAGTGTATATCGGGTGGCCGGTGGAGCCACGGCGTAAATTCTCGGTGATGGAAACGATCGATCTTCCACAACCCGTCCCCGGACTGGAGGGTAAAACTTTCCTGGTCAGTGGTTCGGGGCGGAGGTTACGTGAGATCATCCTGGATCCAGTGGCAAACCTGGGCTGCGTGGTGGTCCAGGAGGGTGGCCTACGTGCGAGTTTGTACACCGCCTCGGGCAGGCTGTTCGAACGCCTGACCAGTGAATTCAACTCGCACCTGGCGGTGCACTACGACCAGGTACTGCATTCAGGCACTAATTTTCACGCGCTTATCCATGCCCAGCCGCCGCACCTGACTTATCTAAGCCATATCCCGCGCTACCGTGATTCAGCCTATCTAAACCAGCATCTGCTTCGCTGGCAGCCAGAGCTGATCATCAATCTTCCAGAGGGCATCGGACCGGTGCCGTTTCACGTTCCAGGCTCGGCTGAGTTGATGGCCGATAACATCCAGGCGCTACGGCGGCACCGTGTAGTAATATGGTGCAAGCATGGGGCGATGGCGCGGTCCGACGTATCAGTCAAACGGGCTGCCGACCGGATCGAGTATGCCGAAGCAGCCGCTCGCTACGAGTACCTCAACCTGGTCGCTGGCGAGCCGGCAGACGGGCTAGCTCCAGGTGAAATCCGCGAGATTTGCCAGGCTTTCGGCGTGCAGCAGACTATCTTCTAAAGGTGAGTAAGGTCGATGCTTTTGGCGAATGGGCCTCCGCATTACCAAGGCCTCGCTCTCCAAATGCTTCGCC
>MGNS01000136.1:46564-49088 GCA_001795165.1 Chloroflexi bacterium RBG_16_57_11
ATCACCGAGCGGCAGATCGAACAAGCCTATACCCTGGCGCGCGAGCGTTATACTGCAACCGGCGTGGCTACTGAACAGGCCCTTGAGACACTCTCCGCAATTTCGCTCAGCCTGCATTGCTGGCAGGGTGACGATGTCGGCGGCTTCGAGTCGCCCGGTGGCGAGCTGGGCGGCGGTCTGGCGGCGACCGGCAATTATCCTGGCAAGGCGCGCAACGCCGATGAATTACGCAGCGATTTGGACGAGGCATATCGCCTCATACCAGGCACGCACCGGTTAAATCTGCATGCAATATATGCTGAGACGGGCGGATCGCGAGTGGCGCGCGATGCGCTGCGGCCAGAGCATTTCGTCAGCTGGGTCGACTGGGCGCGCCAGAATGGTCACGGCCTGGATTTTAACCCCACCTTGTTTTCACACCCGCTGGCGGAGAGCGGATTCACGCTCTCCAGCTACGACCCCGGTGTAAGGCGTTTTTGGATCGACCACTGCCTTGCTTGCAGGGAGATCGGGGCTTTTTTCGGGCAGGCTTTGGGCACAGCCTGTGTGACAAACATCTGGATACCGGATGGTTTTAAAGATTCCCCCGCAGACCGCGCAACTCCGCGGCAAATATTGAAAGAATCGCTGGATGCCATCCTGGCTCATAAATTCGACCGGCGCTACAACCTGGACTCTGTGGAGCCCAAGCTATTTGGAATCGGCTCGGAAAGCTACGTAACCGGCTCGATGGAGTTCTACCTGGGCTATGCTGTGGCGAATCAAACCTTGCTATGCCTGGATGCCGGGCATTTCCATCCCACCGAGGGGATTGCGGATAAGCTGTCAGCCGTTTTGATATTCCTTGATGAGGTATTATTGCACGTCAGCCGTGGGGTGCGCTGGGATAGCGACCATGTTGTGACGTTGACCGATGAGCTCCAGGCAATCGCGCAGGAGATTGTGCGTGGGGATTACCTGAGCCGGGTGCATATCGGCCTGGATTATTTCGACGCCAGCATCAACCGCGTGGCTGCCTGGGTGATTGGAGCGCGAAATACTTTGCGGGCCTTGTTGGTGGCTCTGCTGGAGCCGATCGAGCAGCTCCGCCAGCTGGAGAGAGCGGGTGATTTTGGTGCTCGCCTGGCGTTGATGGAGGAGCAAAAGAGCTTACCCTTCGGCGCGGTTTGGGATTATTATTGTTTAAAGCAAGGTGTGCCGGTGGGAGCAGGTTGGTTAGATCGGGTGCGTGAGTATGAAAAGAAGGAGCTTTCGCGCCGTGAAAGATGATCGGTCGGGGCGAAGCATTGGGCGAATTACCGACAGTTTCGCTCAAGGATTAACTGCCCAATGCTTCGCCCTTACACTGAAGGAGATATTATGAATGGTTGGGCCGGTAAGGTATTAGATATAGATTTGACAAATGGTGCGATACAAAGTTATCCATTGGACATGGAAATGGCTCGGCAGTACCTGGGTGGGCGCGGGCTTGGAACTCGTTTGCTTTGGGATTTGGTCGGTCCGGAGGTTGAGCCTCTGTCGCCGGAGAACGGGTTAATCTTCGCCTGTGGGCCACTGACAGCTACCGGCTACCAGACCAGCAACCGTTTTTCGGTTAGCACCAAAAGTCCGCTGACCGGGACGGTGCTGGACGCCAACTCTGGCGGCTTTTGGGGTATGCAGTTCAAGAAAGCTGGCTGGGATGCCCTGATCGTACGCGGCCGGGCCGAAAAACCGGTATGGATCGAAATCAAAATGGATCAGGTAGTTATGCATGACGCGTCCCACCTATGGGGCAAGCGCGTGCGCGAGACGACCGCTCTCCTGGGGCAAAATAATAATCGACGCAACGTGCTGTGCATTGGGCCGGCAGGTGAAAACCTGGTGCGCATGTCGGCGATTATGAATGACGGCGAGCGCTCGCTGGCGCGCGGCGGCCCCGGGGCTGTGATGGGCAGCAAGAATCTGAAGGCGATCGTGGTTGAAGGGAAGTTACGCCCGGAGATTTTGGATGAAGAGCGCTTTAAATTTCTTCTCTATGAATCGCGCAAGCTGCTGCGCGCCAGTCCGCTTACCAGCCAGGCTCTGCCGGAATTTGGCACCTCTGTGGTGATGAATCTCGTCAACGCGGTTGGCTCGCTTCCTACGCGCAACTTCCAGCAATCACAGTTCGAAGGCGCCGAGGCCATTTCCGGCGAGGCATTGACCGAAAACTACCTGGTGAAGAACGCCTCCTGCTGGGCTTGCCCGATCGGTTGCACACGCATCACGAAGACAGAAAAAGTTGAAGGAGAAGGCCCGGAATTCGAAACAACCTGGGCTTTTGGAGCTGCTTGCGGCATCGACGACCTGGCAGCGATCATTGAAGCCAACGCCATCTCCAATGACCTGGGAATTGACACCATCTCAGCCGGCTCGACCATCGCCTGCGCCATGGAGCTGTCCGAGAAGGGTTACCTGGATTCTGACCTGCGCTTCGGCCGCGCCGACCTGTTGGCTCCTGCGCTGGAGGATATCGGCTACCGGCGTGGTTTGGGCGAGGAGC
>MGNS01000136.1:49100-49478 GCA_001795165.1 Chloroflexi bacterium RBG_16_57_11
AGCCTCCGCTTCGCCAGCCGATATGGTCACCCGGAATTGTCGATGAGCGTCAAAGGCCTGGAGATGCCTGCCTATGATCCGCGCGGGATGCAAGGCCAGGGATTGCTGTACGCCACTTCTAACCGAGGCGCCTGTCACATGCGTGGCAACATGCTTGGTCTGGAGGTTCTCGGGCTACCCAAGCTGATCGACCGCTTCCAGGTGCAGGGCAAGTCAAGCTTTGTCATTCTGCATCAAAATGCGATGGCCGCAATCGATTCGCTGGTGATTTGTAAGTTTACCAACATGGGCGTGGCGGAAGAATATTTTGCGCGCACGCTGACCTCGGTGACTGGCTTACAGTTCTCCACAGGGGATTTGATCCGGATTGGTGAGCGT
>MGNS01000136.1:49533-49897 GCA_001795165.1 Chloroflexi bacterium RBG_16_57_11
GCCGCCGCGGCTTTTGGAAGAGCCTGTGGCTGAAGGACCCAGCAAAGGTTGGGTGAGCAGGCTCGAGCCAATGCTGAAAGAGTATTACCGCGCCCGCGGTTGGGATGAGCATGGCATCCCCAGGCCAGCGAAACTGGCTGATCTGGGCTTAGTGAATTTGATGGAGAGTGTGTGATGGTGGACGAGCGAATTTACGAAATGTGCCGCGAGATCGGTCGCGATCTGTATACCGCCGATATGGTGTCCTCTCACGGAGGCAATATCAGCATCCGGCTGGGAGACCGCATTATTATCAAGCGACGGGGCGCGATGCTGGGGAATCTCAAGCCGCATGACCTGATCGAGACAGGCTTGGAGAAGAACG
>MGNS01000136.1:49922-52167 GCA_001795165.1 Chloroflexi bacterium RBG_16_57_11
CTGGCTTCAACCGAGCTGATCGTCCATCGCCAGATTTACAAGCAAACCCCGGCCTTGGCCATCTGCCACTGCCACCCGCGCACCGCCATTGCGCTCTCGCTCTCGCGCGAGGAGATCGTCCCGATTGATAATGAGGGTTCTTACCTGCTGAAGAAAGTGCCGATCATCTGGGAGGAGTTTGCCTCAGGCACCCCCGAGATGGCAAACAAACTGGCTAACGCCCTTCAAAACTACAAGATTGTGATGTTGCGTGGTCATGGCAGTTTTGCCACCGGGCAGACCCTGGACGAGGCCTTCTTCTGGTCTTCAACCCTTGAAGAAGGTTGCCAGATTATCCTGGCCGCTAAGGCGATCAACGAGCCATTCCTCGAATACCGAAAAATGAGCGATAGCTACACCAAGTGGTAGCTTCATAGAATGAATAGTCGAATTAGGGTGTTTTTGCGATGAAGGAGGTCGTCAAAACCCTCTGTTTCAATTTACCAAACGGCTGTTGTTGAGTGATACAGTGAATATTCCCGCCGCCAAGTAAAATCTCACGCGCGGGGATGCCAACCACCTGACGCTCTGGCAGCAGGTCTTGCAGCTTATACAGCGCCGCCCTGTCATTTGGATCGTTGAAAGTCGGCACAATGGCGCCGCCGTTGCAGAAATAGAAATTAATGTAAGATGCCGCCATGCGGTCGCCGGGTTGGCGTGGGGTGGTTCCTTCGATAACATCCACACCTTCGGATTCTTCAGAGCTGATCAAGACCGGCTGTGGCTGGTGGATCTTATGCACCTCGAGCCTCCGTCCGAGAGCGTCGGTGGCGGCCATCAGAAAATCATACGCCTCGCTGGACCGATCATACTGCGGGTCAGAGCGGTCATCTGTCCAGGCCAGGGCGATCACGCCCGGACGCAGGAAGCAGCACAAATTGTCTACATGACCGCTGGTTTCGTCCCTATATACGCCCCGTGGGATCCATAACACCTTTTCGACGTTCAGGTATTCTTTCAAATGGGCTTCGATCTGGTCCTTGGTCAGGTCGGGGTTGCGACCCGGGCTTAGCAGGCATTCCTCGGTGGTCAGGCAGGTGCCCTGTCCATCCACATGGATCGAGCCGCCTTCGAGCACCAGGGGAGCCTTGTAGCAGACGATCCGCTCGATCTCCAAAACTTTCTGTGCCACGGCAGCGTCCAGATCCCAAGGGAAGTACAACCCGTTGATCAGACCGCCCCAGGCGTTGAAGATCCAATCGACCCCACGCACGTCGCCCTGACCATTGACCACGAAGGTTGGCCCGCAGTCTCGCATCCAGGCGTCGTTGTTGGCCATCTCGACCACGCGCACTTGAGGTGGAAGGATGTGTCGGGCGTTGGCAAGCTGGTCGGGGTTGACGCCAATAGTTACCGACTCAAAGTGTGCAATTGCGTTAGCCACGGCGGCAAAAGCCACCTGGGCAGGCTTGCCGCCGTTGCGCCAGTTGTCCGGTCGCTGCGGCCAGAGCATCCAGGTGCCGCGATGGGGCTCGAATTCGCCCGGCATATGAAAGCCATCCCGGCGGGGGGTGGAGGTTAGTTTATTGGACATACTTCGATTTCACTCAGGCTGCCTCGGCGTCCGTGATTCTAACTTGGCAAGCAGCGCTTCAACCTGGGCCTGGTGATAGGCTTTGATCTCACTGCTGGGGCGCTTCAAGCGGGGGTAGAGCAGGTATACCAGCAGCCCCTTCTCGATGTGGAGGCGATTTTCGGATTGATCGAAAATGATCGAGCGGGGATGGTCCATGACCTCGTCGGTGGCCTCCACGCCACGCGAGGCCGGCAGGCAGTGCATGAATTTGCAGTGCGAAGGAGCTTTATTAAACAGCTCCAGGTTCACCTGGTAAGTTGGCATGAAGGCAGCCCGGCGCTCGGGAATCTGGTCTTCCTGCCCCACCCACCACCACAAATCGGTGTAGATGAAATCCGCCCGGCGTACTGCAGCGACAGGATCTTCGGTCACGGTGACCGAGCCGCCGGACTCGCTGCAGTTGGCCTGTGCTAGGCTTAGCCATTTGGCAGGCGGCTGATATTTCTTGGGTGCGGCATGCGTAAAGTGCATCCCCAGGCGGGTACAGATGAGCATTAACGACGACAGCACATTGGTGGCGTCACCGATGAAAGTGACATTGAGCTCCTCCAAAGGCTTACCGTCAGGCTTGTACTCCAGCATGGTCAGCGCGTCGCATACCACCTGGGTGGGGTGGTTGTAGTCAGTCAG
>MGNS01000136.1:52175-57289 GCA_001795165.1 Chloroflexi bacterium RBG_16_57_11
TCACCGGCACCTCGGCGTGCTGTGCCAGCCCCAGGATGGTCTCGTGCTTAAGTGTGCGGGCTTCGATGATATCGCACATCCGTGACAGCACTTTGGCGGTGTCGTAGAGCGATTCGCGCACCCCCAGGTGGATCTCGCCGGGCTTGAGGTACAGGGCATGCCCGCCCAGCTCGGTCATAGCGACTTCGAAGGAAACACGTGTGCGGGTGGATGGCTCCTCGAAAAGCATCGCCAGCGAGGCGTCCTGCAACAGCCTGGGCGTGCAGCCTTGCATATCGGCGGCTTTAATCCTCCGAGCCAGCTCGATGATGTCGAGCAGCTCCTGTTTGGTGTAATCTTGTGTGTCGATAAAATGACGCAGGGGCATAATCGGTATCCTTTTTCCCATCTAAGATGATCAAGCTAAAGCATCGGTCACAAGGTTTATACAGGGACAAATGTCTTGACAAATGTCTTAACGAACAGGAACCCATCAATTTCAGAGATCGGGGTGTTGGTTCCGACCTTTAATAATATAATAGCCCGCGTGGATTCTTGGATGAACACTCAGACTGCATTGTACCCGGATAAATAAACCATCGAAAGATCTTTCGACAAGGTGACTATCATGAAAGAAGCCATTTTTCATCTCATTCCTGAACAATTCTCCCCAATCGAGCGTAACATGGTGGAAGCGGACGGTTTATCAGCCTGTACCTTTCAATTCGAAAGCGGCGTGTGTGCGCTGCGCCTGAAGAATGAGCAAGGCGAGGTCGTGATATTGCCCTTCCAGGGACAGCAGATCTGGTCGGCGGAATTCGGCGGACGCCCGTTGGGGATGACATCCTTCTTCAAAGAGCCGCAACCTACCCGAGTATACCTGGAGACCTATGGTGGTTTCTTGCTCCATTGTGGCGCCACGGCGATGGGTGTGCCATCGGCGCAGGACAGCCACCCGCTGCATGGCGAGCTGCCCAATGCTCCATACCGAAAAGCCTGGGTCATTCTGGGCGAAGATGAAGGCGGCGAGTATATCGGCCTGGGAGGTCAGTACCACCATATTGTCGCCTTTAACCACAATTACACCGCTGAGCCAGTGGTTAAGCTGTACCGGAAGAGCAGTCTTCTGCACATCGCTCTCACCATCCATAATCTCAAGCGCTCCCCGATGGAGTGGATGTACCTGGCGCATATCAACTTTCGCCCGGTTGATGATGGGCGCATGGTTTATTCGGCTCTGCCGACGCCGGAGCACGTGCGCGTCCGGCTATCCATACCGTCACATATCCGCCCAGGCCCAGGCTATGTAGATTTTTTACAAGAGCTGAAAGAACACCCTGAGCGTCATCATGTATTTACCCCAGACAAGGTATTCGATCCTGAGGTAGTTTTCGCTATCGATTACCTGGCAGATGAGCAGGGCTGGGCGCACAGCATGCATGTACATCCGGATGGCAGCGCCGATTATGTGCGCTTCCGTCCGGCGCAGCTTGATAAGTGCATTCGCTGGATTGTCCGCACCGCCGACCAGCAGGCGCTGGGCTTTGCCATGCCTTCCACCGCTGAGCCTGAAGGATACACTGCTGAAAAAGCCAAAGGGAATATTAAGCTGATCCCCGGCGGGGTTAAGGTTGCCTTTGAAATTGTTACCGGATATGTGAACCCAACTGAGGCACGAGAGTTTGAAGTTAAGATTGAAAAGATCGTCGCTTCGGCCCGTGGTTGATTAACTATGATCAATTGGCTGACAAATATTCGTAAAACTCAGAGTCCAAAGTAATCCCATTATGACGATAAAAGTCTTTGTCAGCGGTTGCTTCGATATGCTCCACAGTGGGCATGTGGCATTCTTCCAGGAAGCGGCCAAATTGGGCGATCTGTATGTCGCCATTGGCTCAGATCGCACCATTTTCGAGCTAAAAGGGCGACCGACAGTGAACAGCGAGCAGGAGCGCCAGTATATGATCCAGTCACTCGCTTACGTGAAGGAGGCCTTTATTTCGCAAGGCTCCGGGATGCTGGACTTCGAGAACGAGCTGCGAGAGATTCATCCGGATATCTTTATTGTCAATGAAGATGGAAATCTCCTCGAGAAGGAAAAACTGTGTGCGGAGCTAGGCGTCGAATACATGATTTTGAGACGCGAGCCTTATCCTGGGCTGGCTCCACACTCTACCACCGCGCTTAGAAACCATACCTCCATCCCCTATCGCATCGATGTATGCGGAGGCTGGCTGGATCAGCCTTTCGTATCCAGATATTACCCAGGACCGGTTTTGACCATCTCGATCCACCCAACCATCGAATTTAACGAGCGCAGCGGTATGGCTACCAGCACACGGAGAAAGGCAATCGAGCTGTGGGGACCGCGTCTGCCGTCAGATAACCCGGAAAAGCTGGCCAGGATCTTGTTTGCCTATGACAACCCACCCGGCACGGAGGAGGTCTCCGGCTCCCAAGATTCGATCGGTATCGCCATGCCAGGCCTGAATAAAGCCGACTACGCCGGGAACTACTGGCCCGAAAAAATCTCTTCCATTCAAGACGAATCGATCCTGCAATTTATCGAGCAGGCGCTATACCTGATCCCGCTTGGGCCCCGCCACTCCGATTTTCACGTTCTATCTGGGACGAGAATAGACCGGGTAGGCGCGAAGGAGCTTGCCGATGCCGCCGAGGGTTGCTGGGAAGCGATGCTGAATAAGGACCTGGCAGGCTTTGGGCAATGCGTGCGCCTCGGCTACGAAGCACAGATCGCCATGTTCCCAAACATGGTCAGCGATTCGATGCCCGAGCTGATCGATAAATACCGCCACCGCGCTCTAGGCTGGAAAGTATCCGGGGCAGGCGGCGGTGGCTATCTCATCCTGGTATCTGAACAAACGATCGAGCACGCCGTCCGGGTGATCATCCGCCGCGTTAGCGATTGAGGTTTAAGTAGTACGGTATACGGAAGGACACGAAAAAAATCTAATTGTTCTGTGTTGATCCGTGTGATCCGTGTACGAAAATAATCTTGATTTGGAGGATTTTTTACTATGAAGCGAGCATTGGTGTGTGGAGCAGGAGGATTTATCGCTGGTCATCTGGTCAGGAGGTTACAACGTGAAGGTTATTGGGTGCGTGGAGTGGATATCAAGCAGCATGAATGGTCACCGAATGCTGCGGATGAATTCATCCAATTGGATTTACGTGAGGCAGAAAACTGTCGCAAAGCCCTCGCTTTGCCAGGTGTTGCTTTCGACGAGGTGTACCAGCTTGCAGCGGATATGGGGGGCATGGGCTTTATCCACTCTGCTGAGTGTGAGATCATGCATAACAGCGCCCTGATCAACATTCATATGATCCATAACGCCACAGAAATCGGGGTGCCGCGCTATTTCTTCTCGTCGTCTGTGTGTGTGTACCGTGATATGCAGCCCGGCGAGCGGGAAATGACCGAGGCTGAGGCTATCCCTGCGCATCCGGATAATGAATATGGCTGGGAGAAGCTGTATGCTGAGCGCATCGCGGAAGCTTATAGCAGAAACCGTGGGATCCAGGTGCGTATCGCACGCTTTCAAAACTGTTACGGTCCGGAAGGCACCTGGCGCGGTGGGCGGGAGAAGGCCCCGGCAGCGATATGCCGCAAGGTGGCCGAAGCCGAAGATGGGGGCACGATCGAAGTTTGGGGGGATGGCAGCGCGGTGCGATCCTATACCTATGTCGATGACATGGTGGATGGTATCTACCGGTTGATGCAATCGGACATGCAGGGCGCCGTCAACATCGGTTGCCTGGAGTATGTCACTGTAGATGAGCTGGTGAAGACCGTCATTGAAGCTTCTGGCAAGGAGATCCACATGAAACACGTTGCTGGTCCGGTGGGCGTCCAATCGCGCAATTTCAGCAACGAGCGGATATACTCACTCGGCTGGAAGGCCCAGCATTACCTGAAAGACGGCATAGGACACACCTATCCGTGGGTCGAGCAACAGGTACTGAAGGCGCAGGCGAGAAAAGTTTTACCAAAAACTGTATTATAAAGAAAACAAAGCGCTGCGTGCCGGCGGAATATTGTTAATTTTCAACGCACTGGCGTGTATCACGGGCTTTGCAGGTGTCATTGCTCAAACCCCCGTTATCAGCGCTGGACCTTTGATTGGCGGAGGCTTATTTTTACTGGCCTTGATCTTCATCAGTATCAGCTATCTACATCAATGACGATACTTTGGAGACAGCTATTGGATTCGATATGTATTAAAAGCGTAAACCGGCCATGCTGACCGGTTTCGCTTATGATTTATCATATACCCCCTATTGTCCCAGACTTACACGAAGGTTGAAGCGACCCAATCCTGTCTATCGCTCAGCACATCCACACAACAAATGTCTTTTGCATCCCCGGTTTGCGGTTTCAGGCTTCGCAGATTATCGCGCTTGCTCAATCCTTGTGTCTACCATTATGACGCAACTTTCCGAAAAACGTGACGGATTTGGTTATGAATTAATTCAATCAACCAGTGATGTTGATCGACTCAAT
This sequence comes from Chloroflexi bacterium RBG_16_57_11, assembly GCA_001795165.1. Lineage (GTDB taxonomy): Bacteria > Chloroflexota > Anaerolineae > Anaerolineales > UBA4823 > RBG-16-57-11. The sequence goes on from MGNS01000136.1 coordinate 56,677, forward strand.
CACACAACCCGGGGGAAATCTAAACCTGAAGGGCGGTTACCGTACCTACCTCCTGTACATCAACCAGGATGCCATCAATTTCTTCTGGCACGATATCTTGCAAGGTAAGTAGGCTTCAAGGGTCCCTGCAATGATCTCAATCTCTTGTCGAGCTGTTTTCGGATCCCCAAATAGATATTCTAAAAATTCGAGAATGCGGATACACTTGTCCATGGGAACCTCTCTACACTTTTTGGTTGGGTCAAATATACATGTAAGGGTTTCCTTCCATTTTTATCCGAGCACTCATCCGAAGATGGGTAATATCATATTGACAAATAGGCCATTGTGGGTTAAGCTTATCTAAATATATACCTGAGATGTAAATTTTTTAATAGGCGGAAAAGCGGGAAAAGCATAAAAAACACTAATTGTATCTTCGTTATAGGCAGAGGCGGTTTTATTAATAAAACAATTGCTCAAGGTTGAAGGGCGATTTTTGACTTTAATTAATGGTGGGTGGATTTATTGTCTAATTCCCCGGTGTGAGGTGTAATCTATTTGGATTATGGAGAGGAGTTTGGTAATGATGAATTTACCGCAAAGGATTTGGCAAGGCTGGAAGCGCGTTGCA
>MGNS01000136.1:57305-64063 GCA_001795165.1 Chloroflexi bacterium RBG_16_57_11
GGAAGCGCGTTGCATTAGTCATCGGTGATTGGATCGCTCGATTATTCCTCACGCTATTCTATTTCACCATTTTTTTACCCTTTGGTATAGGGGTCCGTCTGTTCGGCGATCCGTTGGCTTTAAGGTCTAATCATGCTCCCCAATGGATTGAACGCAATACTCGCGATAAGACCCTGGAAGATAGTCGGAGGCTCAGTTAATGTACATTCTTGGAATTTCTTGCTATTATCATGATGCCGCTGCGGCTCTCCTGAATGATGGCATGCTTGTAGCAGCCGCGGAAGAAGAGCGCTTCTCGCGCAAGAAGCACGATTTTGGTTTCCCAGACCGTGCCATTGATTTTTGTCTACAAACTGCTGGGATAACCGGAAAAGACCTCGACTATGTGGTTTTCTACGAGAAGCCGTTTCTAAAGTTTGAGCGCATCCTGATGTCGAATCTGCAGACGTTCCCGCGATCCTACCCGGTTTTCCGTGAGGCTATGGTTGCTTGGTTTGATGAAAAACTGTGGATACGCGGGCGCATATTGACAAAATTAGACATTCCTGATGAGAAGTTGCTTTTTGTTGAGCACCACCTAAGTCACGCGGCCAGCGCCTTTTTCTGCGCACCTTATGACGAGGCTGCAATCTTGACTATTGATGGAGTCGGGGAATGGACCACAGCGACGGTCGGGCAGGCGACCGCATTGTGGCAAGAACCGTACAATGTGAACGGCAAACGCCGTGTCTCCGAATCTGCTGAAAGATTGGAATCCCACCGGGTAAATTCAATCGATCTTTTCGATGAGATCAAATTTCCACACTCTCTTGGGCTTTTATACTCTGCCTTTACAGCTTTTCTGGGCTTTCAGGTGAACGAAGGCGAATATAAAGTCATGGGCATGGCTCCTTATGGTTTTCCCAATCGAGTGGATGATGTTTACAAACTCATCGAGGTTGCTGACGACGGTGGATTTCGCTTGAATATGGATTATTTCATGTATCATTACTCGACCAAGCGCACCTTTAGCGACAAATTTGTCAAGTTATGGGGTGAACCACGCGTTCACAATTCGATGTTCTATACGCCAACCACGCACCCCAAGAAGGATCACCCTGAATGGGACGAACGAACAGCACAGAAGAATCAGCATTATGCAGACATTGCTGCTAGCATCCAGTTGGTGACAGAAGATATTATCTTGAAGATGGCGAACTATGCCTATAAGAAAACCGGACTTAAGAAACTGTGTATCGCTGGAGGGGTAGCGTTGAACTCGGTTGCCAATGGGCGTATCCAGCGAGAGACGCCTTTCGAGGATATATTCATTCAACCTGCTCCAGGCGACTCTGGAGGTGCATTGGGCGCAGCATTATATGTTTATCATGTTCTGCTAGGTCAGCCGCGCAAATTTGTGATGGAACACGCCTATTGGGGAAAGGCTTATACCTCTGAAGAGACGAAAACATCCATTATCACGTCCGGTCGTTCCTACGAATACATGGAAGATACAGGCCAATTAGCTCATAAGATCGTAGATGATCTGCTGGTTGGCAAGGTTATTGGTCTATTTCAAGGACGTTTTGAATGGGGGCCTCGGGCGCTTGGCAATCGCTCAATTCTCGCTGATCCGCGCAAGGCCGAAATGAAGGAGATCGTCAATGCTCGAATTAAGTTCAGAGAGCCCTTCCGGCCTTTTGCCCCAGTAGTCTTGGAAGAAAAAGTAGACCAATTTTATGCTGATCTGAATGACCCTGAGCGTCACTACCCTCTGCGTTACATGCTGATGGTTTATCCAACCAAAGACAGTCAGGGTGACCGTATCCAGGCTGTGACCCACCAAGGCGGCACCGGACGTATACAGACGGTGCGCCGTGATTGGAATCCTCTATATTACCGGATCATCGAGCTATTCGGTCAAGCTACTGGTGTACCAGTCTTACTCAATACAAGTTTTAACTTGCGAGGCGAACCAATCGTGACGACTCCGGCGAACGCCTTGAATACTTTTAGCAAAAGTGATATAGATACACTATATATGGACGGTTTTATTACCCGCAAGTGAGGTCATCAATGAAGAATTTCCTACGCAGCATGAAATCGAACTTCGTGGTCGTTGGTGAGTTGTTGGGATTCCTATGGCAGCGTAAATTGTGGTGGCTTATACCGATGATCGTCATATTGCTAATGTTTGGTCTGCTTATGATTTTCGCCTCTGCCTCCGGGATAGGTCCTTTTATCTATACTTTGTTTTAAATCCAGTTTTGATTGTTTGTCGGCTGCTTTACTGGACAAGGTAACCACACTGGCTGGTTATATTCTTGCTGTATGGAACCATGGAACATATCTACGGATTTGTATGGCTTTCATTCCCCGCAGCCCAAAGGCGGTTTTTATAGTGAATTGTCTTTCAGGATGACTCGCCGATGGAAAACCATCCTGTCAGTCTCCGAGTACTTCGCTTTGCTTCTCTGTTCGCGCTATTCATCATGATCCTGCCGTTGGGTTCTATTATTACCCACCAGAGCAAAGACGCGCAGATCTTACAAAGATATTCGGTATCATATTTCGCATTCACAATAGTCTATCTCAGCCTATTAGGAGCGCTGCTATTGGCTGCGATCTTTATGCCGGCAATTTGGGCACGCTTTGGATACAGAGGGCGCCGATTGCCTGTACCTGCAGCAGAATTTCTCTGGTGGATAGCTTTGGTGGCGTCGCTGGCATTCTTGATCTTCGTATACAATCTGGCTCAACGGTGGTCGCCTGGTAGAGAACCCTTATTTCAGGTGGCATTACTGGCGCTCTTTGGTTGGATAAACATATTTATCTTTTACCTTTGGGGTACAAAGCGGACGGCCAATACGATTGTATCCATACTGATAGGCGCTTTCAGCATCCTCATCAGCCTGGTTCTAATCGAGGTTTTCCTCCGCAGGGTGCCAGGCCTCATCCCGTCGCCTGTCGTTCTGGATGCACCTGGCGGAGGCAGGTATCTGCGCAAATCGAATTATCTGCTTGATTACCCTATCCGCGTGGGGTACCGCTTCACTCCGATGCAAGACCGCTGGATTCAATTTGACCAGGATGAAACGGGCATCGAAGGGATCCAAGGAATTGTCGGCCCTCGACAGGATGTGCAAGGGCAAAAACAATTATTGCATTTTGTGACCGATGAAAATGGCTTTCTGAATACACCGCCAGTAAACGGCGTCGACTTTGATGTGGTGATCCTGGGAGATTCTTTCCTCGGTCGTTCAGCTGAAGTACATATAGTTGATGAATTCAGCAAAGTCACAGGTTTTAAAACGCTGAACCTGAGTAACTCGGGCTGGGGAACCCAAACTCAGGTCGAAGCACTTAAACTTTTTGGAGTCGATAAGGAACCTGATTGGGTCGTTTTGGCTTATTTTGAGGGTAATGATCTCTGGGATGTGGTGCGCTATGAGGAGAAGAAAGCCTCTGGTCTGGATTGGATTGAATCCGATATCCAATCAGCAAGTTTCTGGGACAAGCTCATCGTGCCTCGATTGGTGAATTACGGAGCGAAATTGGTGAAGAATCGGCTCTACCCCCCTGATTACGCTTATCCGATCCACCTCGATCTGGGTAATCAAGACCTGGAGTTAGCTTTCACCTCTCAATATGTTGGTGTGCTAACCACGACCAGATCACAAGTTGAGCAATCTCACAACTTCGAACTTGTGAAGCGTGCGATTCTGGAAGCAAAAGAAATTAGTCAATCAATGAACGCTCGGTTCCTGTTGGTTTATTTTCCCTCTGAACCCCATGTTTACCTGCCGTACATCGATTCGCCGCAAGTGCTAGCAGATATCACCCGCGACGCACCATCCATACAACTAAACGACAAGAGCATTCTGGAAATGGTGCCCAGACCACCAGACCCATTGCTCTTAAAACAAAACCTCGACGGGCAGGTTCAGGCTGTCTCCTCCTTTGCTGTCGAAAATGACATCGACTTTTTAGACTTGACACCTTACTTTCAAGAAAAAGCTAAGGAAGGCATCGAACTATACAATTATAGTGATACCCATTGGAATAACGCTGGTCATACATTGGCTGCGCAAATCCTGGCAAATTATATTACCAAGTAATGCCTGGTTAATTAACTACCGACAACCAGGTGTAGTAAAGCAGAACGGGCATGTAGGAGTGCTTATCGGTTTTTCAAAGGAGAATATCGATAAATTCGACTCTGTAATACGTAGCAGCGTAAACCGGACCCGATGGCCGGTTTCGCTTATTGGGCTCTGACAATGCCCACTTCCTGTATATCAACCGGGATGCCATCAATTTCGTCTGGCACGATATCTTGCGGGGAAAGCTGCGTCTGTGGTACTTTCTTTGTGACCATGACCACTAAAGAGATGTCGTCTGTACGCTGACCACCGATCGTGCGGTATCCTACACCAACGCCGACTACATTTGCCTTGGACAATAACTCAGCCTGGTATGCCCTTTTCACCGCGCTGGCCCGTTGGACCAGGGAAGCGCCTTCACTTTCAATCTGGCTCATAGATCCACCTGCAGACAATCCAACACCAACTGGATCGGGCTGAAAATTGTGCTCTGTTCGGATCCGGCGAATAGGAGACCAACCGCGCGTAGCGCGCCCCCATCAACCACCAGTGAGCCGGAATCGCCACCTTGTGACATGGGGCCGGCGACGAGCTGGTTCTCGAAAGTGGCCGTCCGCCCGGAGCCATAGCTGACATTCACCGTAGCATCGATTACATTTATGGTGCCTGTTGTTAGGCCAGTCGTACGGCCCGATTTCCTTACCGCCATCCCCAGAGCTGCCGGGGCGATTCCGCTGACTGTGCCGATCGCTAAAATTTCATCGAGCACGTCAGCCGGATTATCTGGGCGGGCCAGGGCGGCATCCACCTGGTTGACCGCCTGTGGATCGATGCGTTTTGCCAGCAAGCGGTGTTGCGCTCCGAGCAATCTGGCGATCGCATTGCCGATTTCCACCACGCTGTTGGCGATGCCACAGGTGGGCTCAGATTCGCTGAACTGGATCAGGCAGAATCGCTCCAGCACACCGATACGGTTTGCCCCAACCTGCCCTCCATCAGTCGGCCCGGGCTGAAGGATGAGGTCACCTGGGGAAGCATCGTTGCTGTTCGCCAGCACATGATTATTCGAAAGGATCAGGCGGGTTCCGCTCTGTCGATCTCGGACCACACAGCCTAAGGTGCCTGCAGTAATCCGGTAGTGACCGATGCTCACACCACCCGGAGCCGGCCTCCACCGGTCTGTGCGAGATTGCAGGGCACGCAGCTCGCCAACTTCGATTACATCGGTTGGGACACCATCGACCACGGCTGGCACGGCGACCCCCGATTTTAAACCCTCGAGCGGGAGTTTTTGGCGCACCATGATCACCATGCTCAGCTCGCCTGTCTGCTCGCCTCTAGTCTCTTTTATTCCGATCCCCACACCGACGACATTCGGTTTTTCCAGAAGCTCAGACACATACTTGTCTTTTGTTTGGATTACACGCTCTCTCCCAATCTGGTCTGTCATTATTACCTCCTGGTATCATGGAATTTGCAGGTGGCCGATACCAAAGCCACCGATCTGTGAGATAAAGTGCCTCCGCCCCACCAAACGGCGAGGTCGGATCTCATTGCCAACCATGGGAGACGCACATGACCAATTTCCTGCTCTGGCCTCGTCGGTGGGGACTTTCGTACACAGGAGGTATTTCCCATGAGCAAGAAACGTACGGCCCATTTGCGAGGGGCACGCGGTCAAGCTTTCGCCGATCTCACTCGGAGTATTTCTTCGGAACATATCTTGTGCGTCTCCCTGGACATCAGCAAATACTTTCACGTGGTGATGATCCATAACGGGTTAGGTGAGATTGTGACACCAACTTTCGAGATCGACATCTTCCAGAGCGGGTTCGATCAGTTGTGTCAGGCCATTGATCAGGCCAGGTCTCGCACCAACGCCCAGCTCGTGCTGATCGGCATGGAACCGACCAGTCATTACTTCGAAAACTTGGCCCGCCATCTGTTGCAACGCTCCCAGCCAGTGATCCTCATCAATAGCTTTGCCGTCAAGCAGAACCGTGAGCAGCAGTTGATGCGCAGGGAGAAAACCGACGAGATCGACGTGGCCGCCATCGGCGACTTGCTGCGGCGAGGTGAAGGCACACCTTTCAAGCCACCCACCGGCGTCTATCTACAACTGCAACAACTCGACCGTGCCCGCCTGGGCAAAGTCAAGATCCAGGCCATGCTCAAGAACCAGATCATCGGACACCTGGACCGCATCTTCCCGGGTTTGGTGATCCTGGGCGACGAAGCTAAAGAGCGCTATACGCCCTTGTTCGAGGTGGACTTCTGGACCTGCCAGACCCTGCAACACCTGATCCGGGTCTGTCCCAACCCACACCAACTTGCCAGGATGCTCCCTGCCCAGCTTGTCCAGGTTTTTCACGCTCACCAGTATCGCTTGGGACCATCGGTCGCTGCCAAGCTCATCGCCTATGCCCAAAAAGTGCTCCTGCCCGACCCGGAACTGGCTGCCATTCGCTGCGAACTCTTGCAACATGACCTGACCTTGCTGGATGAAGTCCAGGCACACGTCGCCGCTCTCGAACGACGCCTGGCTGACCTGGTCGCTCAGACCCCTTACCAGATCTGGACGAAAGTCAGAGGCTTGAGCACCGTTCAGGTCGCCAGCCTGGCGGCTGCTATCGGCGATCCAGATCACTACACCCATGCCGGCCAGGTTTTCCGCCG
>MGNS01000137.1:0-11377 GCA_001795165.1 Chloroflexi bacterium RBG_16_57_11
TTCCCGGCTACACGTTGACCTGCGGCAGTGACCAGCGCGTGCAGCCGCTCGATCTCACCATCCAGTGCAGTCTGTCCCAATTGTGTCAGGCGATAAGCTTTGCGCTCACGCCCATTTTCCGCTGCGGACGGATCGTCGACGCGTTCGATCCAACCTTGCTCTAGCAAGCGTTTTAGCGCCCCGTATAGCGTGCCTGTGCTCAATAAAACTCGCCCCTGGCTGAGCTTTTGGACATCTTTCATGATCGCGTAACCATGTCCGGGCCCTGGCGCCAGGCTGAGCAGGATAAAATAAGTGGTTTCTGTGATCGGCTGACTGTTTTGAACTTCCACCGGTTCTCTCATTTCACACCCCAGAAATAGGTAGATTGGCGACATGTCGTCTGGCAACATATTACATGATTTCACCGTTAATGTCAATAGTGAATTATCCGTCCCTCCAGATTAAACTATATATGGAAAGGCTCGCCTCTCGCCTGGTCAACCCTGTGAAGAGACGAGCCTTCTGCTATTTCATTTATCTACGGCGTCGTCAGCGTTCGCGGTTGGACGACGATAAAGATCGGGTTCGCTCCCGAGCCAATGGAGGTCAGTGTGCCCTTGGAATCTCGGGCTACGATGTAGTATTCTGTGCCCAGCGGGGTCACTTCCAAGGCTGGAATGATCGCCGTGTACGCCTGGTTGGCGGTCTCCGCCATTGGCAGGAAGGTATATCTGGTGGTACCGGCGATGCGATAATAAAGCTGTGCCTGTTGCACGCGGATATCGTCGGTTGCCACAGCCATCACGGGCAGGTCCTTGGAATCGGTAGCGATCTCGATCGAGTCGTGGTAGACATTCGCGGGCAGGTCCTTATCCGTTTTCAACAACACCACCGCGGTGGACCAGATCGTGTGATCCGGGGAGTCTTCATAAACAACCTTCAAGGTATCTGTGCTATTAACCTTGATCCCACCGCCCTTGGAGCCGGTCTTCTGCATATTCAGAACGCCGGTGAAGGTCCCCGGGATGTCGGTCGGCGCCATAGCCACGACCACACCTGCCGGTTGTGCATCACTCGTGACGGTGACCTGTGGGGCAATCGCGTCTGGGTCGTGCAGCGTGAGCTTGACCGCTGTGGATTCCTGGGTCAGGTAGGTTGCCTTGTTGAAGTATATCGCTGCGATGCCCATGCGGTCGAGCACTTGCTGTGTCAGCGTCAGGCGGTCGGCTCCGGAGATGACCTGTGACAGGTTGAAGCCGAAATACACCACATGGAAGTTATTGTGCGCTGCATCGCCCAACACTTCCATCCCCAGGTTGTGACCGAAGGACCAGGCAAATAACGGCACCACCGATCCGATTGTGCTGACCGCAGGGTCCAGGTAGTCTTCGATGGCGCGGCCGGGGAACTGACGTAGCTCGAAGCTGGCGTACCCGCCGATTGACTGACCCAAACCGGTGATTGTTCCGCCGCCCGCCTGGCTCGACATGGGGTAAGTGGCGCCGAAGTAGTCCCTCAGCATCGCCGGATCGACGCCGGAAGCAGCGCCCGTCGTGCCAGAGCCCAAGGCGTTCGCCAGCCTTGGGCTGCTCATCCACAGCTTGCCGCCGGCATTCAGGTAGGCCTTGAGATCGGCGATCTCTTGGAGGTTGAGTTGACCCTGGTAGCGGCCGGCTTGCCCGGCGGACCAGATCACCAGCTCGTGCTGCTGGAGCAGGGCCAACGGAACAGTTTTCTCAACCAGTACGTAGGGCACGCCCAACGAAGTGAGAGCGCCTTCAAAGGCCTGTTCAGCGGTGTAGCCATCGTCGTCGTCAACGATCAATACCGGGGCTGTGCGGGAGAAGACGCGGGCAAAACCCGTTTCACTGGCTGATCCGCCCTCAACCGATGCGGTGACAGTGAGGTCGAACTTGCCTGCAACAGGTGCCGCCCAATTTGCGCTGACTACGGATGGCGCGCCCGGCGGCAAGGAGGCTAGTGTGGTCTCGGCCAGTTTTACCTGCTGGCTGCCCAGGGTGGCAAAGAACTGGACCTGGACGTTTTGCAGCTCCGCTGCGGTCAGGTTGTACACCTTTGTAATCAAAGATGCCGGGCCAATCCCGGCGATCACCGGCTGGTTGAGCAATGCCGGGCGATCCAGGCCGAGCTTGTTTTGCACATCAGCTTCTTGGACGATATCGAGCGTCATCGTCGAGCCGATGGCTGAGATGTTCATCAGAAACCATCCGGTCTTACGACTCCCCCCGGCGACTAACGGCGTATTACGGTCTGTGTTGGGGGAGGTGTAGGGCGTGAGGCCGAGTGCGGTATCTGACCATGGATCCGTTGGCTCGCCACGGTTCAAGTTAAGCGCCAGCTCCGATGTGCCGTCACGAAAATCATATTCCATTACTCCCATGCGATAACGCGCAGGTGAGTTCGCAGGCTTGTTGTTACTGCCACCGCGATCATAGTGCCAGATGAGCAATCCGGTGGCGTACTCGGCTTTGTCAAAGATGGAGCCGGCAATGCGGTTGGATACCTGTTCAATGTACAGTCTCTCGATCGTATTCGTGGTTCCGCTGGTCGCCGTGCCACCCAGGGGAATCTCGACGATGTCCGGTGCCACGGTGCGAGGTCGGACCTCAACGCCCAAGGTCGTATCTCCTACGACATGAGGAGTAACCCAGCCCTGGTTGATGCGGCTGAAGGGATTCATGACCGAAGGATTAGATCCGGCCGGATCATTACCCATCCATGAGCCGCCGGCCATCAGATCCCAATCACCACTGCCCATCGAGCGATAGTTGGTATCGTAGTAGTCAGGTTCCCCGATGGAATGGCCCATCTCGTGCGCTACGACACCGATGTTAAAGCCAATCGCTGGTACGGTGTTGACGCCACGGATACGAACTTGCCGACTATCCGCCGAGGCGATGCCCGTATTGAAGCTCGCGTTGCTGGCATGCGACCATACCTGTCCTGCCTGTCCGGTGGCTTCCTTGCCGGGGCCGGCATGCAACACAACTACCATATCTACTGAGCGATATTGGGTGCCTTGCGAGGTATACACGACCCGGTCATTATCGAACTGATCCCACCAATCGGCGCCTAAGGCGGACAACTGCGGGCCGAGATCGTTGATCATCCCTGTAACGCTCCTGCCGCCCGGTAGCTGGTAGTCATAGGCGTACATATTGCCTGGCAAGGTGTATGGCCCGATCACCTCGAAGTCCGGCAGAAATTGGCCATAGGACATTTCGAAGTAGAGATCAGAGACTGTACCGGTTGGACTCGTGCCCAATCCTGAGATCTGGTCTTTGAAATATTGCGGAGTCTGGTAGGACTCAAACTTAACGTCCTGGAATTCTGCCAGGATGACTACGTAATGATAGTTCTCTACGACTGTAGCTTCCTGGATTTCGAAGATCGAGGCGTTCGGCGATTGTACGTCTTTTACCGCTTCGAACACCGCTTCACGCTTGTCATTGCCTTGCTCATCGAGCCAGCGCGACTCCGTCTGTCCGATCTTCTTAGCTAAGCCGTCCGGCAGATCTTTCCCAACCACCAGGCTGGACGGGACCGGCTTCCCTTCTACATCAGCTTCAGCGTACGTCCACCAGCCATCTGAGCTCTCGAGGATGGTATATCCTTCTGTAGTCTCCAATTGCCCACCGGTTTCCGCCGGGGTCAGGTACGCCGTTACGGTTGTGCCATCCGGCTGCACCAGCTCGATGGGGTCAGGGTTCGGCGGGATAAAATCCAGGAATTCGTCAGACCATAAATCGTATGGATCTGCAGCGGTACGCTCAGGTAGTGGCGGCTCATCTTGAGCCGCTGCACTGGCAAATGATCCGAGGGCCATGATCAAGATCAACATCAGGTTCAGGAGTAATCCGAGCCTGCTGGCAAGAGAGCGGTTCTTGTGATCAAAGTTACCGTTTTTCATGCTGTTCTCCTTAAATTTATACTTTGATTTTTTCTACAAACAAAACGGACAACTGATGTTGCGCATATGCTGAGGTTACTGCTTTGGCAAAGGAAATTTGACTGACAACCCTGTTTGCTCCGACGCACCTCCAATCGTTATTTAACACGAACCTGGGAGCTTTTGAATATCTTCAGTGAGGAAGATCGCGCAGATAAACGGTGGAACTACTCGGGTAAATCGTATGAGCACTCCACATCGTGAACCGCTCTCGAATTTATGCATATTCGTCTATGATCAGGCTAACAGATAGGCCGAATCGCTGATCGTATGACTCGATTCACCACGCATAGTGCTTTAATTTGTTGGTCTGAGTAGCCATTATGTGGATTTGCTAAGAAAAGTATAGTTTAACCTTTTTGGGCTGTCAATAGGAAATGATACCCATTACATTTTACCAATATATATTGAGTTAATAGGTAGAAATTATCGGAGATGCAGGGAGATCATTCGTTTCAATGAATAAATCGATCGCCGAACCGACCAGTTTGCAACCCCGTACCGTATGGATATAGGCGTTTTTATGTTCCAGATCATCGGATAAACATCTTTTTGGTAGCTGTTTGGGAATTCCCTACTTAACCACAGTTGCTTTCACTGCCCAGGCTCGGGTAATTAATTGAATCGACCCATCCTCCTGAACCGGAACGCGCTGTCGAATGTGATCGTGCAAACGAGCACGCGACGTTTCATCGAGCGCCATAACGTACGCCGGAGCCGGTCCCTGGCCGCCCAGGAATGGGTTCCAATAATCATCGAAACCCGAAAAGTTGGTCGGGATGTCGATTGCCGTAACCTCAACGGCCTGTAGTCCATTTCTTTCGAAGAGGTTGGTGAGTGCATCTGGGTTGCAAACTGGAAAGCGGACCCCTTCGTCTATCGTCGCCGATCCCGGATCAAGCTCCACCGCCGCATCCCAGAAATGACGTAAGAGCTCCATCTTCCCGGCGTAATCCCAGACATAGGCACCAAGGACGCCTCCGTTCCTTGTCACCCGTGACATCTCTGCCAGCGCCGCCTGTTGATCGCGGACAAAGTTCAAGATCAAACCCGAAACCGTCACATCGACTGATGAGGTGTCAAGCGGGATTGCTGCTGCCTGGCCTTGATAGAACTCTACCCGGTCCGCGAGCCGATTTTTTGCCTGGAAAAGAAAATCCTGCGAGGGCTCGACCCCGGTCACGGCAGCCGGTGAGCAGTAGTCCAGAATGGCGGCGGTTAACGCGCCTGTCCCGCAGCCGACATCCAGCCAGCGCCAGCCTTCGGGGACGCTCAACCAGGTGAGAAACCGCGGCGCAGTCTGCCGGCTCCATCGGCCCATGTACCGCTCGTATGGATCGCCACGTTCCCAGGTGTCTGACAGGTGTTTCTCATCCATAGCAAGCAACAGACGAATCAGGATAGGCGAGCCAGAATAACTTACACAATCACAACCCGGGCATCCAATGCCCGGCAACCCTCCCCGGCTGAAAAGACGCGTATTGGGTTGATATCCAGCTCTTTGATCTCGGGAAAATCCACCAGCAATTGCGAAACGCGCAGAAGCGCATTCACCACCGCCACGAGATCGGATGGCCGGTGCCCGCGCGCCCCTTTCAATATCTGCACACCGCGCAACTCTTCCAACATTTCACGCGCCTCGCGCTCAGTGATCGGCGCCACGCGCAAAGCGGCTTCGCCGATGATCTCGACGAAGATGCCGCCTAACCCTGCTAAGACCACCGGCCCGAACTGTGGATCCTGCCGCCCGCCCAGGATCAGCTCCTGCCCGCCGATTACCATTGGCTGCACCAGCACGCCGTCCAGCCTGGCATGGGGGTAGATTTCGCGAATACGGCGAAACATCTCGTCGAAGGCCGCCGCCAGCGACTCGGCGTTGCGCAGGTTAAGCTGCACACCACCGGCATCCGATTTGTGGGAGATCTCTTTAGCCAGGATTTTCAGAGCTACCGGGTAGCCGATCTTTTGGGCGGCTGCTTGCGCTTCCTCCACATCACTCGCAAAGTGACCGCGCACAGTCGGGATGCCGTAATGCTCCAGCACTTCCAGGGCTTCGGATAACAATAGATTTCGCCCTGCACGCAGCCCGGTTTGGATTAATTCGCGTGCCGCCTCCCGGTTTACTTTGAAGGAGGGCGCTGTCTCGCCAGAATGCCCTCGGTATGACAGGCAGCAGTGACAGTGGCTGATTTGCAAGGCTCGCACCGTCTCGACCACCGCAGTGAAAATGGGGAAGTCATAATTCTGTTTCAGGTAGGCGATCTCCTGATAAGCGGCGGAGAGATAATACGCTACCGGCTTCTGGTGCTGTTGCGACAAAGCCATCAGCCGCTCCAACAAAAGGCGGCTCTTCAGGTTTTCTGCTTCGGAGAGCGAAGTATGCAGGAAGACCACGCCATCCACGCCTTCAAGCTGCAATGTCCGCTCGACGATTTGCGCGTACAGCTCCAGATCGAACAAATCACCCAGGTCGAGCGGGTTGGTCAGGCGGATCACCGAAGCGCGAAAATTTTTCTCGATTTCGCGCAAAAAGCTATCGGGGAAGGGAGCCAGGTCAAAACCTGTTAGCTCACACGCGTCGGCAGCGATCACCGCTTGACCGCCGGAACGCGAGATCACCGCCAGGCGCCGTCCCTGCATCGGCGGCAAGCGTAGGATCTTCAGGTTATTGCCCAACGTGGTGGCGTCGTGGACGCGGATGATCCCTGCCTGCTCGAAAGCGGCCTCCACCACTGAGTCATCCGATGCCAACGAGGCGGTGTGCGACTTGGCGATGTTTTGCCCCAGCTTACCGATATTGGCTTTAAAAGCCAGGATTGGCTTGGTCGACCGGCGGGCTATGTCCATCAGGCGCCTGCCATCCCCCATGCTCTCCAGGTACAGAAAAATCAGCTCGGTACCTGGATCATCGATCATGTATTCGAGCATGTCTTCGGCGTTGATATTGAGCATGTTGCCGACGGAGACAAATTTATTCAGTCCCAGACCTTCGTTAGCCAGCAGGTTGAGCACCGCCATGCCTACACCACCGCTCTGGGTGACCATCGTCACGCCGCCGGACTTGATGAACTTCTTCAGCCGCGGGAAAGGTACACAAAACCCGTTCTCCATATTGATCACGCCGATACAGTTGGGTCCGACGAAGCGGATGCCGTGTTTTTTCGCCACTATTGCGATTTCATCCTCCAGACGTTGCCCTGCCTCCGTGTATTCACGAAAACCCGCCGTTTCAATAATCGCCCAGCGGATGCCCTTCTGACCACACTCTTCCAGGATGCCCGGCACGGTATGCGCCGGGGTCAGGATGACCGCCAGGTCCACGTGGTCGGGGATATCCACCACGGTGCGGTAGATCCGGCGTGTCTCGATCATCCCGCCGCTCGGCCCAACGGCATACACGATGCCACTGAAGCCGTATTCGACCAGATTGGCAACAATATTACGGCCCAGGTTGTCCGGCTTGGAAGACACACCGATCACGGCGACGCTGAGCGGATAGAAGATTTCTTGCATGGGATGGCTCCGTTCTCGCTGATCATTGAGATTGAGTGAGGGTCGGAAAAATGAACTCGGGTCAGGCGTTCGGCTTAGTTATCCCGAAATGGCTTACCCTACAGATTCTACCTGAGGCTTTGTAGCTTGACAATTGGGAAGAATAGTTTTGAAGAATAATTGTAATATCAGGATTTTGCAATTAGGAGACATACCAAATGACCCAGGTGAGCATCGGACGTGTGAAACGGGATATCTCCGACCTGGTCAATCGCGTGGCTTACTCCGGAGAACGCATTGTACTGACCTCACGCGGCCGGCCTAAAGCGGCTTTGGTGAGCCTGCAAGATTATGAGCTGCTTCAGAAGGCCGCACAAGGCCAGGGATCTCGTGCCCAATGGCTGGTTGAGGCCCAAAAACTGGCTGACCGCATCCAGCAACGTCGCAATGGTGAAGTGCTGGATGTGGATGGGCTACTGGATGCCGACCGACGCGATCTGGACGCTCAAGCTGAAGCGCGCCTCCGCCTATGATTGTTATTATCTGGTCATTGCTGAAGCCCTGGAAGCCCAATTCTGGACTGCTGATCGACGACTTTTCCATTCGCTCGAACCGGAGCAGCTTGATTGGCTGCACTGGAGCGGGGAAGTTGTCTAGCTCGAAATCCGATTGAGAAGCAACAGAAAAGCCGGCAGACGTATTTGCTTGCCGGCTTATTTTTCATTCACAAGCGCTTTCGGACGCTACGAGGGCGTCAACACAAAATCGGTCTCCAGCGCCATTGTCTCGCCCACATTGGCGACGAACGGCACACTGGGCACACTCAGATTAAAGTCGGATCGGACGATCGTCACCTTTGCCGATCCTACCAGACGCTCGGGTGATTCCACCATCACGGTTACATCAAAAGTCACCGGCTGGGTCACATCCTTGATGGTCAGATCCCCGGTCACCTGGAAGGTGTATGACTGGCCCGGTGCTGCGTTGCCACTCAGACCGGTGATCTGGGTTGGCTTGAAATTGATGAATTCATACTGGTCGGTGAACAGGATGCGGTTGCGGATCGCCTGGTTACGGCGGCTATCATCGGTCTCCAGAGTCCGTGCGTTGATCACGATCTCCCCGATTTGGGCTGTAGATAAGTCATTGAGATCCACTGCTGCCTGGCCGGCGACCTGATTGCTCACGCCGATCACATCCTTGGGCTGGCCACGTAGCTCCTCATATATGACGAAGCGCACCTGTGATTCCTCCTGGCTGATCTGGTAGTTTACCGCGCTACCTTGTGGAGCAGCGGCAGGAGGGTCGCTTTCAGTGGCCGCCGGCGCCTCTGGCACGGTAGCTTCGGTTGGCTCCACCTGAGTTGGGGCAGTAGTTGTTGTTGGGAGTGAGGTTGCACTTGCCGCGATTGCCAGGGTGGGCGCGCTGACCGGCGCGCTGGCGGCCTCGGTTTCGCCAAGTACAAAATCGTAAAGCCAGATGCCGCCCGCCAGCGCCATGACAACCAACACGACCGCGGCGATCAGCATGACAGTTCTGTTCATAATTCTTCCTCCAAATGTTGTGTCATGGAACTAACATGACATATTGGGCTGGATTATACCTATTACTTGTTAGGAAATTGTTCAGGTCACCTGAGTAATTGATGAGTCCGGCATCAAAGGTTGACACGATTAACCAACCGCTTTATGATGCAATGGAGTCCGGTAAATCCTTGATATGATACGTTTCCGATGAATAAATAGATTTATATAACGTCCATAAAAGTTATGCTGTGATTGACATCTATCGTAAGCATTACGCCGAGCTGCAATTCGAACGCGCGGGACTGTTTGAGCTTGTGCAACAAACCTTCCACAGCACTCAGGTGCTCTATCCAGGTTGTTTCGTGCACATAACGCCATCGCTTTATTTCCCGCATGTGGTCTACCTCGACCAGAGCCCTGAAGCTCAAACCTTCTTTGCTGACTTGGAAAATGTCTCCCAATACGTAGATCGCAATAAGCGTTATCGTCGTTCGGCTTATATACGATTCATCGCCCAGGATTTCACCGACCCGCTGCCCCTACCGCAAGGCAGCTTTGACCAGCTCATCTCACTTTTCACTGCTGGCGTTGCTTCCGCTTGCCAGGGCTATCTAAAACCCGGGGGTCTGCTGCTGACCAATCGTCATCAGGAGAACAAAATGATTGATTTTGAGCTGGTGTCCACAGTTCGCTATCGAAGCGGCAGGTACCGTTTGATTAAAGGCAACCAGGCTTTGCAGCCCGTTGCCCGAAGCGACCCCAAACAGATCTCGCGCTATCTTCGCCAGAGGACTCGTGGTCTCCAGTACTCCGAAAACGAAACTTACTTTCTGTATAAAAAAAGACGGTCGCAAGGTTGATGAGCTTACCTAGCCCGGCGGTATCCGTACCCATCCTTTGTCAATGATTAGATACTTTTCTTAAAGCGGTATATCGATGGATATTTTCCTCACTCTCCTCCTGTTCACAGTCATCCTCATCATTGTGTATTTCCTGTTACTTCGCCCTTGGATTCTAACCTGGGGTGCGAGCAAACAAGAAGTAAAAATGTCCCTTGTGGGTGATGAGGTCGTTCATAAGCCGCACTTTATCGCCACCCGCGCGGTGACGATTAATACACCTGCTGCCGAAGTCTGGCAATGGATCATCCAGATCGGCTCGGCCCGAGCCGGTTGGTATAGCCTGGATAGGATCGATAACGCAGGTGTCCCCAGCACGATGGAAATCCTGCCAGAGTTCCAGAAGATCGAGTTGGATTACTATATCCCCTTTACCCCGGACCAGAAAAATGGAATGTGGGTCAAGGATTTTCGCCACCCGGAGTTCATCCTTTGGTGGGACCGGAAAAGCAATGGCACCTGGGGCTGGTATCTGCAAGAATTCGAACGCGACCGCACCCGCCTGATTACCCGTTTGCGCACGCGCTACGACTTCAGCTTTCCGTGGTTGATTTATTATCTGTTTTACGACTTCGGTGACATCGTGATGATGCGCAAATGCATGTTGGGGATCAAGCAACGTGCTGAGCTCCATCATGCATCTTCCAAGGAGAAGTCTGTGTCATAAGCGGGATCTTCCGGCTGAATGTCGGCATGATAATCTACTTTCGTGGTGAAATTACCTTGAGTACCAGTGTAATCTCTATGCTGAGGTAGCAGGATATGACCGAATCTGTTCACTATCCGTATAGAATCCAGGCTGTTCGACCGGCGATGATCACTGAGTAAAAACCGCTCCAGCCGGAGAGGATAATCATCAGACCGCCAAGCAGGATCAGAAGCCAGAAACCGGCGATCACGCCGGGCAGAAAGCCCTCCAGCCTGGTCGAAGATCCGGCCCCGCTCTTCGAGATCTCGAATTTTTCTGCGATTCCCTCAAAACCGATCTGCTTGTGTAGGTCCATCGCCAGGTGCTGGTTGCCAAAGGTGGAGAACCCCGGCAGCCTGGCTTCGATCGAGCGCAGCTGGTAGCGCCTGAAGCGGATATATTCGCCGTTGCGCGCCTGGACACGATTCCAGATATAACATACCGGTAATCCAAAGATAGATATCAGGATTGCCATCAATGCTTTGTCGCCCAGCGTATCGCCGAGGGTGATCAACGAGCCCAGCGCCACCAACAAGACCGTGTTCATCGTCAAGAAGGTATGGTTCCGCTGCTGGCGGAGATCGTCATCATGTTTCCATAGGTCGACGTTTACCTGATATTCGACCACCAGGTCGGGTCCGGGATTTTCATCCATCGCTTAGTTCCTTTCCTTCATACATATTGATAATAGGTGATTTCAATCCACCACAATCATACTTCTTCCAGCCGAATATTTCCAATTAATAACCCTTGACGAAAACCCATCTGCGATGGTACACTCTGTTTTGTATTAAGGATATATTAAGAAAGGAGGCGCGTT
>MGNS01000137.1:11394-11875 GCA_001795165.1 Chloroflexi bacterium RBG_16_57_11
TCCCCAAGCTGCATGGGCGCGCCTGCCGTTCGAACGTTCGGTTCAGACCTCCTGATCCATTGATTGACAACCGATAGAAAGCCACGGCGCACCTGTGTTCCGTGGCTTTTTGATTCCTTGTAAGCCGTCTTTGAGCGCGGCGCGGAGGGAATCGCGTTTGTGCAATCAACCCTTACTGCCAGCCACGAGATGATTTATGTGGCTGGCGTTTTTTTGAACCTGATCGAATAAGGAACCTTAGCCTTGAATACGAATAATTCTCACCCCGACACCTACACACGCTATGACTACGAAGAGGTCGAGCGCCAGGCCTCCGTTGAAGCGGCCGTTGGTGTCGTGTATAAAAAGAATATCGGCAGCGCGGTGGTTCATGCGAATGGACGGGTAATACTGTGTAGTCTGTCGAACCGCCTGCGCAAGCAGCTCATCTACGCCCAATCCGATGGCGGAAGCGGGCATCGCAGTGTGCGCCAGGTCAAAG
>MGNS01000137.1:12013-12220 GCA_001795165.1 Chloroflexi bacterium RBG_16_57_11
CTCACCCCTTTGAGCAGGTCATCGTTGCCAATCTGGACCAGGTAGTGCCGGTTTTCGCCGCCGCGCAGCCGGCGCCCAAGTGGGGCCTGCTCGACCGTTACCTGGTCTCTGCCGAAGCCGGTGGGCTACAGGCTTTGATCTGTATTACAAAGCTCGACCTGGTAGCTGGGAGCGTCGGCAAGACGGACGCTGAGTTGCTTGCCGCGG
>MGNS01000137.1:12249-14523 GCA_001795165.1 Chloroflexi bacterium RBG_16_57_11
GTGGTTTTGACCAGCGCCGTCACTGGCGAAGGGATCAGCGAGCTGCGCGCAGCCTTGGAGGGGCGCACCTCGGCATTGCTGGGTAAATCCGGCGTCGGCAAAACGTCGGTTTTGAATGCCTTGCAGCCCGGCTTGGGTCTGCGCGTCAACCAGGTGAATGCGCGTACCGGCAAAGGCAAGCATACCACCACCGCCTTGGAGATGTTTCCGCTCGACGGCGACGGAGGAGCAGAGCCAGGTGCGATTGTCGATACCCCAGGTATACGCGAGTTTGGCTTGTGGGATGTGGATGGGGAGGACTTAGCCCTGTACTTCCCGGAAATGCGCCCGCTGGTAGGCCGTTGCCGATTCGGGCTGGATTGCCGACATGACGAAGAGCCGGGCTGCGCCATTCGCAAGGCAGTGACAGCCGGGCAGATCTGCCCTTACCGCTATCGCAGCCTGCGGGTGCTCATGGAGGAGACTGCATGAACGCGCGCTACGCTGACCGGCGCGTCCTGTGGGGGCGCAAGGCCTTGCGCCCCTACGATGAGACGTCTGGTTTTCGATGCATCCATTGCCAGCGGCATGTATCCACGGCCCGATCCCAATCCGGTGTGTGGAACCGGAACCACTGCCCGTATTGCTTGCACTCGCGCCACCTGGACTGGCAGCGCGCTGGCGACCGGCTGGCAGCCTGCAAGGGCGGCATGCACCCGGTCAGCCTGACCTTCAAGCAGGTCAACAAGCGGTATGGAGCAGCAATTGGCGAATTGATGATCGTGCATCATTGCACGGATTGCGGGAAGCTCTCCATCAACCGTATCGCCGCCGACGATGACCATGAAAGCATATTAGAAATCTACCTGCATTCCCAGCGCCTTGAACCGCGCGTGCTGGCTGAGATTGAGGCCGCCGGCATCCAAACCATCACAGCCGCCGACTTCAACAGGGTGTTGAGCCAGTTGTTTGGGAAGAATTGAAAACTGAAGAAGGTGTACCTTCAAAGGTAAAAAATCGTTGCGATGGTAAACAGATCGACATGACGGATGACTATCTTGTATAATTCAGGACATCGAGGTCAATGCCAATACCATGCGATGTTATATCATTCGCCATGCAGATAAGGAACAGGGAGAATTTTACAACCCACGCTTGCGCCACCAGGACGAACCGATCAGTCAGAAAGGCCGTCAGGTTGCGCAAAAGCTGGTGGCTTTTTTTGCCCAACACTCGGTCTCGGCAATATACATCAGCGCTTATCTGCGCACCCTCCAGACGGCGGAATACGTTGCCCAACAACACAGGCTGGTCCCCATCATCGATGAACGATTGAACGAAATCGATAACGGCATCATCGAAGGGCTGACCGACGACCAAATCCAAAGAGAATATCCGGAAGTCTGGCACGGCTTTCAAGCCAGGTCAGCCGACTTTCGCTTCCCAAGCGGAGAAACCGGTGCAGAAGCCCAGGCTCGCATCATCCGGTTTCTGCAGGAAAAACGCCTCCAACACACTAATGACGATATTCTCCTATTCAGCCACGATGGACTGATCCGCACATTGATGTGTACAATATTTCAATTGCCGGTGTATGCTCGATGGAATTTTCATATTGATTTCTGCGGGATAACAGAGATCGTCGCCCAGCCAGGACCTTTTGCCTGGAAGCTGATCAAGTATAACTTTACAATAAGCTAGATGGCGACAGGAAAACCGGTTTTTCTTCTAAGTCTATGATGAACATTGATACAGCGGCCTCGATCGCGCCACAGATTGAGATCATCCAGGAGCAGCAGCGGCAAGCCACCGAAGGCCCGCTGTACCGGGTCATCATCCATAACGATGATGTCACACCGATGGATTTTGTCCTTCACATCCTGATCAGCATATTTTTTCTCACCGGTCCTCATGCCTTGCAGGTCATGTACATCGCTCATTTTCATGGCTCGGCTTACGTACAGACCCTACCTAAGCTCCAAGCGCAAAAGCGGATTGGCCTGGCGCACTTCTCTGCTCAGCTGAGCGGCTACCCCTTGGAGTTTTCTATCAAGCCGGAAACCGGCAGTCGACCGTAATTCCATCTGAGACACGCTGAGGTCCTGTGCATGAAAAAGCTGTCTGGCCTGCGATCAATCGAACATCCGGACGAGTTAGAGCCTTTAATCCGGTGTGTGTTCGGAACGCAAGCCGGAATCGCCGATTTTCGTGTTGTCAACCAGGCGGATGATTATTGCGTTCTTTTCATCGGATTAAGCCATCCAGACATCCGGGTAGTGGTTAAGCTGGCAGGCC
>MGNS01000137.1:14544-25846 GCA_001795165.1 Chloroflexi bacterium RBG_16_57_11
ATTTTGATCGCACGGCCTCCATCCATAAGCGCGTCTCTGAGATCACCCGCATACCGATGCCGGAAACCATCGCCGTAGATGTCAGCCTTGAAATTTGGCCCTGGCGATATATGATCCGATCCTGCTTACCGGGTACCGAATGGGCTTACCTGCGTAAGCATCTGAGCAAGCCGGAGTTGGCGAAAGCATATTGCCAGATGGGTGAAGCCATCGGTCAAATACATCGCATTGTTTTCACCGGCTTTGGCGAGCTTGATTCTTATGGCCAGGTGGTTAATCCTGATCATCGTTGCGTATCTGCATTGATCAGGCATGCTTCTCAAATCATCCGCAGCCCTCGATTGCTGGAGGTATTTCTTGGTTGCCTGGAGCATCGCGCGGTCTGGTTCGAGGATGTAGTGGAGAGCAGTCTGTGCCACGAAGATCTGCATGGATACAATATTCTTTTCAGCAGGCAGGTGGGAGAATGGCGGCTGGCTGCGATCCTTGATTTTGACAAAGCCTGGGCGGGCCACACAGAGACAGACCTGGCCAGATTGGAGCTGTGGACTGGCATGACCTCGCCGGATTTCTGGGAGGCATATCGTCAATTGAACCATGTGAGTGCGGATTACACCCATCGTCGCCCGATCTACCAGCTATTATGGTGCCTGGAATACGCCCGAACGACATCAAAACACCTGGCAGACACCCGGCGTGTGTGCCAGGAATTGGGGATACCGGTAATTGATGCCTTCGATTGAAATTGCACGAACGAAAAAATGATAAATTGGCATAGAATTTGCAACAAAGTGTGCTATCATGGTGCAACTCATATAACCTGTATTGCACCGCAGCCGCCTTGTCTCGCATTTGAATGCTATGCCGGAACCGACTGCCCCCGATCTGAGCTGCCTGCCGCTTTTCGCCAGCCTTTCGCCTGAAGCGCTTCAACGGATACAAGCGCGCCTGACCTTCTGTCAGATACCCGCAGACCATGAGCTGTTTAAGCTAGGCGAACGCGCCGGCCTGTTTGCCATCGTCGAGAGTGGTCTGGTTTGTCTCGAGGGCGCCGATGGTGTGCTACGCACAGTCGAGCCAGGTGGTAGTTTCGGCGAGGCTATGCTGCGCTATGGTGTCCCAAGCGTTTTTGCTGCCCACACGCTCACTCCTGCCACCCTTTGGGCACTCAGTCATGCCGATTGGGTGTCGCTTAGGGAGGAGCCACTTCCGGAGAAAAGCGAACTTCCACTTCCACCGGTTAACCAGCAATCCGTCTCTGAGCTAGGTGCCGAAGCGCCTGTTCCTGTTCCGGTTGCCTCTTCCCAGACGGCAAATTCATCGCCTCATCGGACTCGCCTGGGGAAATGGGCCTTTCTCCTGGGGGCCCTGGTCTTAATTGTTCTCATCGCCGGTCCTCTGCTGGCAACTTCTGGTAGCGCCTGGCTGGCGTTACGTGCTTTGGACGCCCATCAACCAGATGTAGCCGTTTCTGTGCTGCGGCTGGCGCTGGCTCTCCAGCCAAATTCAGCCATGTTGAACGATACCTACGGCTACCTGCTCTTTCGCCAGGGCGAATTGCAGCCGGCCCAGATTCAATTCGAGCGCGCTTTATACCTGGACCCTGAGCTGGCATCCGCGCTGAACAACCTTGGGGTGACCTTGCTGGCTCAGGGGCAGTCTAAACAGGCCGTCCAGCAGCTGCGCTCAGCCAGTGTGCTCGACCCGGGAAACGCGATGTTGGTGCAGAACCTCGGGGATGCATATCTGGCCAGCGGTGACCTTGAATCTGCCATGGCCGCCTACCAGAACGCCTTCACCCTCGACCCAACCTTGCAAACCGCCCGTTCACGTTGGGCGATTCTGGCCCTGGGACATGCTGACCTTGAAGCCGCCCGCCAGGCCTGGCTGGAAGTCATCGATGCTAACCCGCAGGATGCTGAGGCACAGCTCGGCTTGGGTGTAATTGCCTGGCGTGAGGGACGCCCTGCGGCAGCCGTTCAGCACCTGCAATCCGCACGCCAATCCGATCCAGGAAATCCGCTTACACGGCTCTACCTCGGGCTGGCCTGGCAAGCTATCGGCCGTCCGGATAAGGCGGTGCCTGAATATGAGCAAGCTCTGGCGCTCAGCCAGGATCTGGCTGTGCAGAACCTGTCACGGGAGCATTTGTTGGAGCTTTTCGAGTCATTAGATCACCCCGATCTCCTGCAGGGCGCCGGCTTGAAAGGAGGTGAGCAGCAGACCGCGCCCTAGTTCAAACGCGGCGAGCTTTTCGAATGATTACTTGATCCACAACGATTTGCAGTAAGGTTGTTATCGGCTTGCCGGTCGGGGTGACCTCACCAGTGGCGCCGCCGATCACGGCATAATATCCAAATTGTGAGGAGGAATGTTACACATGAAAGCTCGTATTCCATTAATTCTGCTGGTCGTCTTTGCGCTGTTGGTGGTGCCAATGTTCAACACCCACGCGCAGACTGGCCCCTGGTACTACTGCAGCGCCACCCGCACCTCTGGCGGCTCTGGCACCTATTATGATCCATGGGCATGCAGCAACAGCACACAACAGAACACCGTGACCGATACCATTTGCCGCCTGGGCGGCGGCACGTTATACCGGATCTACACCGGGTATTACGTGATCTACTATGTCAACTACTCTCCCAATGGCTGCACCGTCGTTCAGGATGGGGAGTACACAGGCTATCCACCCAACACTGGACCGGATATCCCACTACCGCTGATCATCGGCGGTGTAGTCGCGGTCGGTTTGTTGTTTGTAGCTGCCGGTTTGGTGCTGCGTCGAAAAACTGTCTCGGCGTAGCGATACATCGGATAATTTTATGGCGACACGATCCGGGGTTTGGCGAGCTTGTTTGAGCGATCTGCTGCTGGCCACCGGCCTGCTGATGCTGGTCGGCGGAGCTCTCATGTGGGCGAGAAGCGCGCTGGCTGCCCAAGAGGTGGCTAACCGTCGTTTTTTAGTTGCCAGTGTCCCACTGGCTATGCCCCTGCCCGAACGAGCGAGCTTCACGATGCTGATCGCAGGCTTGCCCTCGCCACCCCCGGAGTCGCCAAAGGTGCAACCGTCGCTTGAGGAACAGGCGCCATATGAAAATATTGTGGTGTCGGAGGATCTGGTGACGCCTGTGGCGAATTCGTTGGCTTCGCCAACTCCCATTGCCTCAGAAGTACCTAAGACTGCCACACCTGTCCCGACCACACCGGTCTCAGGCGAATCTACGATCGCAACCCCAACCGGCCCCGCCGCAACGCCCGAGACGACACTGGCAGCCCCTGCGGATCAACCGCCAACAGAAAGTGTCCTGGTGGAGTCCAATCCGATTATTCGTATCGAAATCCCGGCTCTCAAGATAAAACGTGCGGTTGTCACGGTTGGATTGCGTGCAAATAGCTCCGGAAGAATGGACTGGGATACAGACGCGATCTTTGCGACCAACAATCGACAGGATCTGGTTGGCCACCTGGTTGGCTCTGCCTATCCAGGGCAAGGTGGCAATATCATCCTGATCGGGCATAACTACAACCAGGTAGATTATGGTTGGGAAGGGGTGTTCGTCAATATCAAAAGCCTGCAGCCGGGCGATCGAATTGTCATCCGGGGCCAGGATGGGCGTGAATACGCTTACCTTGTCCAGCTAGTGAAGAAAGTCCCCTGGCGCTCGAAGAATGGCAAAGAGCTGGAAAAGCACTTGAATTATCTTGGCCCTTCGCCAACAGAGCGCCTGACTCTGGTCACTTGTGGTGGAGCAAACATCTGGCCCTTCCCGGCTCGCGTGTATGTCGTCGCTGTGCCAGAAGGCAAATGACACCTAGATTTGAGGTAAAATGGTTTCGGAGGAGGCAGTCATGGAAGATCCGAACCAGCTCACCCCACCCTCAACAACCTCAACGGACGGCGATACGGAAAACCGGTTACGGTTTTTCACCACGCCGCTTTCTCAGCGTGGCTGGCCTACCTGGCTGATCTATGCCCTGGCAGTCCTGGGGTTGATCTATGTCCTCAACCCGACCCTGGGAATCCTTGAGTTCATCCCCGATAACCTGCCCCTGGTTGGCAACCTGGATGAAGGCGCTGCATTTTTGTTGATGTGGTTTGGCATCCTGGAATACCTGCAGAGGAAAAAGCCTCCCTCCCCCTGATCCGCTCAATTCTTAATTCGCCGCCGCAATCTTTTCGTCCTGGGCGATCAACCGCCTGATCTCCGGCAGTGCAGCCTGCGCTGCGCATTCGCCGGCCTCGATCACCTCGTGCGCCAGCTCGAAACCGGTCAACAGGCTCACCTGGTTGGAAATCTCCGGACGCAGCACCAGATCGGGCGGATTGAGCCGCAGGCAATACTCGGTCATCTCGGAGATCATGATCAGGAAAGTGTTCATTACCTCTTGCATCGCCGGTGGCAGATAAGCGGTCTTCGGGGCCAGTACGATCGGCGCCTGCCCGGGTTGATTGCGGGGAAAGTCCGGCATGACATCCACTGCTATGATCTTCTTCATCCCTGCCTGAGTAACCACGTCAACCGGCACATTATTCAGGATGCCGCCGTCCACCAGCAACAATTCCCCGCGCGGCACTGGCTCGAACACTCCGGGCACCGACATCGTCGCCCGGATGGCATCGACAACTTTTCCGTCGCGCAACACGACCTCCCGTCCGGTACGAATATCGACCGCCATCAATGCCAACGGAATCTTCAATTCTGCAAAGGTCAATTCTTCGCCCAACAGGCTGCCGAGCTGCCGGTACAGGCGGGTGCCTTTTAGCAAGCCCCTCCCGGTGAGCTTGAAATCCAGCAGGCGGAGCTGCTCCATCCGCTTTCGGATTTGCAACGCCACCTCGGTGATCGAATCCAGCGGGACACCGGCGGCATAAGCCGAGCCAATAATGCCGCCCATGCTGGTCCCGGCGATAAAATGCACCGGGATGTTTTCGCGCTCGAAAACCTTAAGCACGCCAATGTGCGCCAGGCCGCGGGCGCCGCCGCCGCCCAGCGCCAGGCCGAGGGTGGGTTTATTCAGCACTGGGTCCATGATCTGGATTATAAAGGTATATGACGCTGCGCGTCAATGTATTCACTTCGTCAGAAAATTCTCACACCGAACTATACGACTCCTTGGTCAGGATCCGCTTCTAATCTCATGGGGATCCCGGCGATCATGAAAACCACTTTTCCGGCGACGCTCACCACTCGTTGGTTGGCCCACCCCAGCAGATCGCGGTAGATGCGCCCGAGCGGGTAGGGCGGCACCAGCCCCAGCCCGACCTCGTTCGAGACTACAATCCACTCAGCCGGGCTGGATCGGATCGCCATGAGCAGTTCATCGATCTCGCTTTCCACCTTTGCAGTTGCCACCGCCTCATCGGGTTGGTCCACATCCGGAGCGGCTTCGAGTAGTCGATTGGCGACTAGAAGTGTCAGGCAATCCAGCAGGATCACCTCCGCCTGTAGCGGATTATCCAATAGCACACGCCCAACGCCAATCGGGATTTCGTAGGTTTTCCAGGAATCGGGCCGCTTTTGCCGGTGGATGGCAATGCGCGCCTGCATCTCTGCGTCCAGCGCCTGGGCTGTGGCGATATAGGCTACCCGACCACTATTTCGGACGGCAAGCTTCTCAGCGTAGGTTGATTTCCCGCTGCGCGCCCCTCCCAAGATCAAGGTCAGCTTCCCCATATGATTGTCTCCAGCACGCTCATATCCAGCGCCGCCTCGACGGTATCGGTCAAGCGGTTTAGCGCTAGAGAAAAGCGGTCATTTTCCAACTCGTTCGAAGCGATCGCAACCTCCTGCCAGCCCAGGCTGCGCAGCCAGGCGCGGCGAAAGTGTGTGCTGGCGAAAATACCGTGCAAATAGCAGCCCCAGATATGGCCATCCGGTGACATTGCCCCATCCGGAAGGTTCTCTCCAGTACGGTTGGCGGATGCGCTGCGGGTAGCCGTCTGCCGGCTGAGCGCCAGCCAGGACGTTGGGCTATCTGTCCTGGCTTTCACGAACTCACCCTCAGGTGCTCGGTGCAATTGAGCAGGTTCAGCATGGCGCCTTCGGGGTATACGCGTAGCTCGGAAAGGGATGCATTCGATAGATGGAGTTGCCAGAAACGCCCTGCCGGCATGCCCAGCGCCTGTGCAATCAGCAATTGCAACGGCCCGCCATGCGCTACCAGCAGCACGGTGCCGCCGGGGTGGGCAGCAAGGATCGATGCATACGCCGCCTCCACACGCGCTGCCAGCTCAAGAAGGGTTTCTCCTCCTGGCGGCGCATTATGCTTTAGGTCGCTCTCCCAGCGTTGCAAAACACGCGGCTGGCGTGCCTGGATTTCGCCGTAGGTTAGCCCTTCCCACATTCCAAAACACATTTCGCGCAGGCGCGGCTCAGCGATTAATTGCCCCCGCCGCTCTTTCGGTAAAGCGCCGTGGATGATCTCTGCCGTCTTCCAGGCGCGAGTCAAATCGCTGGTATAAATCACTTCCGGTTTTTCTGTAGACAACAGTTCAGCAATCGCCTGTGCCTGTCTCACGCCGGTCTGGTTGAGCGGGATATCCGTCTGCCCCTGGAATCGACCGCTGGTGTTCCAGTCGGTTTGCCCGTGTCGTACGATCAACAAGCGTGTGCTCATACGAGATCTTGAGTGGCAACCAGCGCCAGCAAAACGCTGGTCTCGACCAACAGGTTGATCGCGCCGTAGATGTCGCCGGTCAGCCCTGGGATACGCTTCAGGGTGAAGCGCGTAACAGCAAGCCAGGTGATCAGCGCGGTGATCGATACCGCCAGGATTGGCCGTGGACTGTACAACCAGGTGGCGCCAAGCAACGCGAGCAGGGCGAAGATTGTCGCCAGCACCGCCTGGGGAAACCTGGCGTTGTCCTTGATTTCCCTGCCCAGCCCGCTGGAGCGGGCGTAGGGGTAGGCGATCAGCGCCAGAGCGATGCCCCAGCGACCCAGCACCGGCGCCAGGAATAGGGCTGCAAGGCGCGCCCCATCCAGCGCGCTCAAAGCGCTGAATTGGATCAACAACAACAGGATGCCACCGGACAGGGCATATGCCCCGACCCGCTCATCGCGCATGATTTCCAAACGCCGCTCGGGAGTAAAGCCTCCCAGCAGCCCATCGCAGGCGTCGAGGAAGCCATCCAGGTGTAGCGCGCCGGTCAACAACACCCAAACGGTGAGCACCACCGCGGATCGCACCAGCGGCGGGAATAACCAGCTCGACAGCCAATCCATACCGACCAGCAGGCCGCCGAGTATGAGCCCGACCA
Organism: Chloroflexi bacterium RBG_16_57_11; assembly: GCA_001795165.1. Lineage (GTDB taxonomy): Bacteria > Chloroflexota > Anaerolineae > Anaerolineales > UBA4823 > RBG-16-57-11. The sequence goes on from MGNS01000137.1 coordinate 21,809, forward strand.
AAGGGTAGAAACCAACCGCGGCGCCCAGCTCACCCGTGGTGAAAGGCCGGCGAATGAAGGCGGGTGAGATCAACAGAAACTGGACGGCTGCTAAAAAAGCTGCCAGATGAGAAGCTCGCTCCGGCTGACCGGGCGGGCTCACTGGGCGTCCTTCTCCGACACACCCGCCTCGCCAAAAGTAGCCATCTCGGCGAGCGTTTTGCAGGCAGCTTCTACCAGCGACATCGCCAGCACCGCCCCGGTGCCTTCTCCAAGGCGCATTTTCAGATCGAGAAGTGGAGAGACGCCTAGCCAGGTCATCATGGCATGGTGACCGTACTCTTGCGAGGTGTGGGCGGCGATCAGATAATCCCGGACCGGCGGAGCCAGACGCACTGCGATCATGGCTGCAGCGGTAGAGATGAAGCCATCCACCACCACGGGTCGGCGGTTGGCGGCCGCCGCCAGGATGGCGCCTGCCAGCCCGCCAATCTCGAAACCGCCCAATTTTGCCAGCACGTCTACCCCGTCTTGTGGATCAGGCTGGTTTATTTCTAAAGCGCCTCGGATCGCCTCGATTTTTCGCTGCCAGCCGGCATCGTCCACACCGGTCCCGCGGCCGGTAATCTCCTCCACCGGCTGCCCGGTAAGCGCCACGGCGATTGCAGCCGAGGGGGTGGTGTTACCGATGCCCATATCGCCTGTGGCCAGAATATCCAGGCCGGCGGCAATTTGCTCGTATACAACGGTTGCACCTGCTTCGATCGCCTGAACGGCTTTCACCCGGCTCATTGCCGGGCCGCGGGCGATGTTCCCGGTGCCATAAGCGATTTTTTTTACGATCAGGCCGGGGGAGGCCGGCAAGTCAGAGGCTACACCCATGTCTACAATCACCACACGCGCCCCGGCGTGTCGCGCCAGTACGTTGATCGCCGCGCCGCCGCGCAGGAAATTAAGCACCATCTGCGGAGTCACTTCTTGCGGGTAGGCGCTGACCCCCTCCGCTACGACGCCGTGGTCACCGGCCATTACGATTACCACCTTGTGTTCCAGCCTCGGGGTGGGCTTGCCGGTGATCCCGGCGATCTGGATAGAGAGGTCTTCCAACCGTCCCAGGCTGCCTTGTGGCTTGGTGAGAATATCTTGCCGAAGGCGCGCCGCTCGCATGGCGGCTGAGTCTAATGGTTTGATGTTTGAAATTAATTCTTCGATGATCACAAGCCCTTTTTTCATCCAATCAGCCCCTCGCGCCCATCCGGGAGGATCAATGGGCTGCCATAATCCGGATGCGTCATAACATGGACCGGGATGTGGTACACCTCGCCCAACGTCTTCTCGGTGAGCACGACGTCCGGTGAGCCGCAGGCCAGCAACCGACCCTCAACCAGGAGCGCCACCTGGTCAGCGTATAACCCCGCCAGATTCAAATCGTGTAACGCCATAAGCACACAAAGCTGGTGCTCGCTCGCCAGGCTGCGCACCAGGTTGAGAAGGCGAGATTGGTGTTGCAAGTCGAGGTGCGTGGTTGGCTCGTCGAGCAATAACACCGGGGTTTCCTGGGTGAGGGCGCGCGCCAGCAGCACCCGTTGTTGTTCTCCACCGGAAAGCTCACCCACCCGCCGACTGGAAAGCTCCTGGAGCTGAGTGCGTTCTAACGCCTGGCGAGCGCTTTCATGGTCTGCTGTCCCCGCCTGACCCAGCCAACCAAGGTATGGTGTGCGGCCTATCAACGCCGATTCATACACGGTGAAAGCCGGAGGAAGATTTCGCGCCTGTGGCACCACCGCCAGCAGGCGAGCCCGCTCGCGCACCGGGAGGATCGATAAATCCTGGCCAAAAACGCGCACCCTTCCACTTTGGATTGGCTGCACCCCACTTACTGCCCGGATCAAAGTGGACTTACCCGCTCCGTTCGGTCCGATGAGCCCTACGATTTCACCCGGGCGCACCGTTAACGAAACGCCGTCCAGCGCTAGGCGTCGTCCATAGGTTACACGAAGGGTTTCAATTTCAAGCATTTCCTTCTCTCCCTTTCCGGTTCGGGTCCGGGATTTACCAGTACGCCAGGTTCCTGGCTCTGCGAAGCACCCACAAAAAGAAAGGCGCACCTACCAGCGCGGTGACAATCCCGACCGGCAACACCTGTGGAGCCAAGAGAAGGCGCGCCACCAGGTCTGCCAGCAGCAAAGCCGTGGCGCCCCCGATTACCGACAGCGGAAGGAGTAGCCGGTAATCTGATCCCCACAGCATCCGCACCACATGCGGTACGATCAAGCCGATAAAACCGATGATCCCGGAGAAGGCGACAGCCGCGGCTGTGGTGAGCGAGGCGGATACCAGCAGCAATGTTTTTACGCGTTCTGCGGGCAAGCCGATTTGTTGAGCCTGCTCTTCACCAAACTGTAGCACATTCAGCGCATGTCCGGAGGCAATCAAGATCCCTAGCCCGATCGTTATATAAGGCAGCACGGCCAGCACTGGTGCCCAGCCGCCGATGATTGATCCGCCCAACAGCCAACCAAGCGCCCGGCGGAGTTCTTCGTTGGATCGCAACATGAGCAAGGAGGTGAGCGAGGTGGCGAAAGCGCTGACTGCTACTCCCGCCAGGATCAAGGTAGTCGTAGGCAAGGTGTTGCCCACCCGCGCCAGGCTGTAGACGATCAGCAGGGTCAGGCTGGCGCCGATAAATGCTGCAACAGGGATGGTGTACAGGCCAAACAGGCTCCTGGGCCATTCCACCGACATCGCCAGTACAGCCCCCAGTCCGGCGCCTGTAGCGACCCCGATCAGATACGGATCGGCCAACGGATTTCTGAACAGACCTTGATAGGCGGCGCCGCTTCCACCCAGAGCTGCTCCCGTCAGCAGAACCAGTGCAGCATGCGGGAGCCGAATCTGATACAGGATTGTGGAAAAGGTTTTTGGCCAGTCTGCTGGGAGGGAAAAACCGGGTAACTGGTCTGCCAGGATGCGCAGCAGTGTTCCGGGTGGGATGAACACTGGACCGGCGGCCACGCTCAATACCAGCGCGACCAGCAGCAAGCCGAGGCTGATCAGGTAGGGTCGGAAATGGTGGGTCGCCATGGGTAACCTTTGAGATTCATTTTGTCACTCGGCTTTTCGAAGGATATCGCACGATTGGACTCATTGCATCCCGATTTATTGAAACAATTCCGGATGCAGCAGGCGCGCCAGCCCCTCCAGGCCATCCACCAGCCGGGGCCCGGGTCGGCTGACAAGATTGTCGTCGAAGGGAAAGATTTGCTCCTTCTGAACTGCAGTCAATGCCTCCCAACCAGCGCGCGCTTTCACCGACTCCACCGTCACGCCGCCCCACAAAGCGTCGCCCAACAGGATCAGGTCCGGGTCACGGGCGATGAGCTCTTCCAGGCTGATCTGTACCCACTCACCCTGAAGGTTGGCGCCCAGGTTGTCGCCTCCGGCCATTTGAATCAGCGAATCGATGAATGTTCCGGGCCCTGGGGTCCAAACGGCATTCGGATCGGTGCCATCGATTTCATAGAACACCAGCGGTCTCTGGCTGTTTTTAGCCATTTTTCCCTGGATTGTCGCAACCCGCTCTTCCATCTCACCCACCAGCGCCTCTGCTTCAGGTTCGTGCCCCGTCAGCTGTGCTACGGTGTGAAGATTGGTGTACAGACCATCAAAATCAACCGGGTTACCTAAGGTGAACACCGTTACCCCGGCGTCCTGCAGGGCTTTCGTTTGCTCGGACGGGGTGAGCATGCTTGCAATCACCAGATCGGGATTTTGGGCCAGGATGGCCTCCAGGTTCAGCTCACCAAAACCTCCGCCAATGTCGGTAATGGTCTTGGCTTGTTCAGGGTAATCGGAAGTTGTATCTCGTCCGACGATCTGCGGACCGGCGCCCAAGGCGAAGAGGATTTCCGTGTTTGCCGGCGCCAGCGAGATGATCCTCCTGGCAGGACCGGGGAGGGTAATAGGTTTTCCAACGCCATCGGTCACCACAATCGTGTCTCGGGTTGGCGCGGACGTGGCGGTAGGTTCTGGTGTCGCATCTGTTGTACACCCGCTGAT
>MGNS01000138.1:0-3271 GCA_001795165.1 Chloroflexi bacterium RBG_16_57_11
GAGGCTCTGCGTATGGCGATCAATGGCAACCCTTTCTATCCTCCTTGTCTGTTAGTCCCAGCTGCGTCAGCAGCCTGAGCAGTTACTATTTCAGGATAATTATTTTTAGCGATTTAGACAGAGCCATGGGCATTCGTATTCTCTCAGAACTTACTCCAGACACTGCATAGCACACCATCTATATGATTTGTATTGGTTGCTTTTGCATCTTCCAATGGAATCTTCCTCCATGTTACTTGGCCAGGCAATCTTGGAAGCTTTGTTGCACGAGTTGTTTCATGTGGCGACTTATCTTTCTTCCAAAATTCTCGTAATTTCTGTTTCCTTGGTGTTACCGTTTTTGGCTCAGTATATAAGCACGTGTAATTCGAGTATTGATATTCAAAGTAATCTAGTGCAATAGGATGTGCAATTCCAAAGAAGCGTTTAATTGACTCGTTTGTATAGGATCTGGCAGCCCCATCCAGGATGAGGTTATCTGTGACGCCAAATGGAAAGGTCATTACCAAATTACCCCCTGGTTTGAGAATCCGGACGAGCTCTTTGAATGCGTCCAGGTCTCCCCATTCACTAATGGCTGGTAAGTTTATCCCTTTTACAAGCGGTTTCTCCAGACCGATATGCTCAATTACAGAGACAGCCAGGATAATGTCAAAGATATCATCAGGAATTGGAAGGTAGCGCACATCTGCACTGTAGAAATAACAATTATCAAATTTGGATTCAGGTGGATCGTAATCTACAGTATGGACCTCAAGCGGCAAGGAGTTTAGCCATGCTATCCAGGTCAGGTCAGCTTTAGCTGTACCGACATCGAGCAAGCGTTGTACATTGCATACCCGGGATGCTGCATATGGATACTCGATACACCGACTATGTAATTTGTCCCATGAGCGATGAAAGATGGGGTTTGGTTGAAGCTCACCCAACTCATCAAATTCATATATTGGTGAGCTTACCTGTTTGAAACTATCCATCAATTGACACTCGTACTCTCTGATCAGGTGTAAAGGCATTAATGCCAGCGATAATGACAATGTACCTGGTCGTTACGTAACTTCTCGTAAACTTTATGATATCCATAAGACTCGATTAAGCTTTGGACTTCTTTTTCAGAGGACCCGATTGCACTTAGTTGATCTGGGTGAAGTTCTATAAATAAAGCTCTGGGTTTGGGATTCGAGTTCAATAAATTTTCCATTCCATGCAAGGCAAGGATTTCTGCACCTTCGATATCGATTTTTATGACATTTGGGTTAGGAAGTTCGCCTCTGCTCATTGCTTGATCGATTGTTTCTGTTGCAACTCTGCAAGCATTCCCTCCGGAACCCATCAAGGTTGGTGAAGGTCCATTAGTCCCCTCTGAAAAGAGAAAAGCGTGGCCAGCAGTGTCTGATACAGCCCATTCTACGACTTGTACATTATTTAAGTTGTTGAGCCCCAAATTGTTGGCTAACCTGGCTCTGTGATCGGCGTCGGGTTCGAAAGCGACCACTCTGGCACCCTTTCGAGCTGCGTGGACGCTCACAAACCCGACGCACGCCCCAATATCGAATAATATGTCGTTCGTCTTTATCTCCTTCAATATCCTGCGTGTAAACTCTTCTTCGCCGCCATATTCCTCGACGCGAAATACCTCCGTCGGGGTAGAAACCTCGAATCGACAGCCGCGTAACAATAAATTTCGTATTACAACTTGCCTGGGTAACCCGGATTGGTTCCAGTGATTTATTCGTCTTTCAACTTTATGGACGACCTTATGATAGTACATCGGGCAATCTGACCTTTAATTGATCTTAGATACGATCCAGGGTAATTCCAACCCTAAGATACTCTGTCGGTGCATATGCTGCCACTGCCGCTGAGAACTTTGATTATCGAAGATCTCAAAACCCAAAATCATCTCGTGACGGTCATATACCTGAACAAACGGTACCCCCATAGAGACCGTTATGAAATACTGTCCTTCACCTAGCAAAGATGGAGGGATTTCAAATTCACCTAAATAAGTTCCAGGTTCTCTACGCCCCAATTGATCAGGGAGGCAGTCAGCATCACCTGTGCCTAGAAGACTTACTCCTTCAGAAGTCTGGATAAAACAAATCACATGCGCCCCAACTACATCCCGGTTGATATCGTAATTGACCTGTATCCGGCAAGGTTCGCTAGCTTCAATCCTAGTGGTTGGCTTGTTGTTCCGGTCCAAGATTGTGATCCCGCGGAGGCGCATGGGGCTCTCTGGAGAAGGAGGTAACTCAACATGATCAACGGCTTGAGAAAAGGCATTCGTATAAGCAGCCGTAACTTGTTCACTGTTGCTATCCAGTTCAATCTTGCCTCGATCCAGCCAGATTGACCTTGGGCAAAGCCTGATAACTGCTGGTAAATTATGACTCACAAACAGCACCGTCCGCCCCTGCTGCGCCACCTGGCCCATCTTCCCCAGGCACTTCTTCTGGAAGGCCGCGTCGCCCACCGCCAGCACCTCGTCCACCAGCAGGATCTCCGGCTCCAGGTGGGCTGCCACGGCGAAAGCCAGCCGCATGTACATCCCGCTCGAATAGTGCTTCACCGGCGTCTCTAAAAACTGCTCGATCTCGGCGAATTCCACCATCTCGTCGAACTTGCGCTCGATCTCGGCCTTGCGCATCCCCAGGATGGCCCCGTTCAGGAAGATGTTCTCCCGCCCGGTCAGCTCCGGGTGGAAGCCGGTGCCCACCTCCAGCAGCGAGCCGACCCGGCCGCGCAGGGTCACCCTCCCCTGGGTCGGCCTGGTGATGCGGCTGAGGATCTTGAGCAGCGTGCTCTTGCCGGCCCCGTTGCGCCCGATGATGCCTAAGGTCTCCCCCTGGCGCACCTCGAAGGAGACGTCCTTCAAGGCCCAGATCTCGTTTGGCCGGGGCCTCGGCTCGCCGCGCAGCCGCCTCAGCGGAGCGGCCGCCGCCTCGGACAGGCTCTCGCGCAGGCTGCCGTAGCTGGCATAACCGGCCTGGCCGGTTCCGCCGCTCACCCCACCGATGCGGTAGCGCTTGGACAGGCTCTCGACCCGGATCACGGCCTCGCTCATCTAGACCACGTCCGCAAAGCGATCTTCCATGCGCTTGAAATACACCAGCCCGCCCAGGAACAGCAGCAGCACCAGCAGCGCCGAAACCAGCGCCGGCCCGGTAGCCGGGGACGAGGTGCCCAGCAACGCCCAGCGAAAGCCCTCCACCACCCCGGTCATCGGGTTCAGGCTGTACAGCCAGCGCCACTGCTCGGGCACGATGGT
>MGNS01000138.1:3323-3498 GCA_001795165.1 Chloroflexi bacterium RBG_16_57_11
GCGCACGTCCCGGTACTGCACGTTCAGCGCCGAGAGCCACAGCCCGACCGCCATGGCGGTCAGCAGCGCCAGGCCCACCCACAGCGGCAGGGTCAGCGCCCGCCAGGTCAGTGGGAGGCGATAGATCAGCAGCATCCCGGCCAGCAGCAGGCTGGCGATTAGGAAATCCAGCAGC
>MGNS01000138.1:3622-5260 GCA_001795165.1 Chloroflexi bacterium RBG_16_57_11
CCAGGGCCGTCAGGGTGAAGACGGGATAGGGCACGCCCTCCGAGGGCAGGCCGGCGAAATAACCGAAGACCACGCTGAACAGGATCATCGTCAGCAGTGGCTGCAAGATGGCCCAGGAGGCCCCCAGAAAGGTCTGCTTGTAGCGCACCTTGATATCCCGCCAGGTCAGGAAATACAGCAGCTCGCGGTAACGCCACAGGTCGCCGAGCTCCAGCCTCAGCCAGCCGTGCGAAGGCTCGACCACGATCTCGGGGACGTCCGGTGATCCTTGGATGATCTTGGCTTCAGTAGTCATGCAATCCAATCGTTCAGCCAAACCAACCCGCTTCAGCGGGTTTCGCAATATCAGCCCGGGATTTCAATCCCGGACGGGCATCCCGGTCGGCCATGGCGGGCGTCCACACCGGTCGACCACGCCGGTCGGCCATCCCGGTCGACCACACCTGACGACCACGCCGGGCGGCCATGCCGGGCGTGGCCTCCCGAACGACCCCGGCATCCCGGCCGGCCCCGTCGCGGCGTCCGCAGCAACCAGCAACCTCCCTTGATTCTGTGACTTTCTTTACCTCACAAATCATACCTCACCATCGCTCAGCCGGTTTCAACCCGCTTCAGCGGGTTTCGCAACCTTAGCCCGGGATTTCAATCCCGGGCGGCCGGGCCAACGGTCGGCTTGACGGCTGCGGGCGGCCACACCGATCGGCCGGGCCAATGGTCGGTTTGACGGCTGCGGCAACGGCTGCCGGCCACGCCTGACCGCCACGCCAGGCGGCCGGGAATTACCGATAAGCGAAATTATAACACCCCGGTTTTCCGCCTCCGCCTCCGACAGCGCCTACCCTTCATAACTGTAAACCCATCCCGATCCTCGCCAAACCAGCGCCTCGTCCCAGGCAAACTGGTGAAAGTCGATAAACTTGGGTTATAATCTACATCGCCAGTCTGATTGAACCATCCGGCACGATTTTCACCGGGGTATGTAGAACATGCGACCAACCGCCAAAATCATCTTGAGAGCCTGCACCAGTCTGGTGATCCTTCTGTCCCTTGGGCTGAATCTCCAGCATTCGGCCCACGCCCAGACGCAAGAAACCTGCACGCGTCCCTCACGGGATGTCGGCACCCCGCTCAACGACCTGGGGAACGGGGTTTACATCCGCATGGACGGGCAGAACACCGGCTTTACCGGCGGGCTGTACCCCGGTGGCAGCAACCTGCGGCCCTCGTCCCACGAAGCGGCCGGCATAAACCTCGCCAGGCGGATCATCGCGCTCGACGCGAACGGGGTTCCGGACCCGGACGGGAAGATCGTCATGATCGGCATCGGCATGTCGAACGCCTGGATGGAGTTCAACGCCTTCCTCAATCTGGTCAAAGCCGATCCTGGCGTGAACCCCTCTTTGGTCATCGTCAATGGGGCACAGCCTGGACTGACTGCGGATTACTGGATCAATCCGATCGATGGCCCCTGGTTTATAGTCAACCGGCGGCTGGTGCTCACCGGCGTTACGCCACAACAGGTGCAGGTCGCCTGGGTAAAAAATACGCACACCGGGTCGGGCCCTTTTCCGGACAAAGCGCAGGCTTTGCAGACAGATTTGGAGATCATCGCCCGTAACCTGAAGATCAACTACCCCA
>MGNS01000138.1:5443-5585 GCA_001795165.1 Chloroflexi bacterium RBG_16_57_11
GCTGGGGCCCCTATCTGTGGGCAAACGGCCCCGACCCGCGCTCGGATGGGCTGGTCTGGCTGGGGAGCGATATGCTCTACGATTGCACGCACCCCTCGGCCAGCGGAGAGGCAAAAGTCGCCCAGATGTTGATGAGCTTCTT
>MGNS01000139.1:0-254 GCA_001795165.1 Chloroflexi bacterium RBG_16_57_11
CTATAAAAGCCGGCGCCAATGTGCTGGTGCAGAACCAATTGCCGGGCTTCGAAGAAATTTTCTATAAACTCGGCAATGGTGACCAGATCCAATACATTAAAATTGTCAAAGAGAAAGCCGCCAAGGGTGAAGACTTTCTTACAGCTTTGTTGAATACCGATCCGGGCTCGCGCTATTTGGGCGAGTGGGGAATTGGCACCAACTACCAGATCCCGCGCTTCACCAAGAATATGCTCTTCGATGAAAAGCTGGGC
>MGNS01000139.1:357-6932 GCA_001795165.1 Chloroflexi bacterium RBG_16_57_11
ATGGCGAGTTGTTTTACAAAGACGGTAAATTTGCAGTTTGAGCCCAGTCTTCGATGGAGCAGTTTCTAAACACTGAGACCCTGATTATTGAGCTTTTGCTCATCGCCTCGCTGGTGGCGATAGCGGTGCGTCGCCTGCGCATCCCTTACAGCGTGGCGCTGGTAGTGGTCGGCCTGTTGCTGACCACCCAGTCTCCTGTGGAGATCGACCTTACGCCGGAGCTGATCCTGGCGCTGTTCATCCCTCCGCTGGTCTTCGAAGCGGCCTTTCACCTGAATTTCAATGAGCTGCGCACCAGCCTGCCGACGATCTTGCTCCTGGCGGTGCCGGGTGTGATCCTGACTATGCTGGTGGTTGGCAGTATGCTGGTGTGGGGTGCGGGCCTGGCTCTCTATACCGCGCTGGTTTTTGGCGCCCTGATCGCGGCCACCGATCCGGTGTCTGTCGTTTCGTTATTCCGCATCCTTGGCGTCCCAAAGCGCCTGGCGGTGCTGGTGGAAGGGGAAAGCCTGTTTAATGATGGCACCGCGATCGTCCTTTTCAACCTGATGCTGGCTTTTGCCATAACCGGTGGGTTCGATCTCACCCGCGGTGTGTGGGAATTTATCCGCGTCTCTGCAGGTGGATTGATGGTGGGGTTCTTACTCGGCTGGCTGGTTTCCCGTCTCATAGCCCGAATCGATGATTACCTGATTGAAACCACGCTGACGACGGTGCTGGCGTTTGGCTCCTATCTGCTGGCGGAGCAGCTGCATTTCAGCGGCGTGCTGGCGGTCGTGGCAGCGGGATTGGTCAATGGCAACATCGGCCCGCAGGGGATGAGCCCCACCACGCGCATCGTCTTGTTCAACTTCTGGGAATTTGTGGCTTTCCTGGCAAACTCGATGATTTTCCTGATGCTCGGGCTGCAAGTCAACATTCCAGTTTTGGTGCAAAACTGGCAACCGATTATTTGGGCGATTCTGGCAGTGTTGGTTGCCCGTGTGCTGGTGGTCTATGGCTTTGGCGGGATCGCCAACCGTTGGTTTGAGCCGGTTTCACTACGTTGGCAGCACGTAATGGCGTGGGGTGGGCTGCGCGGTGCGATCAGCCTGGCCCTGGCGTTGAGCTTGCCAGCGGCATTTGGCCCGGATCGAGACTTGATACGGACCATGGCCTTTGGGGTGGTGCTCTTCACCTTGTTAGTTCAGGCGACGACGATGGGTCGATTGATCCGCAGGCTGAAGATTGTCACTCGTAGCGAAGTCCAGATGACCTACGAGCTGCGTCACGCCCGGCTGACTGCACTGCGCGCCGCCGAAGCGCACCTGGAACGGCGCCATCGGGAAGGCCTGATTTCCCAGCACACCTGGGAGGCGCTTAAGCCAAGATTATTGGAGCAAATCACCTACCTGGTCGAAGCGGTGCGCGAGGTGATGAGCTCTGAGCCGGCTTTACAAGAAGAAGAGCTGGATACCGCCCGGCGTGAGGTGCTGCGCGCCCAGCGCAGCGCTTACCTTGGCCTGCGGCATGATGGCGTGATTTCCGACGAGGCGTTTGAGAAGCTGGTGGCGGAAGTGGATACCGTGCTGGATCAGGAAGATGCACCGTTTTGGTTTGTTACGAGTGAATCGCTGCCCCATCGCCTGTTGGAAGGCGCCAAGGGCCAGGTAGATGTGGCAGAGTTCATCCTCGAAGAAGGCGCGGCAATCGCCGGGAGAAGAATCAGCGAAGTAAAGCTGCCGCCGAATTGCCTGATCGCCAGCCTGCGTCGCAATTATAAGGTGATCGTGCCACGCGGCGATACGCTCCTCCACGCCGGAGATATCCTGGTGGTGGTGGGGCACCCGGCAGGCCTGGAGAAGGTGCGACGTATGTGCCAGGCAGGACGGGACGCCGACTGAAAACGGAGGTTAAACATGGAACGTTGGAGAGCGCGCAAAGTGGTTACCGTCGGTGCCGGTGCGGTGGGTTCGACCTTCGCCTATGCGCTGGCGCAAAGCGGCGTGGCAGATGAGATCGTTTTGATGGATATGGACCAAAACCTGGCCCAAGGCCAGGTGATGGATCTGGCGCACGGATTGCCTTTTTACCCAAACGTACAGATTGCTGTCGGTAGTGCCGATGATTACGCCGATGCGCATGTGATCGTGATCACCGCGGGCTCCAAGCAGCGTCCGGGCGAATCTCGCCTGGCGCTGCTGCAGCGTAATGCCCGGATCATCGAAAGCCTGATGGATGAAATTTCAGCTCAAGGCTCGCAGGCAGTGATCGTGGTGGTCAGCAATCCGGTGGATATCCTGACCTATGTAGCGCAACAGCGGGTCAAATGGCCACGCGGCCGGGTGATCGGCTCCGGCACGGTTCTGGATAGCGCCCGTTTTCGGTACCTGCTCAGCCAGCATGGCGGCGTGAACGTGCATAACGTGCACGCCTATATCCTGGGTGAGCATGGGGACAGCGAATTTGCCGCCTGGTCGATGACGCATGTCGCCGGGATGAAGTTCGATGAGTACTGCCAGATGTGCGGGGATTGCATGGATTGGCAGAACGAGCGGCGAGAAATTGAAGAAGCGGTGCGCACTTCGGCATACCATATTATCGATTACAAAGGCTCCACCTATTTCGCCGTCGGGCAGGCGCTGGTGAGGATCGTCAGTGCTATCGTGCGCAACGAAAGAAGTGTTTTGACCGTCTCGACGATGCTGGAGGGCGAATATGGGTTAAGCGAAGTCTGCCTGGGAGTGCCGGCGATGGTGGGTGAAGCCGGGGTTGACCGTGTGCTGGAAATGGAGTTACCAACAGAAGAGCGCCTCGCGTTGGAGCGCTCGGCGGACATCCTCAAGGAGGCGATTGCGCAATTAAGCCAAGCCGAGGGTTGAAGGTGATATTTTCCAGTCCTATTTTGTAATCATTAGACCAGTATTGGATTGTTCCCGATCCAGGCATTGATCCTGTAAAAGATCATGCGTTGGCATAGATAGTTCTTTTTCAGGAAGATAGATTCGAGGATAGTTGGCAATTCAGTGGGAAATACCCTTACGCAGAGGGACAGCCCTGATTGAATCTATAAAGTGTTATACTTAATAGTGAAAAATTTCCCAAAAATCCAATTGAATATGTAATGAGGAATGGAGGTTCCCATGACAAAGCGAGTTTTGTTTGTTCCCATCGGATGTCTGGCCCTTCTCATCATTCTAGCACTGAGCATCACAAGCGGCACTGCCCAAAAGGGAACAGGTGAGCGCGAACCCAACGCGCCCGGAGAAGTCGACAGTAAAAGCAGCTTCATCCCAGTCCAGGGGCGCCTGACTGACGACAGCGGCAACCCGCTGGATGGCAATTTCACTATCAGTTTTCGCATTTATGACGTCTATAGCGGCGGAGCTGCCCTGTGTGCAGATCTGGATAATAATGTAACTGTGGAGGATGGTCTGTTTTACACGTATATGAACATGGTGGGCTGTGATGCTTTCGAAGGTAGACAACTCTACCTGGGGGTTCAGGTAGAGTCAGATGCCGAAATGGTCCCGCGCCAGTTCATTGACAATGTGCCTTACGCGTACGGTCTCCGGCCCGGAGCGGTGATCAGCGACACCCTCGGCTCTGATGCCATCCTGCATATCGAGAATTGGGCTACAACCGGACGCGGTCTGCGCGCTTACGGTATGTCGCAGAGCGGGGAGAATTACGGGGTCGTCGGCGCCAGCCGTTCCCCGGCTGGATTTGGCGGCTATTTCTATAACAATGGCGGCGGTGTGGGGCTGAAAGCCGAGAGCATGAACGGCAACGCGATCACCGCCAACAGCGAAAATGAGGTCACCGTGCAAGCTACCAACGTCAACGATATCGCCGTATGGGGTTCCAGCACATACGCTTCCGGTGTGCATGGCGCCAGCGGGAATGCGGCTGGTGTGGAGGGTTTCAGCCTCCTCGGACCGGGCGTGTATGGTGAAAGCCTCAATGGGGTTGCCATCGCTGCCAATGGCGTCATCACCAGCACAGAACCCACTTACCTGTGGGTCAGCGGCAATGACGTGCGTCCGTTCGTCCACAGCGACAGCACTTACATTGACTTCAACAGCCGTGGTGGGGCGCGCATCTTCCGTGGAGATACACCAGGGGCAAAAGGCGTTGTTCTGCCGATCACCATCCCCGGCACGCTATACGGGCAGAATGTCCGGTTGACCGAAATCGAGCTGTACTGGAAAGGGGATACGGATCTGGATTCCATCATGACCATCCGCCTCCGCCGCCAGACAGGCGTCTGTAATGCATGCTATGCAGAAATCCTCGTCGATCCCACCGATTACATCTGCTGGGAAGACACCTACCCCAACGGTTGCACCATCCAGGATGACCTGACCTCCAACAATGTCCTGACCTCGAATTCGGGCATTCTCTACCTGACCCTGGAGATTGGCTTTGGCGGCACCACCTGGATCGATTTCGACGGCGTGCGGTTGACCCTGGAATATGACAATTGAGGCAGGTGAGCCATGAAACGCAAAATAATCCTACTCACCTTGGTGGTTTCACTGCTGTTAGCACCGGCGGCGCAGGCCATGTCCTCAGACAATTACGCCCTGGATTGGATGGTCCCCTTGACCAGCGGCGGCGGCGGATCAGCGGTTTCGATCCATTATGCAGCCAACTATTCGGTCGGGCAGACTTCGGTCGGCGAGGCCTCCAGCGTCAGTTATGCGGTCCGTCTGGGATTCTGGCAGCACTTTGTGGACTCTATCCGTTTATGGCTGCCGGTAGTCTTCAGATACTAGAAACGAAAAATCAAGAATAATTTTCTGGAATGCAACCGGAGGCACGGAAGCCCGTCCACCATCAGACGGGTCGTGCGCCTTTGATCACTCGACCATTGGAGGACGCTAAATGAGATCCATGACTTGTTAATCATCGGGAGGGCTGATGGATGATCGGAAGATCCTCAACCCTCCCTGACATCATAATTCCTATCTTAATCCCCCAATTGACTACGCAACTTCTGTGCCGTCTCCTGGTACCCCACCAGCTTATCGCGCTCCTTCTGCACTACCGCTGGTGGCGCCTTCTCGGCGAACGGGCTGTTGAGCAGCTTTTCCAGCCGCTCGATCTGTGCCTGGGCCTCGGCCAGTTCCTTCTGCAGGCGGATGCGTTCCCCGTCTATATCCACCAGCCCCGCCAGCGGCAGGGAAACCTCCACCGGTCCAACAACCAGGGCGATAGTGCTCTCCGGTTTGGCTGCCAGACGTTCCTGGATGGTTAGCGCGGCTGGGTCCAGCCAGGCCAGCGCAGCGATCGTCGCCGACAGCCGGCGCAGGGCATCCACGGAGGAGGCGGAGACCAGCGTCGCCGGGATCCGCCGGGCGGGTGACACGCCTTTCTCCGAGCGCAGGTTGCGGATGCCGCGCACGATATCCTGGACCAGGCCGAACTGCGCCAGGCTGTCCTCCTCCCAATCATAGACTGGCCTTGGCGTGGGCCAGGCGGCGACGATCAGCGCACCGGGCCAGTCGGCCGCCGTTTCGGACAGCGGCGAATCGAGCAGCGCCCGCCGCAGGTGTCCCCACAGCTCCTCGGTGACAAAGGGTGTGAAGGGATGCAGCAGTCGCAGGCTGGTATCCAGCACGCGCGCCAGGCTATAGGCAGTTGTGGCGAGGCGCTCCCCACCCTGGGCAAGCTGCAGCTTGGCGGCTTCCACGTACCAGTCGGCGAAATCGCCCCAGAAGAACTCGTAGATCTGCCGGCCGGCTTCGCCATACTGGTAGCCCTGGAAGAGACGCTCTACATCGCGCACCAGGCTCTGCAGCCGGGCCCAGATCCACGAATCAGCCAGGGTCCAGTCCGGCGCCTCGGGCTGCGCCCGGTCGGTTTTGCCGATGGCGCTGATTACGAATCGCCCGGCGTTCCAGATCTTGTTGGCGAAGTTTCGGTTGGCCTCCACCTTTTTGACGCTCAGGTTCATGTCGTTACCGGGCGTCGAGCCGACCAGTAAAGTGAAGCGTAAGGCGTCCGTGCCCAGCTCGTTCATCAGCTCCAGCGGGTCGATCACGTTACCATAGCTCTTGCTCATTTTACGCCCGTGCTCGTCGCGGATCAGTCCGTGAAGGTAAACCGTATGGAAGGGAATTTTTCCGGTGAACTCCAGACCGGACATGATCATCCGTGCTACCCAGAAGAACAGAATGTCGTAGCCAGTCTCCATGATCGAGGTGGGGTAAAAATAATTAAGGTCGGGTGTTTCGTCTGGCCAGCCCAGCGTGGAGAACGGCCACAGCCCAGAGGAGAACCAGGTGTCCAGCACGTCGGGGTCCCGATGGATATCTGCGCTGCCGCAGTTCGGGCATTTGGCCGGGTCCTGGCGTGCCACGATCATCTGACCGCATTGGTGACAGTACCACACCGGGATGCGGTGACCCCACCAAAGCTGGCGCGAGATGCACCAGTCCTGGATGTTTTCCAGCCAGTTGTAATACACCTTGGTGAAGCGCTCGGGCACGATGCGTATGCGACCATCGCGCACCGCTTCCAGCGCGGCGTCTGCCAGCGGCTGGATACGCACGAACCACTGTGTCGAGACCATCGGCTCGACCACCTCACCG
>MGNS01000139.1:6945-15502 GCA_001795165.1 Chloroflexi bacterium RBG_16_57_11
CACGCTGAGTGTGTACGGCTCTTCTTTCAGTACCAGCCCAGCCAGGCGCATGTCCTCCCAGATGCGTTTACGCGCTACATAACGATCCAGGCCCTGGTAAGGGCCGCCGTTGGCGTTGACATGAGCCGCCTCGTCCAACACAGAGATCACTTCCAGCCCGTGGCGCTCGCCGATCTGGAAGTCGGTCGGGTCGTGCCCTGGGGTCACCTTCAGCGCGCCACCGCCGAACTCGCGCTGCACCGCCTGGTCGGCGATCACCGGGATGCGCCGCCCCAGGATCGGCACGATTACCTGTCGCCCGATAAAGCGCTGGTAGCGCTCGTCTTCGGGGTGCACCGCCACGGCGGTATCGCCCAGGATGGTCTCCGGGCGGGTGGTGGCGACAGGCAAGTACTCAGCCCGGTCAGCCGGGTCTGCGTCCGCCAGCATGTACTTGAAGTAGTACAAAGTGCCCGGCTCTTCGATATACTCCACTTCCAGGTCGGAGACGGCGGTCTTCAATCCTGGCGACCAGTTGATCAGCCGTGGGCCGCGGTAGATCAGGCCTTTCTCGTACAGGCGTACGAAGGCCTCCCGCACCGCCCGCGATAGCCCGGGGTCGAGCGTGAAGCGCTCGCGCCGCCAGTCGCAGGATGCGCCCAGGCGGCGAATCTGGTGTGTGATCCTGCCGCCGTACTCCTCCTTCCATGCCCAGGTGCGGCGTAAAAATTCTTCCCGTCCGATCTGTTCGCGGCTCAGCCCTTCTTTCGCCAGAGATCTCTCCACCTGGAGCTGCGTGGCAATACCGGCGTGGTCGCTGCCTGGCACCCACAGCGCCGAGTAGCCCTTCATGCGATGGTAGCGGATCATCAGATCCTCCATCGAGACGAACATGGCATGGCCCAGGTGCAGCTCACCGGTCACGTTGGGCGGCGGGATTGAGATGACGAACGGCTCTATGGTCGGGTCGAAGTCCGGGCGGTCGGGGTCGCTGGCAGGCTCGAAGTGGCCGTTCTGCTCCCACCAATCATAAATTCGCTGCTCGGTGGTGTGAAAGTCGTAGGTTTTAGGGAGGCTGTGTTCGGTCATGAAGTCCTCTCAAGTGAATTAATCGTCGATTGTTGTTCGCGTGCGTGGCAGGATTCTGGACATATCCAACCAGCCATGCATTGTACAAAAAAGAAATTCTTCATATCGTGATTTCACCGCGCATCACCAGCACTGCCTTGCCACCCACCTTGACCGTCTGGATATCCGCTGGCGGCCCGATCACTTCCACTTCACCCTGGCCAGGTCGACCCATCCAGTGCCCCTGCTGAGCGGTGAAGATCGGTCGATCGATCAAGCCATAATGCCACAGATACGCCGCCATACCGCCGGTTGCCGAGCCGGTGAACGGGTCCTCCAGGAGGTCGGGCGGCGTGCCGAAGTGGCGGGCAAATGTGCTCCCGGCGGAAGTTACGCCCTGAAGGCAAAATAAATGTGGTGAGAAGAAATCCGACCGGTCACGGTATCGCTGGTAAGCGGCGATATCCAAACGCGCCCGCCGTAGCGCCTCAAGCGAGCGCAACGGCGCCATCAGCTGGGGCGTGCCGGTGCTCACTGTCTGAAAGGGCGCTCCCGGTAGGGCATCGCTGGTAGCCAGGCCGAAGATTGGCAGCACTTGCGCCGGGTCGTGCAGGGAATAAAATTGCGGCTTGCGTTGTGTCATGACAATCCGGTCGACATTTCCTTCTTGCGCATAGATTTCAACGTTGATTGGGCCGTGCTTCAGCTCCAGCCGGATGGTCGTGAGCCTACCAGAAAGTCTAAGCCGGGAAGTTTGTACCAGCGCGAAGGTCGTGGCGATGGAGGGGTGGCCTGCCAGGGGTATCTCTTCGGCGGGAGGGAAATAGCGCACGCTGAAATCGGCTGTGGTCGAGCGGCGCACGAAGGCCGTCTCTGACAGGTTCATTTCACGGGCGATCGCCAGCATCGCTGGCTCGCTCAGGTCGTCGGCGTCAAGCACGACTGCGCACGGATTGCCGGCCAATGGCTGATCGGTAAAGGCATCGACTTGTAGAAGAGGGTAAGTCGGCAAGGCAGGTCTCCTTTCGCTTAGGTTATGTTATGGGCTGAGCGATTGCTTCGC
Source organism: Chloroflexi bacterium RBG_16_57_11 (assembly GCA_001795165.1). Lineage (GTDB taxonomy): Bacteria > Chloroflexota > Anaerolineae > Anaerolineales > UBA4823 > RBG-16-57-11. The sequence goes on from MGNS01000139.1 coordinate 9,056, forward strand.
TGCTACGGTTCGTCTACCTGGATCGATAGACGAATGGCGCTATCCATGGGAAGGATTTCCATCGCCGGGTCAGGATCCGCCGCCAGCTCGACACGCCGGGCGCGGGTCACGCCCTTCAAATCAGGGATGGCGGAACGCCACTTTGTTTCACTCCAGGTGGATCTGCCCTCAGGCGTGTTTTCTGGAGCGAGGTGCAACCGGGCGAGCTCGCTGCTCAGTGGCAGGTTGTGCTCGCTCTTATAGCGTCGCACCGCACTGGCGACCTGGACCAGCAGCATGCCGAATTCATCTGCCTGCTTATCGTCCAACCTCGGATCGATTCTTGGCCAGGGTGAAGTATGGATCGAGGCGGACCCTGGATCCGCTGTGTCAGGGACGAACAAGCCCTGGTAGATCTCTTCGGTCACAAAGGGTAAGATGGGCGCAAACAGCTTGAGTGTATCCGGCAGAACACGTTGCAAGGCTTGTAACGCGCCAGATCGCTGCGGGTGATCCAGGTCATAAAGACGCAGCTTGCACATTTCCAGGTAGTTATCTGCCAGATCGCGCCAGAAAAAATCTTCTACCTCGCTTTTTGCGGAGGCGTAGTCATAGTTCTCAAATTGATCTTTTGTGTGCCGGATAACCTGCTGCAATCGGGCCAGGATCCAGCGGTCGGCAGGGGTGAAAAGCTGAGGATTAACTTCTATCGGAGTATCAGGTCGTAGGAAGCGAGCGCTGAATTGCGCAACATTCCACAGCTTGGTCACCAATCGCGCCCCATTTTGAACTTTCTCCTCGCTAATTACTGAATCCTTCCCCGGTCCGGTGCTGGCGGCCCAGTAGCGTACTGCGTCGGCTGAGTAGAGCTCGATCATTTCCATTGGAGACATTGGTCCACCACCCCGGCTTTTACTGATCTTGCCCATGCCTTCTCCGGCGATGCCCCAGCCTGAGATCATCACCTCTTTCCATGGCTGCTCGCCGAAGTGGTACAGTGATTTGGCAATCGTATAGAACGTCCAGGTGCGGATGATCTCGTGCGCTTGTGGTCGTAACGAGAAAGGGAAAACCACCTCGTAAAGGTCTGCCTGCTCTTCTTTCAGCCAATCTCCAACGATTTGTGGTGAGAGCGACGAGGTTGCCCAGGTGTCCATCACGTCCGTTTCAGGTTGAAAGCGCGTGCTCCCGCAGGCACATGGACGACCAGGCTGCTGCTCGGTCGGGTCCAATGGTAGCTGCGCTTCCTCAGCCAGGATGACCGCTCCACAGTCCTGGCAATACCAGACCGGGAACGGCACGCCATAAAAACGCTGGCGCGAGATGCACCAGTCCCAGTTCAGGTTTTCTACCCAGTCGGTATAGCGCTTCTCCATGTGCTCCGGGCGCCATTTCACCTGGTTCCCCGCCTCCAAAAGGCTTTGCTTATAGTCCAGTAAACGGATAAACCACTGTAGGGCGCTGATGTATTCCACCGGCGTGTCGCAGCGCTCATGAACGCGGATTGTCTGGCGCGTTGGTTGTCGCCCGTCGATCAGATCCTGGTCGGCCAGGGCTTCCTTGATCTGGCGACGCGCTTCGCTGATCGGCAGGCCGGCGAACTGACCTGAAACAGGGGTCATCCGCCCTTGACCATCGAGCGCCTGAATGAGTGGTAAATGGTGTGTACGCTGCCAGGCCACGTCGGCAGCATCGCCGAAGGTGCAACACATCACGGCTCCGGTGCCCTTTTTAGGATCTGCCGCCGGATCAGTCAAAATCGGCACCTCCTGTCCAAAGAGTGGCACCTTCAGGTGTTTTCCGATCCATTCTCGGTAGCGGATATCCTCCGGATGGACAAACACCGCCACGCAAGCCGGCAACAATTCCGGTCGTGTGGTGGCGATAAAGAGCCCCTCACCCCGATCCTCTCCCACAGGGAGAGGAATCGAATTCTCCCCTCTCCCACTGGGAGAGGGGCTGGGGGTGAGGGGAAACCTCAGCGTCACGAACTCGCTTTCCCGCTCCATATCATTCAAGTCAGCCTGGGCTAAAGCGGTACGACACTCCGGGCACCAGATCGCCGGCGCTTCCTGGCGATATGCCAGCCCTTTCCGCACCAGATCGATGAAAGAGAGCTGCGATATGCGCCTGGCCCGCTGATCGATCGTGCGGTAGGTATAGCGCCAATCGATCGATAATCCTAAGCGCTGCCACAAAGCCCGATAATCGCTTTCGGCCTGCTGGCTGATCTCGAGGCACTTTTGTATGAAAGCTGTGCGACCCACCTGGGCAGCGCTGATCCCCAGCCGTTTCTCAACCAGGCGCTCGGTGGGGAGTCCGTTATCATCAAAGCCCATAGGATAGAAGACCTCATAACCGTTCATGCGCCAGAAGCGAGCCATGAAGTCTGTGTGGCTGTATGAATAACAATGTCCCAGGTGCAGGTGACCGGAGACAGTCGGCGGAGGAGAATCGATCGAATAGACCGGACGGTCCCTACCTGGTAAAAATTTGTAAACCCCACGAGCTTGCCAATCGAGTGCTAATCGCAGCTCGGCTTCTTTTGGATCGTACCGTTTTGCCAGGGGCATACTGGCCTCCTTCCTACTTACTTAAACAAAAAAGCACTCCCGTCTTTGAGGACGAAAGGCTTTCCTTCCGCGGTGCCACCTCATTTCGCCAAGGCTTACACCTTGGCGCACTCACCACCCCGGCAGCTGCTCTCTCCAAATATCGGGGTTTCGCGATAACGGGCTCACCCGTGCCGTTCTACTGAGCACAGCCGATGGCTGGCCGTTCTTCGACAGCCAATCCGGGCGACATTCGGCGCAAGATTGCTGCGGGGGCTTACAGCCTGAGGCCACACCTTCTCTGGACAGTCAGGCTCGCGCCTACTCCTCCCGGTTGAGGAAAATTCCAAATTTTAGCTTGGTTCATTGAACCAATAACCTTATGATTATACACCGGATTTGGATCACAGACAAGTATTAAGACCTGGTTAAGCTTGCTTGCTTTTATCTCTAGTTTGTGCTATCCTACCGGCGACCTGAACCTGGGGATTGCAATATGATCCAACGAGAACGAATTGCCGATAACGTATATTCTTTTCAAAGCGATATTTATGCACAGGTCACCGCTGGTACGGTGATCGGACCAAACTGGGCAGTGGTGATTGATACATTAGCCACACCGGAAGAGGCGCTGGCGATGCGTGAGTTTGTCGAGCGAGAGCTGGGCGTCCCGGTGCGGTATGTGATCGACACCCACAGTCACGCGGATCATGCCTGGGGGAATTGTTTCTTCCCTGGAGCGACCGTAATTGGACATCCTCTTTGTCGCCAACTCCTGGAAACCAAAGGGCGTGCGGCATTGGAGGAGACCAGCCGGGCAAATCCCTCTCTGCGAAATGTCAAAATTATCCTGCCGCAGATCACCTTCAACCAGGGTGAGCTGAATCTGCGTGTAGGTAAAAAAACGCTCAGCCTTTTCCCATTGCCAGGTCATTGCCCGGATAACCTGGGCGTGTTGGTTGAGGAAGATCGTGTCTTATTTGCCGGCGATGCTGCCATGCCTCTTCCATACATCGTCGATGGCGATATCGATGACCTGATTGCCTCGCTCAAGAAGATTAGCCGATTGGGTCTGGAAAATATCGTCCAGGGGCATGGTGAAATTGTGCTGCGTGGCGAGATCGATAACTACATGCGGGAAAATCTTAGTTATTTATCCAACATCCGAAAAGCCGTGCGCAGGGCGGGTAAGCGTAAATATCCACAGGAAGTGCTGGATGAAACCACTATTGAAAGTTGTGGAAAGAGCCGCGTGCTAATCGGGGGTCTTGCGGCAGAGCTGCATCGGCGCAACTTGCGCGCCCTGTACCGCCAGATGTATGGCGAGCTTCCGGCCGCGCTGCCGGAAGATGAAGAGTACGAGTCTGATGATGAAGGCGAAGAGGAAGAAGAATAACCTTAAGTTGTTAGCTACAAACCCGGCCGCCTCACCCCGGCCGGGTTTGTTTTTTTTGCGAAAAGGCCCACTCTGCGCTCAGTGCCAGAAAATAAGCGTTTAATGTTGGGGCGCAACGCCCAGATAAGCAATACCTCTGCCAGCACCCCGTACAACACGTATTCCCAGGGCGAGGCTCCGATCCATGCCAGGTAAGCAAAAATTAGAATCGAAACTACGCCGACGCTCATCGTCGCCAACGAGGCGTAACCCACGAAAAAGAGCATGAACATCGCGATTGGCAGGATGATTAACAGGCTTGGGGCCCACAAACCGAAGGCTCCTCCTGCTGAGGGCGCGCCACCGGCCCCACCATGTAATCGCAGGCGACCTTTCTCATCCCGTTCGGCCAGATAGATCGAGTAGTTGTGCCCGATGACGGCTGCAATCGGCGCCAACACGTGAATCCAGTAGGCATCTGGCATCAACCAGCGCGCTACCCAGGCGGCAAAGGCTGCCTTGAGAAAATCAGACGCAGCGGTGGCGAAGCCCGTCAAAAAGCCGGCTGCTCGCATGGCGTTTGTGCCACCAGTGCGCCCGCTTTCAACCCGGCGGACATCCTGGCCAGTCTTTATGTGAACGTATATCACCCCGAAAGGAATCGCCCCGACCAAATAAGAGCCGAATAAGATTAAAATTGCGATCACAATTTGCATGAACCTGTTTCCTCCAGGAAGATGACCTTTGGCGTTTACAGAAACACACCAACAGCACTTTCGTTTCGCATATCACTCAATCTGGGCTCTCCAGAAGCTGGATATTGATCTGATAGACTGCTGTCTTTCCAATGACATGGGCAGTGCAGGCCCACTCACCACCCTTCCTGAACCAGATTAGATAGGCTGCCTCCGGGTAATACGCCTCGGCGATGTCGGTTGGCGATGGGCTATCTGGACCATTGGGATGGGAATGGTAAATGCCAACCAGCTCCAGCCCTTGAGCGTCCATTTGATTGAAAACAGCGAGCTGCTCAACCGGATCGATGCGATAACGGGTCGCGCTGTGCAACAAATTTGTTGTGGGAAAAACACACTTCGCCTGGTATAGCTCACCCTTAAGTCGTCCGGCTAATATCCCGCAGGCCTCTTCTGGGACACGTTCTGATACGTCCATGTGCATAAGCTCCCAGTCTCGTCGCTTGATCTGGATGGTGCGTGGTTGTATCTTTTCAGGCATTACTTTTGTTTATCCCAGTGCCAACGCGATGCCCCAAATGATTGCCAGAACCACCGCTGGCTCGACGATAGCCTGGCGAATGGGTTCGTTATCTGCCAGATTGCCGAGCAGGGTGGTTAATGCATAAGCCGGGCCTAATAGCGCCAGCCCGAAGGCAACAGGATTAAGCGGCCAATAACGCAGTGCCGCAGCGATTTGGACAGTGACCAGGGCTACCAGCCCGGCTTCTTTAAAGCGCCACCGGTCAGGCAGACGTAAGCGGAGCGTCCGCAGGCTCACCAGCCCCCCAGCCAGCGCCAGCGCCGGCAGGAGCATGAGCAGGCGCAGGTCGGCGAAGCGCAACCCGGAGCTTAGCACCAGGTACAGGGCAAAAGAGACGGCGATCAGAATGGCGGCTGCAGGTGCCTGGCGGGCATCTTCAGCGTCAACGGTGATATATTCTGCAATCAGCACAAGTAATATCAACCCGCCGCCCAGGGCAAATCCTACCCACCACACCGGGCTTAGTGGCATTTGGAACAAGGGTAGCCCGACTGCCATAGCTGTCATGGCGGGTAGAAACCAGTGTTCTATCGTATGCTTACGGCGCAAAGCTGGATGCTCGCGAAACAACCAGTCCGCCCCTGCAGCAGTTAGACCGGCCATCACGATAACCACCACACTCTGTACATTCACATTGACCGCCAAGTACAAACCCGGAAGCTGGGTTGCCAGGTCTAACTCAGGGAGTTGAATGAAGCGCCCAAGAGCATAAGCGAGCAAGATTGTGGCAGCAACCAGGCTCAGCCGGTCGGCGCTGGGCAGGTGGCGATGGCCCTCGATCTCGCGCATGGCTGCATTTTACCATCGTGTATTCCGCTTGACGAATTTTCATCTTTAGCTTATAAGATGTTTATGCGTATTGGTATGATGGCGGATGTATACAAGCCGCATGTCAGTGGTGTTACCAATTACATTGCCTTGAACAAAGCCCAGCTGGAACAGATGGGCCATCAGGTCTTTGTTTTCTCCTTTGGGGCTGGCGACTACATTGACGATGAAATAAACATCATTCGCTCGCCGAGCCTACCACTACTGGATACCGGCTATTATTTCAGTCTGCGATATACCCGATCTGCCCGGCGTCTGCTCCAAACCATGGATGTGGTGCATGTCCATCACCCCTTCCTCAGCGGCACGTTAGCCTTGTTGTACTGTCGCCAACGAGGCATCCCGATCATCTTCACCAACCACACCCGCTATGATTTGTACGCCCAGGCGTATCTCCCAATCATGCCGGATGTGGTAGGCAACGCCGCTTTGCAA
>MGNS01000139.1:15596-20468 GCA_001795165.1 Chloroflexi bacterium RBG_16_57_11
GATTTGAAGCCATTCCAAAATCCGGGCCGTCCAGTAGAAAGGATGGAGCTGGGTTTTGCAACGAGTGATGTTGTTCTGCTGTTCGTCGGTCGATTGGGGCCAGAGAAAAACCTGGATTTTCTATTGCGCTCGTTCACTGGAGCCGTCCAGGCCTACGATCATCTGCGCCTGGTGTTGATTGGCGGTGGGCCAGAGCGAGAAAACCTTGAAGATTGGGTGAATCGCACCGGAAACCAGCATGCCGTCCGCTTTGTTGGACCAATCGCTTATGACCAGATGCCGCGTTACATGGCCATGGCGGATGCCTTCGTCCCCGCTTCGGTAACCGAAGTGCATCCGCTGACCGTAATTGAAGCGATGGCAGCAGGATTACCCGTCGTCGGAATAAACTCCCCTGGGATCGGCGATACTGTGAAAGATGGTGTAACAGGCTTTCTTGTGCCGCAAGAAGATATCGCTATGTACACAGCCATGATGATCCGTATGGCGGTTGATACGAGTAGCCGCCAGCGTATGGGCCAACAGGCACGCCTCGAGGCGCCGAACTACGCCATCGAACGTACCTGCAATATGATGCTCGAACGATACGAGCGGGTCATCCATGGTTCGGTTGGGCGAAAGCAGACTTTGCGGGTCCGTGTGGATCGTTTCATCGAGCTATTTCGTAAATGAAGACCAGCGCGCAACGCGTGGGTCGGTGGGGAGAGGAGCTGGCTGCCGGATATTTGCAGCAGAAAGGCTATACCCTACTTGAGCGAAATGCACGCACCCCATATGGTGAGATTGATCTGGTAACCTGCCAAATTGTGGCTGATGTGCCGTCCATGGCCAGACCTTTCATTGTGTTTGTCGAGGTCAAAACACGCACCGGTTCTGCATTCGGATGGCCTGAACAGGCTGTCACAGCGAGAAAGCGGGCGCATTTATTGGCAGCCGCCCAACATTATCTACAGGCGCATCCCGAGTTGGGTGGTGCCTGGCGGATCGACGTAATCGCCATCCGCGGAGCGCCTCCAGACTCACCTCCCGAGATCGTCCATTTCGAAAATGCTATCAGTAGCGAGTGACCGACCGGCCGGTCAGGCCTCACCAAATCCCCCCGGTATGCCACCGTTAGTGGTGATCCTCGGGCCAACTGCTGTCGGCAAGACAGAGATGGCCCTCCAGCTGGCGCAGCACCTGGGGGGTGAGATTGTGTCTGCTGATTCGCGCTTGTTCTATCGCCACATGGACATCGGGACTGCCAAGCCGACCATGGCGGAGCGAGCGGCTGTTCCTCATCACCTGATCGACGTCGCCAACCCGGATGAAATATGGAGCCTGGCAAGGTTCCAAAACGAAGCTCGCCATGCCATCCGGGAGATCCATGCGCGTCGGCGCCTGCCATTCCTGGTTGGCGGCACCGGACAGTACATCCGGGCAGTGACCCATGGCTGGCAGCCACCACCTGTGGAGCCAGATCTTCGGTTGCGCAGCGCCTTAGAGCGATGGGCAGCTGAGGTTGGCGCTTATGGCTTGCATGAACGTTTAGCCGCCCTGGATCCGATCGCCGCGGAAAAGATTGATCCACGAAACATGCGCCGTACAGTACGCGCCATGGAAGTGATCTTGACCAGTGGACATCGATTTTCTCAGCAGCGCCTCAAGGCACCTTCGCCCTTTCGTATTTTGCAGGTTGGCCTGAGGCGCCCCCGGCCCGAATTATACGCCCGCATCGACCGCCGGGTGTCGGACATGATCGATGCCGGGTTGGTGGAAGAGGTTCGTCATTTGCTGGCGATGGGCTATTCCCCCGACCTGCCCACGCTTACGGCTATCGGTTATCGAGAGATTATTGCTTACCTGCAGGAGCGACTTACTCTGGAGGAAGCTGTAGCTCAGATCCAGCGCGCCACCCGTGTCTTTGTACGCCGTCAGGCGAATTGGTTCAAGCTCGATGATCCTGCCATCCGCTGGTTCGAGGTTGGCGCCAGCACATTGGAACAGGTGGAAACCGTTATTGGCGACTGGCTGAACTTCGCTTGACGAGAATTATGGCTGTAATCGCGTGAATAATTGAATAATTGATTAATGGATGCTTGAATCATTTGACATTTGTTAAGAAAAATTCTATACTTATATGCAATGAAACCCCCGTTTTTTGAAGCATTTGGATAAGAGCATATTTAGGTTTTTGACAGGAGGAGGAAATGGACGAACGTCCGTGGCAGAAACAGTACGATCCAGGCGTGCCGTTTTCTATTGACTATCCCCCCGTGCCGTTGTTCCACTTTTTGGAGGACGCGGCGAAACACCACCCTGAGACACCATGTACGATTTTTCATGGTGCTCGAATTACATACAAGGAGATGAATGAGATTACGGATCGTCTGGCTGCGGGTCTGTCGGGCCTGGGTGTGAAGAAAGGCGACCGGGTGGGGATTTTCATGCCCAACACACCGCAATTTGTCATGGCGTATTTCGGAATCTTGAAGGCGGGTGGCGTGGTAGTCGCCACGAACCCGCTTTATAGCCCTCGCGAGATTGAGCACCAGGTAAACGATTCGGGGATAGAGATCATGCTCGTGATGAGCAACTTCTACAACACCATCAAGGAAGTCCAGCCGAAGACTGGGATCCGCAAAGTGGTCATCACAAATATCAAGGAGGCCCTACCACCGGTTTTAGCTTTCCTGTTCGGTTTAACCAAGGAGAAAAAGGGTGGTTTCCGCGTTGAGTTGCAGCAAGGCGATATCTGGATGAAAGACCTGATCGATCGCCACAAACCGGAAGACCGACCCAAAGTCGAGATTAGCCCAGAGGATGTGGCTCTGTTCCAGTATAGCGGCGGTACGACGGGGATCTCGAAAGGCGCAGTTGCTTTGCACCGCAATTTGATCGCCAATACGCTGATGATCCGTAGCTGGATGACGAATTGCGAGGATGGCAAAGAAGTGGTCCTGATGGCGATACCACTGTTCCATGTGTACGGCATGGTCGCTGGGATGTGCTTTGCCATGCGCGCCGCCTCCTCGATGGTGATGATCCCCAATCCCCGTGATCTCAAGGATGTGCTGGATAACCTGCAGAAGTACAAGGCGACGATTTATCCAGGCGTGCCGGCGATGTACAATGGTCTCAACAACCACCCGGACGTCAAGGCCAAGAAGTACGATCTCAGCTCGATCAAGGCCTGCATCTCCGGCTCAGCGCCTTTGTTGCGTGAGACCAAGGAGAAGTTCGAGGCGCTCACCGGCGGCAAGCTGGTGGAAGGTTTTGGCATGTCGGAAACGCCAACAGCCACGCACTGCAACCCGCTGTTTGGTAAAAATCCCACCGGCTCCATTGGATTGCCCCTGCCCGACGTGGATTGCCGCATCATCAGCCTGGATGACGAAGTGACGGTGTTGCCGGTGGGTGAGATTGGCGAGCTGGTGGTCAAAGGGCCGAATGTGATGAAGGGCTACCATAATATGCCCACCGAAACTGCCAACTCGTTGCGCGATGGCTGGCTCTACACCGGCGACATTGCCCGCATGGACGAGGAGGGCTTCTTCTACATCGTGGATCGTAAGAAGGAGTTGATCAAGCCGGGCGGATACCAGGTCTGGCCACGTGAGGTGGAAGAAGTGATCGCTCTGAACCCGAAAGTGCTTGAGGTCGGTGTGGCTGGCATCCCCGATCCATATCGCGGCGAGACGGTCAAAGCCTGGGTAGTGCTCAAACCGGGCGAGACGGCCACCGAAGATGAGATAAAAGAATGGTGTAAGGATAAACTGGCAAAATTTAAGGTGCCCACCCACGTCGAGTTCCGCGATGAGCTTCCCAAGACTACGGTTGGCAAGATCCTGCGCCGTGAGCTCGTTCGCCAGCACAAGGAGCAAAATCCCTCCTAGGATTTTCCTGGCTGAAGATGCATTCGCAATAGGGGCCGGTTGGAGCGCCGGCCCCTAAATGGTTTAACTTGTTGACTCACGCCAGGGAGCATGGTAAAATCCCGTCGCTCTGAAGACGCCCCCATCGTCTAGGGGCCCAGGACGTGGCCCTCTCAAGGCCAAAACCGGGGTTCGAATCCCCGTGGGGGCACCTACAAAGACCTATCTCGAACTACGTGACATCGCAGTGGAAGAGTTTCTGGAAATGTTACGCTTCGATCAGCGTGACAGGCTCGCAGAACTCCCCACCGACTTGTTACGTGAGAGTTCGAGATGAATGCTTTAAATACCCATTCGCGAATAGAACGGTTTGCAATCCAAACGCGGTGTACCCGAATGCAAATCTTTCTTTATGTTTAATGCGGAATCAGGATAATATCCTTCCACTGAGGGCTATACATGGATGATCCGGAGGGCTTATGAACCCAGGGTTGTATCAACTGGTAGATGTGTCCGTAAAACAAGGGCAGGACAACGGCTTCTTCCGTGAGAACCCGATCCGCCTGGCGGTACAATTCCACCCGCCGGTCTTGGTCGAGGGTGTGCCGGCCATCCTCGATCAGCGATTTGAAAATTGGGTTATGCCAGTGGGTTTGATCAAACACAAAGTTTGTCTGCAGGAACGAAGCCGGATCTGGAAAATCAGCAAACCAGCCAACAAAGAATAGATGGAAATCTTGTCGGGACACAAACTCCATTGCGGCAGAATCATGCCAGCATCTCTGGATCGTGACTCCCAAATTTCTCTTCCACATTTCTTGGAGAAGATCGAAGACAAGTTTATCTCCCTTTTCCAACCCAACAATTCCGAGAAGCAGGCTCACTGGGGGAAAACCGCGCCCCAGCGGGTAGCCTGCCGCAGTCATCATTCGTTGAGCTTCCTGAAGGTCATACGGCAGGCCAATATTCGGAGAATGTCCCGGAAGATACGGTGGTATATAGCCTCCAGTTGCAGGAA
>MGNS01000139.1:20499-21378 GCA_001795165.1 Chloroflexi bacterium RBG_16_57_11
CCAGCACGAATGCGCGGCGCAGGTCTGGATTGTCAAAAGGAGGCCGGTCGGCAACGAAGTAGATAGCATCGACAAATGGAATGGGCGAAATGTGGAGCTGGCCCATCTCTCGATAATGATTCAACTCATCCTGCTGCGATTGGAGGATAAAAAATTCAACCATGTCCAGTTCGCCTGCGACGAATGATTGGTACATATCTAGCTCATTCTGGTGAAAAACCAGCTCGACATGTCCAATATTTCCTTTAAATTCACCAAAATAACGCGGGTTACGGCTAAAGCGGATCGTTTTTCCGGACGGCTGATCCCAGGATTCGAGTTGAAACGCGCCACTGGTGACGATTCGGCCGGGTTCAGCCCAGGCATTCCCCTCGCGCTCAACGACATGCTTGGGCACGGCAAATGAGATTGGGTCTCCTAAAATGTAAGGGAAATAACTGCAAGGCCCTTCCAGCTCGACCACTAAAGTATAGGGATCAGGTGCGGTTAGACCCACTTGGTCCGAACCCGCTACGCGACCCTGGTGAAAGTCTTTTGCGCCAAGAATATCGTAAAGGAGAGTTGCTGTTAGCGAGCAGGTTGCGGGGTCTAGCACCCGCTTCCAGGCGTATTCAAAATCCTCAGCAGTCAGCGGCTCGCCATCGCTCCATTGCATATCTTGCCGCAAATGGAAGACGTAGCGGCAGCCTCCATCCAACACATCCCAGTGTTTTGCAGCCAAAGGAATGATGTTCCTGTCTACCGACCACTCTGCCAGACCACAAAAGAGCTGCTTGTTCCATTCACAGTCAAATAGATTATCACACAGAGCAGGATCGAAATTCGGCGCTTTGAGGATCGGCAAACGATATGGGGCTTGTGCCGGTGGCAGGTGTGATT
>MGNS01000139.1:21386-28887 GCA_001795165.1 Chloroflexi bacterium RBG_16_57_11
TGTTGCGCGCGGCCAGTTGTTGCCAGAGAACGTTGCCTTCTTCCAGAGCCTGTTGGGCGCTTTGAAAATCGAAGGAGCTGTTATAGACCAGGTATAGCTTCATTAGTGTATGGGCCGCCTGCTCGGTCGCAGCCATCTCCTTCAGATAAGTCAAAGCCTGCTGGTAATGGCCTATGGCTTCCTGGTGTGCGTACAGGCTACGCGCCTGGTCTCCGGCCTTTAGCAGATACTCTACTGCTTTATCTCTGACCCCAGATTCAAGATAATGGCGAGCCAACGGCATGGCGACAAGGTCAATATCTTCTTGGTAAAGCATTTCCAGGGCTTCGGCGATCTCATGGTGGAGCGCGGCGCGCTCGGCAGCGCCTAGCTGGCGATACAGGTATTGCTGGATCAGGGTGTGAACAAATCGGAAGCGCACCAGGCGCTGGCCTCCTACGCATGTTTCTCCCAGCTCTTGCACCAGGCGGTGACGCTTCTCCAGTTCGCGGGAAAGCTGGCGCAGGATGACTCGCCCCGCTGTTCCCTGCACTCGCTCCAGCACCTGCACGGAAAATTGTTCTCCCTCCACACTGGCAGCCAGAAGCAAATCCTTCAGCTCCCGGTCCAGCCGCCCAATGCGCTCGCCGATGATCCCTTCCACTTGTGGGGAAAGGCTATCCCAATTTAGATGGGAAGAGGTGATCCAATACCCCTGATCGTCCGGGAGAATTTCCCCCCGCTCCTGCAAGTTGCGCAATAATTGTGTGGTGAAAAAAGGATGGCCTTGGGTTCTCCGGTAGAGCTCCTGGCGAAAAGTCTCATCCAACCAGTTGGGCTCAGTATCCAGAAAGGCATCGATGAAATCCCTGCCGGAAATCTCTCTGACCCGGTCTAAATCGATTGAGATTTCGCCAAAGCAGGATTGAAGTTCATTCAGCAGCGGTTCCAGCGGGTGGCGCTCTCCATAGCGGCCTAAGGCGACCTCTTCCACCCGGTAAGCGCCTGCAATCAAAATGCGGGTATTCTGAAGGCGGCGAACCAGGTGGAAAAGCAGGCGTCCGGAGCCGGGGTCCATCCACTGCAGGTCATCCAGCAGGATCAGCAGCGGGTGCTGACTGGCGACACTGCGCAGCACCTGGGTGTATTGTTCGAACAATAGGGACTTTTCCTGTTCCCCGGTGGACCCAGGTTCCCGGGTGGCGAGTTTTTCAATGCGCTGTCTCCAGGCCCGTTCGCCCGGCAGTATCGTCTCCATCCGGGCCTCCAGGATCGAGCTACTAAGGAAGGTGTTGATCAAGCCAGGGCCTTGCTCCACCAGAGCCTGGACAACAAACTGGAAGGAAGCAATCATTTGATGTGCCTGGCTGCGAGTGATCGCGCCATTGACGTAGAGCGACTCGATATCGCCCGCCAGCATATTCAACACATCACGGAACGGCAGGTAGGGGTCGCCCTGGCCGAAAAAGGCGTTACAAATTCCCCAACCGACGATCAGATCGGGGTGAGCCGCCATCGACCTCCTCATAAAGGCTTGTAAAAGAGCGGATTTACCACTGCCCGTCTCCCCGCTCACGAAGGCCACCTGCACCTGACCTCGCAGAGCCTTGCCCAGGTAGCCGTCCAAAGCAGCCAGTTCTGCTTGTCGTCCGACAAAAACCGGCGCTGACTTTTCCGGTGCTTCCAGGAAGGCAGGCAGGGCTGGTGCAGTTGGAGCAGGCGGTGTGGATTTTAGCAGGATAGACTCTACACCTCCGTCCCTGATTTGCTCAAAGACGGCGCGGGTTCTCTCAGAAGGCTCAACGCCCAACTCCCTGGCCAGCACTTCCACACAGCGCTGGTATTGGGCAGCTGCGCTGGCCAGGTTGCCCAGCCCGGCATGAGCCAACATCAAGGCGCGGTAGGCAGGCTCTGGAACGGTCCCTGAGGCAACCCATTGCTCGCCCCACTCAAGGGCTTCATTCCAGCGTCTTTCTGCCAACAAGCGATCCAGCAGCCTTCCCAATTTACGTTCGTAAGAAGCCTGAAGACGTTCGCGTTCCAGCACAACCCACTCTTCGTAAAAACCAGGCAGCAGCTCCCCTCCATAAGCCGACACAGCCAGGAGAAACGCCTCCGTAGAGCCTTCGTCCTCCGAGCACGCCTCGAAGGAATCTACATCCAGTTCATCGCCGGGTTGCGGATGATAGGTCACCGCGAGATCATCACTTTCCAGGCGTGCGTTTGCGCCGGGGCCTATAGCCTTGCGAATGCGCCATAGCGCATGGCGCAGGTTGCTGCGGGAGTTGGACTCGGATGTGGCCGGCCAGAATTGGCCAGCCAGCTTTTCGCGCCGATGCGATCGATTCGGGTTGAGCAACAGATAGGCAAGAAGAGATTGACAGGGGCGCGAGGAGATGATGACCGGTTGGCCATCTATGCGGATTTCGTATTGCCCCAATAACCTGGCTTGAAGCATAAAGCCCTCAATGAGGAACTTCGCTATTATAGCGAAAACTGAATCCGATTAAGCCCTCCTCTTTGGCCGTACGTTTCGCAACGAACCGTGTGTAAAGTACCTTTGTGGTGTAGGGGAAATTATATCATCGAACATTAAAACAAGATGGATAAGGCAATCTTAACCTGAAGAACACGCTGCCAACATGCTGCCTCACACAGTAAGCACATGCCCTTATGCGATACTGGTTTCAGATCACGATAGCGGCTCAATTCTTTACCCGTTTGACAACCAGCCTTGGCTAAACCGGATAAATAGAGAGGATAAATCTAAAGGAGAATTCCATGAAACGATACCGAATTCACATCGTTGTGTTGGTGACCGTGATTTTGCTCGTTACCACAGTCTCCATCGCCAGCAGTCGCGGCAACCTGAATCCGCGCATTTTGCCACCCAACTCCCGTGTGCAGGGGCTGACATACGGGGAGTGGTCTGCCCGGTGGTGGCAATACGTTTTATCCACCCCGACGCCGCAAAACCCATTGGTAGGAGGAACTGGGAATCGTTGCGTTTTCCAGCGAGTCGGGAACGTTGGGCTAGTCGCTGTTGACCCAACATTAGTTGAACCGATTCAGTGTGAGGTGCCGGCCGGAATGACGCTTTACCTCGACATCTTGAGCGCCGAGTGTTCTACCGTTGAGGAGGAGCCGTTTTACGGCGGGAATGAAGAAGAGCTGCGCGCCTGCGCATTAAGTTTCACTTTTACAGATCTGCAGGCGTCTATAGATGGTGTTGCGGTCAAGAATTTGGATCAATACATCCACACTTCCCCGCTCTTCGAATTCACCTTGCCGGAGGATAATATCCTGTTCACCAATGAGTTGACTGGAAAATCCATTTCAAATGGCGCCCATCTCATCCTGGCGCCACTCAGCCCTGGCGAGCACGCTATCTACCTTCACGCCTCTGTCCCAGACCTCGATTTCACGGTTGATATGAATATCGAACTCACTGTTACGCGTTAGCATGGATGCCCACCAGGATCGCTTGCTTTAGGCCTGGCTGGTTTGAGCGGGCAAGGCAGGAGCGTCTGTGTTCCTGCCTTCCCAACACTATAACCGCCTCGATGATTTTTGAACAGATCGAAAACCAAAGTGCTCCTTGTAGAAGATGCACATACAGCCGATGAGTCGATTGCCATCACCGATCTGCTAACTGCGGCGCATGGATATCAAGGCATTATTCGCGCTGTGTGCCAGGGCTACTACACTTACACAGCTTTCAAAGCTCGATATTACTTTATCTCCCCGTCTGAGATAAGCGATCCCCTGACCACCACCCGAGTGTCCGAATCTTTGTTCGCCAGGATTATCAGCAAAGAGGGTGTATTCCGATTGAGCTCCCGGACTTCCGCTACAGGCACTTCTTGAACGGATTCGACCTTGTATTTCAATCGATCCAGGTTGCTCATCACTAGCTCGATCTGCTCGTCTGGCCCGAAGGTGACGACGACGGCTTCGAGCTGCTTGCTCCATGGGAGAGCCACCCAGCGGGTAATTTCTGTGCCTTGCAGCCATTCGGCCCCCTGGTTGGCCCACGATCCCTCTCGAAGAGTCCCGGGCTTCAGGTTGAAGGACCATCCGCCCGGTAGGATCACCTCGGTCGGGAAGGGAGCGTCGATGCGCACAGTCGGAGCGGGCGGGGCGACAGGAGGTGCAATTGAGGTCGTGAAATTACTGAATGTAAGGATTGCAGCCAGTAAAACCATGAACCCGACATCCACAATAAACAGAAAGGCCACCGTTATTTTTTGGAGCGGCGACAGGTCCTCTATCTGGTGAATGATCTTTTGGATGAATATGCTGAAAGGGCCGCCTTCAGGTTGTTGCGGGCTCTCATCATAATCATGTAAAGCCAGTTCTCGCAATTCGGTATAGCCCACCTCACCATTGACTCTTGCCGGCTCTTCCTCAGTAATACTTTGTTCGCTCTCAATTGGCAGGCTTTCTATTCCTTCTGGCTGATCTTCGGCCTCTTCGAATTCAGACGGAAAGAAGGGTTCTTCTTCAACCGGTCTCGCCTCCTCATCCAGGTTTCCAGTCTGGACAGGAGAATCGGTTCCTTCGTCCTGGAATAGAAAAGAGCTTGGCTCAACCTCATCGGTCGTCTCGTTCTGTAAAGCTGAAGAGCTTTCGTCTGGTCGGGATTCCGAAGCGCTGGCAGCAGAAAGGCCGATTAACAACCTTCTTTCGATTTCCCGGTCGCTAATGGCAGGCCCTTGAGAGTTATCAGCTTTCTTCGAACCAAATAAACTACCAAATAATCCTTTTCGTCTCTTTCCTTCTTGAGTTAATTTAGCGGATTGGTTTTGATCGGAAGATTCTATCTCCGACAGAATCTCTCGCCTCAGCTCCTTATCGATCGGCTGCTCGTCCCCGGTTGTTTCAGGTTCAGGTTCTGCGGTGAAAGTGCTTAACTCGTCTGCGCCGGTCTCTTCGCCCTGGGTTTCATCGATTTCATTTGTAAAGATTGAAGATTCAAGCCGACGAATCGCTTCGTCGTCTTGCTGATCGACATCGCTATATTCTCCAAGCCGGCTGGCCAGCAACTCGGCCGATATTTCAGGAGGAACGTCTGCCAGATCTTCATCAGCCAGGGGTTCTAAAGGCGCTATGTCGGCTGCCCCAGACTTATCATCTGTAAGCGTTTCGGATGGCTCCCGTTTTAATTGACTGGAAGCCAAGAGCCAGCCGGTCATTTTTGTCAGTAAACCAGGGCGCTCCTCTTGCGTTATGGATTGCTCGGCATCCTTTAGTTCAAGCCTGACTACCGCCAGCGGTTCATTTCTATCAGCCTCTGGCAAAATTGCAGGGGTTTCCTGGTTGAGACGATCCTTTTCTTCAGAAGGGCGTTCCTGGCTTGGCTCTAAGGCACCCTCTTTTGCGCCGGAAAGTTGCGCCGAAACCTCATTTTCGCCCGGGGTGGACGAACTCTCCTTTACACCTTGTTTCAACCACTCTGGCCATTCGTCCTCAGGTCTACTTTGTTGTTCAAGCTCGGGCTTATTGATCAGATCTTGTTTTAACCACTCTGGTAAATCTTCTTGTATATTTTCGGCGCGTGTCTCTTCAGAATCGTTTCCTTGCGCCAAATAGGTGACATCCGGGTCGCTATCCTGACGGTCTACCTCAGCCGAGGCGATAATCGCGCTGCTTTCAAGGTCAAACAACCAGCTTGGATACTCCTCGGTATTATTATTTTCTTGTGTGGAGAAATCCTTTTCTCCGTTTTGATCCGGCTCTGACACCTCAGGCGTACCGCTACCGCCAACAGGATCGGGGGTTTTATCTGGTCGATCCTGCTCGGGAAGTTGCTGGTCCCTTTTCTCTTGAGAAAGTGGTTTTTCAGAAGACTCAGACATCGCACACAAACCTCTCTACGGAAGAGCGGTGGGGAAGGGAGGGCCAGTGAATTTGAATGTAACCAGTGTTTCACCATCGGGCGGTACGGTTGTCTGTTCGGTTCGATAAAAACTTGGCAGGCTGATCGTCATGCCCATCCCAATGGGATAGCCGGTCAGGTCAAAAATTGCCTCTCCGTTCACCGTTCTTCCGGATAACTCATTACCATCCACAAATTGCAGCAGAACATATACATCATTTACCATTTCGGAAGGATTGGGTTGCCCATCGCCATTGATATCCGCAAACACCAGCACACTGATCTTGGCACTAGATAAGGCGATGGTCGGGGTGGGGACAAGAGTTGGTGTCGGTAGCGGTGCTTCCGGCGCGAGCTCAACTACGCCTTGATTAGCAATGATCTGATTTTCCTCGAAGGTCTCCAACTCTGCCCAGAATTGCTCCACATATTCCTTTGCGCCCGAGCATTTTATCTCATCGGCAATCTGGCTCCAGGTGACTTGCCATCCCTCTCTGACGATATTGCGTAGGGCATTGTCCAGACAGGCGATCCCGCTGTGGTATGCCACCATGGTAAATTTCCAGTAGTCCTCATAACTGGCCAGGTAATCGAACTTCTCCAAAACATGCTTTGTGTCATTACAGTTATACCTCAAGATCAGCGCGGTGAGGGGAACGCTGTCCTGGGCTTTGGCCAGATCCACACCATATGGACAGGTTGGGCAGTCGGCGTATAGCAAGCTGAGCAATGAACCTCGCAACATTGCTCGATTGGATGGGCTCAATCGGTAATAGGATCCTGGGCAGTCGAACAAAGTCTGGCTACATACATTCAAGTATAAATCTATATCCCAGCGCAGCGCAACATCGGTGCCAAGCTGGTTGACCTGGGTAAGTCCATATTCATCCAGGAAGAATCTTTGGCTCATTGGCCAGAATTGAGATTCGCGCTCGATCAGGGTTTTTAGAAAAATGGGTGGTATTTCCTGGTCTCTCCCGGCCAGCCAGATGTTGAAGTCATATTGGTTCTGCCACACCAGCATTTCTTCAGCGGTCCGTGCGAGCCCGCAAGAATTTGGCCCGGTTTGGTTGAAACCACCTCCTGGGCAATCTGCTGCATCAACAACACCGTTGGAAATTAGTTGACCGGCGAGATAATGCAATACCTTGTCCGTTGCCAGCTCGGTTGGAGATTGCGGGAACACAGCCCAAGCGGGAACCTGCCCTCCGCCAAGCTCCCAAACCCCGGCGCAATAATCCGTAGATACTACTGCCGGGTTGAGCGATTCGATCGATACTTCAAACCCATCCTCTAACCAGTTAACCCGAACGGTCGCTTTAACTTCCTGGCTGACGAAACCGGCCTGGCTTCGGGCGGTGATTGCCAGGGTGTTGTCTGATGGGACGGAGAGCAGACATTTAGCCCCTGGGCATGTAAAATCAACCAAACCAAGCTTACCCTGTATTTCTTTGACCGGATCTTCCTCTGTTGCTCCATAGGTAGTCAGGACGACATATGGTTGAGGTACCGTCCCTTTAGGGGCGGTAATGAATGCCATTAAGGTTTCTTCGGTCAACGGTATTTGTAACGGGATGGGGCTTGCTGTAGGTGTAAATGATTTCGTAGGAACTAGGGTAGGTGTTGGCTGCGGCGTTTGGGTAA
>MGNS01000139.1:28896-52508 GCA_001795165.1 Chloroflexi bacterium RBG_16_57_11
CCGGTGAAGTGGGCTGTATAGAAATAGTTGCAGGCAGCGTTTGATCCGGCGGCAGTTTTTCATTTTGTCCTCGGGTGAAAAGATTGCATGCCAAAAAGGTTAAAGAAAAAATCACCAGGACGAGGTACCGTGGAAGATGAACTGCCATGGGTAGAGATCTTAGCAAAAGGGTCTATGGTATTTCTATTTTTCGGTAAGTCGTTTGGTCACCCGTTTCCAGGCCGCCGTCGGGGCGGCTGGTGGGATATTTTTATGGATATCATTGCTCAATATGTACCCAATTTCCTCGATTCGCATGGATACCGGTAGCTCTCGATTTTTTAACAGGAATGGTTCACCGAAATTAATCGCTCGGCTGACTTCGCTCGTTCCATATGGAATGCTCAGATCGACCGGGTGACCCAGAACTTTTTCTATCTGGGCCTGTTTGATGCCATTGGTGACTTCGCTGGAGTTGTGGTTTAAGGTGACTTTTACCTTTTCAGGCGGAAACCCGAGTTGATCGTAAATGCTTAATGCCCCAATTGCCGCTCTCAGGGAGGCCATTTCCGGCGCCAGGATTAATAAAAGATGGCTTGCCGCGCTTAATAACTC
Organism: Chloroflexi bacterium RBG_16_57_11; assembly: GCA_001795165.1. GTDB lineage: Bacteria > Chloroflexota > Anaerolineae > Anaerolineales > UBA4823 > RBG-16-57-11. The sequence goes on from MGNS01000139.1 coordinate 29,491, forward strand.
AATCGACGCATCCGAGAAATCATGGGCGACATCCATGACAACAAAATCATTCTTCTGGATGATGTTCTCCGCAACGGTCAGGAAAAAGCCCTGTTGAAAAGAGTCGGCAGCGATAGGTAATTTTGGGGCAGCAATATATTGAATACCCGACTCGTGCTTACTCACCAGCTTGTCAAGCACTTCATCGTCGATCGAGGTCGATGGAACATCGATAACATCTTCCCAGGTAGAGCGGGGAGCGGCATCCAACATCATCGCCACCTGGCCTGAGGCGAGCACAGCATCCACCAGCAAGGTTGACTTATTCCAGATCTGATAAAAAGCGAGCGCCAGGTTGACCGCGATGCTCGAACAGCCAACCCCACCTCTCAGGCTATGTACAGCCACAGCGGTGGTGGTTTGTTCAATCTCGGCCTCATATTGCTGGGCCATTTTCATGGCTTTGCTGCGTCGAGCCAGTATGCCGAGTCGAGCGACGAGCTCCTCCGGTTGGAATGGCTTTTCCAGATAATCATCTGCCCCCAACTCGAAGGCTTTTAGCTTGCTATTCAGCTCATTTTGGCCGGTGACAAAGATAACGGGGACGCTTCCGAAGTGTGGATCGCGCCGGATCCGAGCCAGGATATCAAATCCGGTCAGATCTGGTAAACGTAAATCCAGAACAACAATGTCTGGATTATAAATGGGTAGTTTTGTCAGCCCTTCGTTTCCATTTCGGGCATATTCTAAATCATAACCCGCTTTTTTAATTACGGGAGCAACGAGTTTATAGTAGAAGGCCTCATCATCAACTAATAAGACACGAATCATAATCCGTCCAACCCGATCTCACGCCCTGGATCTGAATTATTTTTTATTAACTCACGAGTTGCAGATTCCAGACGCCCAATCATTTTTTGAATGTGGTTTAGTGTCTCACCGGCTAACCCAGGCTGGCCATTTCCGCTTTGCTTATCCAGTGTTGCCGCCAACATGGACAGCTTTATCATACCAAGGTTTGCTGAGACACCTTTGAGATTATGCGCCTTGTTTGAAAGCTCTTTCCACCTCCCGGATTCGTAATCAAACCGCATGCCCTCCAATCTTTCAGGTAAGGATTGGATAAGCTCGTCGACAAAATTGCTGTAAACCTCGAGATCATTCTCGAAGCGCGGTAATGCATCCTGAATATCCAGGAGAGGAGCTTCTTCTGCAGTATTATATCCGTTAGGCTTTATTGTGTCTAGCGGTGCAAGATTTGATATCCCCCGTGTACCTAATTCCAACACTTGAAAAACCAATTGTGGATCAATCGGTTTGGAGATGTAATCATCCATCCCTGCCTCAAGACAGACCAGGGCGTCCCCCTGCATCGCGTGGGCGGTCAATGCTACGATAGGCGTGTGCTGGCTCTCGCCTTCAAATTCCCGAATGCGCCGGCAGGCTTCCAAACCGTCCATAACAGGCATCTGTATATCCATAAAGATGATATTGAAGCGGGTGTTTTTCACCGCAGTTAACGCCTCCATGCCATTGGAGGCGGTCGTCACAAAATGTCCCCGTTTGGTGAGCATAACGTCCATCATCTGCCGGTTCAAGTCATTGTCTTCCACCAGAAGAATGTGTTGTGGTTGGATGATTTGGCCGCCACTCACTTCTACAGCGCTTTTTCGTTGGCGTTCGCGTTGCCGTTTGTTATCTACCATGAACGCGTCTTCGATAACTTCCCTTAACTGGGACTGGCGGATTGGTTTTATCAGATAACCGGAGCAACCCATCTCCTTGATCCAACCAATTTCGTTCCGGTGACCTACCGAAGTAAGGACAATGACACGGACGTCATTAATGAGCGGCTCTTGACGAATTTCACGCAACGTCCGTTCACCGTCCATCCCCGGCATTTGCATATCCAAAAGCACCAACCGGTACGGCGAGTTGGTTAACAATCCTCTGAACAGGGATGGGATCACTTCAGTGCCGCTGGCTACCGCCGTGGCGACACAGCCAAGCCCTTCAAGCATCTTTTTGAAGATCCTTCGATTGGTCGGATGATCGTCAACAATGAGCACCCGCAGGTTATTAAACTCTTCGGAGATCCGAGGTTTGATGGCAGGTTGCGCGACCTTGTCAAATTTTGCTGTGAAATAAAATGTGCTGCCAACTCCGGGTTCGCTTTCAAGCGCGATGGTACCGCCCATCATCTCAACCAGCTCTTTACAGATGGCCAATCCTAAACCAGATCCGCCATATTTACGCGTCGTCGAGCCATCCACCTGGACAAAGCGGTCAAAGACCGCTTTCTGGCGTTCGAGTGGAATTCCGATACCGGTATCCACGACGAAGAATTGTAAAGTCACATTCTTATCCGTCTCATTGACCTTTTCAACGCGAATAACCACCTCGCCTTCTTCAGTAAATTTAATTGCGTTTTCGGTCAGGTTAACCAAGACCTGGCGGAGACGCACCGGATCACCTTTGACATAGACCGGCACAGAAGAATCCACATAGGAGATCAATTCAAGTTTCTTGACCTCTGATCTGTTTGCCAACGTCTGCGTCACCGCTTCCACGATCGAGGGCAGGTCAAATTGAAGCCATTCCAGCTGTAATTGCCCGGCTTCAATCTTGGAGAAATCCAGGACGCTGTTCAAGACACTCAGTAATGCATCCGCGCTGCTTCGTGCACCAATCAGGTAATCCAATTGTTCATCATTCAATGCAGTGTCCAGGGTCAGATCGATCATGCCTAGAATTCCGGTCATTGGGGTGCGAATTTCATGGCTGATATTGGCCAGAAATTCGCTTTTGGCCCGATCGGCTGATTCTGCAGCCAGCCGGGCTTGTATGTGTTCGGTGATATCATGATAGATCCATAACATTCCGACCCTTTGGCCAACCAGGATCAGCGGCACGACCGTAATCACCACCTCTATGATCGAGCCATCTTTTCGGCGGAGCTGAGAGCGCCTTTTTGCGGGTTCCGGATTTGAGGCACTGTCCGAAACTCCAAGGATTTCTGACCCCGTTGAGGGGTTTGTTAGTAGCTTATGAATGCTCTGTCCATTGACCTCTTCATTTGAATATTCGAGCATGGTCTCGAAAGACGGGTTACACGAGAGCACGATGTGATTTAGATCAGTGGTAACCATCGCCACCGGGCTGTTGTAGATGAGCACATCCAGGAATTCCTTCTGCTCACGCAAAATTGTTTCGACACGTTTTCGCTCGGTGATATCTCGTAGAATATAGATACGTCCTTGTTGATGATCATATGTATCGAGAGGATAGTGGATAATCTCAAGCCAACGCTGATATTCTTGGTTGTAAATCTCCCCAGTCGCATCGACCAGCCGCAATGGTTGCTGATCTTTCTCGCCAATGATGATCTTGTCGACGGTTGAATTGATCAACTGGTCGAATGTGGTATCTAATGTGTGGATCGCGGCTTTATTGCAGCGAATAATAATGCCGTTGTGATCGGTTACGATGATGGCATGGAGAACGGCATCAAAAATGGCCTCCCATTCACGTTTTCCCCGTTCCAGGGTTAATTCCAGTTTGGCCGCTTCCTGGTTCTTATCTGACAACCCACGATTCAATTCTGCAAGCTGGCGCACCCTTTGGTAAAAATCCAAGGAAACAAGTCCCAAGGCAGCCAGAAATAATCCAGATAAAACGAAGAAGGGACGGTAACTCGCGTTCAGGTGGAATCTGGATTCCACTGGCACAAATGTGAGAGCCAGCCCAATGACTGCCAGGAAGAGTAAGAACCAGAACAGGTTAACAATTGCTGGTTGATTGGAAAGCTTGATTTTCCTGTATATGTTCATAATCTACCCACTTCAAGATCAACGATCCTTCTTGACGGGATTATATTGGCTTCTCTAATTCTATACCCAGACACTTTTGTAAGCATGTATTCTAACCCTATAACTAAGATCCAACTGATGAAAAATCGGTTACTTCTCAATGACCGAAGATGAACAAATCCCAGGTGAAAAAAAGAGATCCAAAAGACCGCTATCTGAAAAAGGCTTGCGGCCAAATCTTAGCCTGAAAGTATCGAGTCAACTTATGTGATGTGCAGATAGGTCGAATAACTGGTCAGGATTACTGCTTCCTGCATTATATGACGCAAAAACGACTGATGTGTGATTAGACTTGAGGGGATGGTCACAAGGTAACAAAACGATTTTCATTCAGCTTTAGGTCCACGCCGGCATTGGTTGGTCATACTAGAGGCAACTTGGGTGTACGTCAGCGGTTTTCCGCTTCCATTTCAACCAGATATTGGCCAACCACCTCTGTCGCCTCTCCGTGAGCGGCCATCCTGCCTGCTTCCAACCAGATCACTTCATCGCACAACCGGCTTACCAAGCTGGTATCGTGAGAGACCAAAAGGATGGCACAACCCTGTGCCTTGTACTGAACGATCCTCTCCAGGCATTTGATTTGATAGGTGTGATCCCCTACGGCCAGCACTTCATCGATCAACAAGATGGCTGGCTGGATGTGGACGGCAACCGAGAAGGCCAGGCGCATATGCATTCCCATGCTGTAGATGCGCAGCGGGCTATCGATGAAATCCTCAAGCTCGGCAAAAGCAACGATCGAATCAAAATTCTGCGCCACCTCACGGCGTGTCAGTCCCGAGATGACACCGTTGATAAAGACGTTCTCGCGGCCGGTCAGGTCTGGGTGAAAACCAGCTCCTAAATCAATCAGCGCACCGATCCGTCCCTGGGTGATGATCCTCCCCCGGTCGGCTTTACCGACGCCACCCACCAGGCGCAACAACGTGGATTTCCCCGCCCCGTTTCTCCCAACGATGCCGACCATTCTTCCCGCGGCCAAGCTAAAGCTGACGTCTTGCAACGCCCAGAACTCGTCCCGCTTCAGGGATCTTCTCCCGGCTGCTGAAAATAGATCTTGAAAAGTCCATGGGCGGTCGCTGCGGTAGCGGGAAAATTTCTTGGATAGCCCCTCGACGCGAATAACATCTTCCATAGACTAAAGCTCCTCGACAAAGCGATAGTTGGCTTTCTGGAAAACATGAGCAGTGAACCAGAGTAGCGCTACGGATACCAGGCCCCACAACAGCAACGGCAGACCGGCAGGCAGCTCGGCTTGGATGAACACGGAACGATAGGATTCAATGATCGTGGCCATCGGATTAAGGCGATAGAGGGGCTGCAACTGTGGTGGGAGAGCGGCCGTGTCGTAGAAGACGGGCGTCAAATAGAAGCCCAGAAAAAGCAAAACGCCCAGCAGGTATTGGGTATCACGGAACGTGACCTGGATGGCGGCGAAAAGATAGATCAGGCCCAGGCTGAGTATAAACTGGATGGCAAAAATGACCGGCAAAGCGAAAAAAGCGCCGCTGATTGGGATCCCAGAAAGCAGCATGAATACCAGCAGGATCGGTAAGGCGAGCAGGAAGTGAATGAAATAAGAAGCTACGGTTACCACCGGAAGGATGGCGGCGGGGAAGCCAGGCCTGTGGATCAGCTCGCGGTTATCCACAATCGATCCTGTGCCGGCGTACAACGAGGATTGAAACCAGTTCCAGGCCAGCAAACCGGTGAACAGGAACAAGGTGTAATTCGGAATATTGAGCTGCAGCACCAAGCCAAAAACCAGGTTGAGCACCAATAGCTGGGCCAATGGATTCAAGAGTGTCCACAGTATACCCAGCACCGAGCGCCGGTAGCGCAATTTCAAATCGCGCAAGACCAGCTCGTGCAGTAAATCATACAGATAACCTAGCCGGTTGTTTCTCTTTGCGTTAAAGGCTAACCTCATGGTCAAATACTCCCGGTCTGATTCCTAATTCGCACAGCGCCAAATCCGCTAGACCTGGATGTTGAACCTGCGTCGGCGTCGGTCCGGATCAGGCCTAAACCTGATCCCATCGTTCCGGGTAGGGTACATCTTTTTGGGTGAAGGCGGCGAATTCTTCTATGTTCATGGGAAGATGAATGATCCCCTGGGAAGCGAATGCCTCTAACAGGTGGAACAAGGAATATTCGATCAAGAAGGGCCGCAGGTGTGCCCCACGCCAGCGCTCGGCGCCTGGCTGGGAAGGCATGCAGCCAATCAATTTTTCCCCATTATAAATGGACACACTGTCGGGACGTAAGCGATCCAGGGTTTGTTCGGCTTGATCCAGGCCTTGGGATAGATCGATCACAAACTCGGGCTTCTCAAGAGGCTGTGCATTGGAGGGTTTATTTGCCAGGAAGTCTTGGACAGCCTTCTGCGTGGCTAACTCCTGAACCACGCCTTTCCAGTACCAGTATCCCGATAAGCCTGAAAAAAACCTGCGCCACATGCTCAACATGCGGGCTTTTTCGAGCACAGGCAATGCTTGCAAGGCTATCAAAGCGATCCATTTACCCAGGCGGGGCGATCGAAATTCCAGGTATTGCAGCACCCGGCTGGGTAGCCTTGAATTTATCAATAAACGGCAAATCAGCAGCGTGGGGATCAATTCTGGATATATCCGCCCCAGGTGGACATCGGCGATGCCTTCCTGTAACTTGCGTTGCATGGCTCGGTTTAAATCGGGTTGCTCGTGATGCAAACCTGTAGCTGCCTGTGTAAACGCGAAATCCAACCCTGCCTTCATCAACCGCGCCCCCAACTCATAGTCTTCATGAACCAGAAAATTTGAGTTGAATCCCCCGAGGCTGTAAAAATTAACCCGGCGAATCGAAAAATTACCACTTAGCAGGTCTGTATAGCAGAACCGGAGGCCCGGATGCTGCATGGGCTGAAACTTTTTTTCCCACCAGCCTTGCAATTCAAGTGCGAAGTAGGTGTTTGGTCTGGATGGAATGGGCGGGATATAACCAATCACCACCCGGTTGTTTGAGCCCAGGTGGGCATGTCTATGGGCCTGGACAAAACCAGGGCTTGTTTCAATATCGTCATCTAAGAAGATTAACAATTCACCTTTTGCCAGAGAAGCCCCTTGATTGCGAGCGATCGCTGCGCCTCCCGAATCTTGTTCTATCGTGCGCAGGGTTAACGGGGCCTGATATTCGCACAGCATATCAATACTCCCATCCGTACACCCATCCAGGACAACAATCACCTCGAACTTTTCCAGGGGATAGGTCTGTTTAGCCAAAGCATCGAGCGTCTGGCGCAGGATTGCCTTACGGTTATGGCTGGGTATGATTACGGAAACCAGAGCTGTGTCTGTGAGCATGATATTGGCGCTATTGTGGATTGATCCGTCGAGACTTCAAATAGAGCCAGGGACCTGAAATGCAGCCCAAAATTTCCAGGAGGATCAGGTCAAAAGAAGGTGCGTTCTCCCTGCGGAACAACGACCGGACCGCCAAAGGTAGCTGCCCGACCAGAAACCAGTACAAAGCGATCGGCACCACCGATAGCTCCCCTTCAAAAAGGAGTTTGCGCGCCCACCACGCATACCACCCTGCCCCATAGCCATACATGGTCTTGCGCAGCTCTTTCCACGAACGGCGATGCCGGTGCCAGATCAGCGCGGCGGGCTCATAGACGATCCAATATCCTGCTGCCAGGATGCGCGCAAACATTTCGCTATCCCCACCGGAAAGAGCGGGAGTCCCTCCATCTAATGCAATGTCAAACGGTCCGACCAGCTCTAAAACGCTCCGGCGAAGCGCCATGTTGGCCCCGGCGCCAACCAGACCGGAGGATAGTAGGTTGAGGTTGTTCCATCTGAAAATCTTGTGCACAAAACCGCGACCAAAGGGTGTGTAATTCTCGAAAGCTTCCTGAGCCTCGGTTTCAAGCTCGAGCGGCATGGTCAGACCGGTAACACAGAGCGCATTGGCATGGCAGAAGTTTCGCCGGATTGCATCCAGCCAGCCGGCAACCGGAACGGTATCATCATCGATGAACGCTATGATCTCATTGTGCGCCTCGAGCAAGGCACGGTTCCGGGCGCGATTCAGGCCAGGTTTCTCTTCACGCACATAGCGGATCGTTGGGAATTTCTGGACGACCTCATACGTGTCTGGCCTGGATGAGCAACTATCAATGACCAGGATTTCCTGTTGCTCATTGCAAATGTGCGTCAAAGCCTCCAGGCAGCGTAATAGATCGTTGGGCCGATCCCGGGTGCAAATGGCAACCGTGGCTTCAGGAGGCTGGCCAACCCACGCATCCTCAGCAGGACAAGCGATGATCTCGCGCAGGAAATACTCCCAGAAAACTCGACCCGCATTACGAACGATTGCGCTACGCAGGTTATCCCTGATAATTTTTCCCGCTTCGACGGGCACATACACACGCTCAACCGGTCTGCCCCCGATTCTCACGAGCACCATGGCACGATCGTAGGCTTCCAGACCCGTAATAGCCTCTGGGATCGCATCAAATTCAAGATCGAGCACCTTCGTCGGCATAGTTCAGAACTGCTGGCTTAGAAATCCCCATTATCATCGGTCAACACGGCGATTTTCGCCTGTTCGGTTCGCCTTGCGATGATATCCGCAGACATCCACTGGATCAAGAAGGACAGTTGGAGAACACCTTGCAAGATGGCGAATATCAGCAGAATCGAAGGGCGATGATCCTTGACAAGCACGGTGTACAGCAGGCCGATTAATAAGAGCAGGATGGCAAAAAATTGTGGGGCCAACCATAACGGGTGCAAGCGCAGATGTTTACTTTTCGGAGTCGGCTGGAAGGATTTATCGATCCGAAATAGGGCCATCAGCCAGGCAGACAGGTAGATCGGCCAGGTGGCATATACCAGGGTAACCGCGCGCAGCAATGATGTGCTTGGCAAGGTGTCATGCCTCCATTTATACAGCCCGAGGTAGCGGATCACCGCATCGCAGGCCACCAATGGGGTGATATGGATCAGATAGGTATGGAACGCAGCCCGGCTGGCGGCATCGCCAAAGATCAAGATTGCGATGGTTGCGAACATGTGGGCTGCCACCACAGGCCCGATCCAATATTTGGTCATCCGGACTGCATAGGAAAGCTTCTGGCCCCAGGTGAGCCGACTGAACAGCTTTGGATAGCCGGACACGAGCAATTCGAACACTCCTCGCGCCCACTTCATTTGTTGAATGTACCAGGCAGTAAACGTAGGCGGCGCCAAACCAGGAGCAAGCGGCTCAGCGACATAAGCCGACTTCCAGCCAGCCGCATGCAGATTTATGGATGTCGCCAGGTCCTCTGCCAGGCCAGGCTGGTAGCCCCCGATCGAGTCCAGCGCCGATCGACGGATCAGGGCATTACTGCCCATCAATGTCGCTCCACCGATGCTATACGCGCCCAGCGAAGTTGGGTTATAAAACTCCAGGCTGGTTTCGATTGCCGCGTCAGCCACCCAGCTCTCCTTGATATTGGCGAATGTAAGCATCACCTGCACAAATCCAATCTTAGGATCGTTAAAGTAGCCGAGGGAACATTCGAGGAAATCTACAGCCGGTACATGATCAACGTCAAAAATAACCACAATATCGCCGGTTGTCCTTCTTAGAGCGGCGTTTAGATTGCCGGCTTTCGCATTCGTGCGATCCGGCCGAGTCAAGTAACCCGCTCCGATCGTTTCTGCCAGCTTGGCCAGCTTTGGATCCTGGTAGTCGTCCAGCAACCAGGTGGTGTGCTCCCGGTTCATTGCACATGCCGCCTTGAGGGTCTTTTCGATCATCGAATACGGTTCGTTATATGCGGTAACCAAGACGTCGATGCTTACGCCAGGTAGATCAACTTTATTGATCGCTGATCGCCTTGCGACCAGGTAGAGATACCAATTGCCTAATAGTTGCACCCCGCCATAGGTGATGGCGCAGACGAACAATAACAGAAAGAATAGAGCAGACCACGGATGGCGCTGGTACAGGCGAATGTCGAACCACCAGCTTAGATAGAAACCAAATGCGAACACACCTGCGCCAATAGCCAGCCGTAGAGCCCAGGTAAGCAATAAATCTTGTGTCGTCGTATCCTGATCCAACAGATCTGCCTTAGAATGGACCCACCAGTCGCTTCACTCACCGTTCATGCAACCCACCCCTGACGATTTTGCCGAGCGCCGAACCTGCTGGCAACACCCCCCTATCCCTGGCCTATACAGGCGAAGTTATATAACTCAATCCAGTCTCTTTCTTTATGATCACCAGGCTTGTTTCCCAGGCCGGATCGTACAGGTAAACGCGCATCTTGAAGGTCCTGCCGCGGAGCGGAACGTCAAAATTTGCCACTTGCCGGGCATGCTCCTCGATCCAGGCGAGTTGTTGCGGATATAGCTCTTGTGTGTTCATGTCAATAACGAACCAGGCCCGACGGAATTTACTTCTAAACGCGCTTTCCTCGAAATCTCCGGTCGAAAAAGTTCGCTGCCCTAGATAGTAATCCCCCACGTCAGGGTCTCCGGCGAAGACCAGGTCATCATCCTGTAGTCTTTCCCGGATGAAAATAAATGCTGAGCGCCAGTCATCTCGATTTCCATTTTGATAGCGATAATACAGGTAATCTTCGCTCAGCGAAGTGCCGAGCAGCAGCACCAGAACGCCAACCGCTAACAGGCGGGCTTTGCCTTTTAGCTGGCGTATCAGCTCGTAGGTGGCCAGGCTGGCCAGCGTGATCCAGCTGGTCAATGAGATGAAGAAATATCGGTTGGCAGAAAATTGAATGATCGAAACTGCCATAATGGTAAATAGTGGGATAATCGCTGCCAACCCGAAAAACAGGCCGGCGCGGTCCTTTCTGAGCAATAAAAATACAGCGCCGAAGCACGCCATGCATACCAGAGGAAAGCCAACATAATATATGAAACCGGAGAATAACCATAATGGATTGTTATTTATCCGTCCAAAACCTGTCGTCCAGGCGCTCAGGTTACCTAGAAAAGGGCCGGCGATGAAGATGGCGACAACCAGGCCGGGGGTAAAATAAATCGCCAGATTTCTGATATTAAGCCCCGGTGGTTTTTCGAAGGGTAAGACCAACAGCGCCAAAAGATAACTGACAACTACCGGTAGCAGGACCAAAGCCAGCATACGCTCTTGCGCTGCAAACCCTAATAATATGAGCGAGAGGAGCAATAGCCAGGGTCGGTTTTCCTCCAATGCCAGGTAAAAAGAAAAAAGTGCCAGGGAATAAAAAAGAAGAAGTAATGCGTAAAACCTTACATTTTGCGACCAGTAAATATGCCAGGTCGAGACTGCCAACAACGCACTGCTGATCAGCCCTACACTACTCCCAAATAACCGGGCAACGATAAAATAGAATACAGGAATTGTTATGATCCCCACGAGTGCAGGGATCAACCGGGCATTCCATTCATTAATACCCAATACTCCCGTTGTCGCATGAATTAGACTGGTTGACAAGGACCGTATGAAACCGTCCGGCTTAGATCCAAGCGTAAAGACTTCATCCCCCCAAAAACTCCACACACCGAGCTTATAAAACCGCAAGAAAGCCGCTAAAATGGTGAGTGAGATTACAGATAAAAACAGCGTATAAGGTCTCGGAATAGAAGCGAGCCGGCGCATCTGGACACCCGTGGAATTTCAAGCCAATTAAATACTTCTTGAAAAAATTTTGCACACAAAAGTTTGTCCATCAGAGATAGGGGATTAAAGATGTCGTATCTGATCCTCTCAAGAGAGTCTCGATCTCTTAGAGTGTTAATTCCCCTATCCTTCATGACCGATTATAATCTTTTTTGCCGGAGTCACACATTTCTTAATCTTCCGATGCATCCATCGTTGTATGCTAAACCGGTTAGTGTGGTTACCTGCCGACATAGGGTGCAGCATGATCTTGTAACCAACTGAAAAGCCTGTTTCATGGCATCCCTCATAGCTTACAACAGATGGGGATATAATCGCTCAAGTGAGTTGACCATGCGCGTATCGCATCCATTTCCTGAGATTGGCTGTCAGTACAATCCTCCCCGCCTTATTATTACCGCGCTGAAGAATGCTTTTATTTCCCGGGAATTTTGGCTGGCGATTGGTTTTACCGGTTTTTATACGGCATATGAGAGCTGGCTCTTCCCGTCCGTAATTCCCTTTGTCACCGAGCATATGCCGGTATACCTTCAAAACCTCGCTCAGGTAATTTCCCAACTATGGGTCCTGGCATTTGTCTGGCTCTCCTTGCTCAGCCGGGGAAAAGTTCGCCTGGTGTACCTGACTCTGTTTGCCATTTCCGTATTAGGCGAATACGGCGCCTATTACTCCGTGGGTCGGTTTACCATTTCCGAAGATTATGACATGGTCCTGCGGTTGATCGATCCCCGGCTATACTTCAACGCAGCAGTAATCTACACGAGCTTCTATTTACCTTCAGCCCTCCCAATCCTGGCTTATGCAGCCTGCCTGCTCGGTTTACGGCGGCAGCAGCGTCTCGGCCTGCGCCACTTCGTGGCAATACTGACCGTATTCTTAATCTTTTCTTCGCTGCTCGTCCCTGTCAGCAGCGGCGTTTTTCGCACCCTTTCCCTTGCTACCAACCTGCGCAGCTGGACATTCCTTGCCTGGAAGGCCGCCAGCCTGTACCGCGGACCACGGCTTCTGGTCCCGCCCGTGAGTCATGCAGCGCCGAAAGACAACCTCGTCTTCATTGTGGACGAGTCAATTCGGGCCGATCATCTGAGCGTGAATGGCTATTCGCGGCCGACGTCGCCATATTTAGAAGAGCTTCAGCGCCAAGGCTTCCTCTACAACTGGAAAGACTCCGCCTCCTCGGCTACTTCCAGCTTGCATTCCAACACCCTCCTGCTCACCGGGATCAACCATCTACCAGATGTTGCACAAGACACGCGCAGGTCCCCCACCCTCTTCGCTTATGCCAAGGCAATGGGGTATCGGGTATCTCTGCTGGATGTCCAGATGAACACCCACTGGCTGATGCAGACGGAGGATTATGCGTTCGTCGACGAGTGGCCGACCGAGCAGGATTTTTCACGCCGCGGTGAATATAATATGGATCTGGAAGCAGCCCGGTGGATGGAGGCGAAGCTGCGCAGCTCGACAGGCAATTTTATCTGGATCAATAAGATGGGTGCCCACTTCCCATATGCCTCGCGCTATCCCCCGGGTGCGGCGCTCTGGGGGCCGGCGCTCACTGGAACGGAATATGATCCAGCGAAAAGGACCGAGCTTGTCAATTCGTATGACAACGCAGTGACATACAACCTGGAAAGCTTCTTCCGGATCCTGATCCGCCCGGAGATTTTAGAGCACACGATTTTTGTCTACACCTCGGACCATGGCCAGACATTAAGCGAAAATGGCGAGACCTGGCCACAGACCGGACCGACGCATAATGAAGCCAAAATCCCCATCATGATCATCAGCGCCCGCCCATTTGTCGTTGATACAGACTTCAAGGCCGGTCACCAAAACCTCTTCGCAACATTGCTGGATTTGATGCAGGTGCCAGATTCAAGCCGTGTGTATTCTTATTCGCCATCGCTTTTACAACCCACCACTGGCAACCGGCAGCCGCGTTTTTACATCGTTGGCGATATCTTGAGCGATTTGCGCAGCGAAATCTATCGCTATGATAAATAGAATGGGGTATCCGCTGGCTATGAAACGATTTCTCCATCCTTGATCATCACCACCCGAGAAGCGCGCTTCGCCAGGTCATCGTCGTGGGTGACCATCAGGATGGTTTTTCCATCGCCGGCCAGATTAGCGAGCAAGGTGAACACTTGCTCGGCGGTTCGTGAGTCCAGGTTGCCGGTCGGCTCGTCGGTGACCAGGATCTTTGGGTCGTTCGCCAAGGCGCGAGCGATCGCCGCGCTCTGCTGTTGGCCGCCGGAGAGGTGGCTGGGCAGCTTGTTGGCATGCTCGGCGACCCCTACCAGCTCCAACAGGCACAGGGCGCGTTCCTCACGCTCCGCCGGGTTGAAGCGGTTGCCAAAATCCATCGGCAGGCGCACGTTCTCCAGGATGGTAAGCGTGGGCAGGAGCTGGAAAAACTGGAATACGATCCCCAGGTTTGCCCCACGCCAGGCAGCCAGCTGGCCTTCGTCCAGCAGGTGCACCGGAGTGTTTGCGATGAACACTTCACCGTGTGTGGGGCGGTCGATCCCGGTCAGCACGTTGATCAGCGTGGTCTTGCCGCTCCCCGACTTACCCACGATCGCCACGAACTCGCCGCTGTCGATCCGTAGATCGATGCCTCTCAGAGCCGTGAACGATCCGGCACTGGAGGTATAGGTCTTGACCACCTGGCGCAGGTCGATCAAAGTCTGATGTTTGTTTTTTGGCATGCTGGTGAGATCGGTTTTGCGGTTATTCCACATAATCGTTGTGCAATGAAGAAACGGTCATTCGTAGTTCAACACTTCACGGACGGTAAGCCGCACAGCGTCGCGCGCCGGCGCCAGGCTGGCCAGTATGCCGATCAGCACGACCGCTACCAGCCAGATCAATAATCCCAGGAACGAGTACTGGAATGTCGACTCGGTGCCGAAGGCTACCCGCACCACTGCCTCGGAGAGCAATCGCCCGACTGGGTAGGATAAGAGGGCGCTCAGCCCCCAGCTGATCAGGGCTACGGTAGCCCCTTCCACAACCACGACCTGGCGCACCGATTTGTGTGAAGCGCCTACAGCCCGTAGCACGCCGATCTCACGGGTGCGCTCCAGCACGTTCAAGCCCATTGCCCCGGTTAACCCCAGGCCGCCGATCACCGCCAGGATGCCGGCGACCAGCAGCAATACGATCAGCAGGATGTTGAACGCGTTAGCTATCGTATCGAAAATCTCGAATCGTGTGCGGCTGGTGCTCTGGCTGAGTTCGGCGTCTTCGAAGCGCTTCTCCAATTTCTGCCCGATGAGGTCCTGCTCGGCGGGCTGGCTGAATGCTCCCGGGGTCGCCAGGACGCGCACCACATCCACCTGGTTGCGACGCCCGGTCAACCGGGTGAGTGGATCGAAATTCATGTAGATGCGCGAACCGGTCAGGTGCTTGGAGGCAATGCCCACAATCTCCAGCTTGCGCTCCTGCTCATTGACCTTGATGGTTACGATATCGCCAACGCCCAGTTCCGGCTCTTTTGCCAATAAGTCCTCATTAACCACTACCTGGTTCGTATCATCGGTTTGTAGCCAGCGACCATCGACCAGACGAGGCTGGATCGTCTGAGCGTTATCCGGCAGGCCGACCAGTTCCACCCGGTCGCTTTCCTGCCCATCTGGGCGAATGATCACACCATTGGCGCTGGCCCAACCCTCGGCCGCTTTTACATCCTGAACTCGGAGAGCTTCACGCTCCACGGTGTGCTTGTTCGCTCCGCCGGGGATACTCAACGAGGCGTCAAAAGCGATGTAGCGTCCAAGTTCGGCG
This sequence comes from Chloroflexi bacterium RBG_16_57_11, assembly GCA_001795165.1. Taxonomy (GTDB): domain Bacteria; phylum Chloroflexota; class Anaerolineae; order Anaerolineales; family UBA4823; genus RBG-16-57-11. The sequence goes on from MGNS01000139.1 coordinate 44,793, forward strand.
ATCTGCTGTTGGATGGTGTCATAGGAGCTAAAAACTGCCATGAACATCGCGCCAGCGATGGTCAGCGTGGCCAGCGTGAAGCCCAACCTTGATTTATTCCGAAAAGTGTTCCGAAGCGAGAGCATCACCGGCGGGCTGAGCTTGCGGATGCGCACCAACTGGCGCTCCAGCCAACCCTTCTGCCCCTCGCCGTTCAGCCCATACTGGTAGATCGCATCGTACACCGAAAGGTTTGTTCCACGCAGAATTGGTAGCAGGGCTACAACCAGAGGCATGATCAGCCCTAAACCGGCTTGCAGCAATAGAATGTTCGGCGGCAGGTCTACCACGGTGACATTAAAGTTCAAGAAATCCGCCGCCACTGCAACCAGCCCGCGCGCTCCTAGCATACCCAGTGGCAAGGCTACCAATAAACCGATGAAGCTGAGCACGATCACGTACGCCAGGTACAATTTGACGATTTGCCTCCGGGTGGCCCCTACAGAGCGCATGATGCCGATCTGGCGAGTTTGCTGCACCAGCACTGCTGAGATGGTGTTCACCACCAGACCGCTGCTGAGCAGAATCGCCAGGATGCTCATCACCTGCAAAACCAGCAGCACTCCATTCACCTGCTTTTTTGCCCAAAACTCCCCCGGGTTGGGGTCGCCCTGGACATTCATTGCCGCTACCTGGAAACCGCCGGGCTCGATGATGCGATCGCGGACCAGGGCGCCTACCTCCAGGGCGTGATCACGGCTGTTTTGATTCTCTGCCACCAACACCTGGAGCTGGTTGAAATACGGCTGCTCGCCCATCCACTCCAGAGTGGACAGGGCAAGATAGCCCTGAGCCTCGCCAGTCAGGTTGTATGGTCGCACGGTCATATCGTGCACCACACCACCAACCATCAAATCATACCGGGCGCCACCATCCATCTCGACCGTCAGTGTATCGCCGGTAGATAGCCCCAGCCCGCTGGCCACGTTTCGTTCCAACAATACTTGTCGCAGTCCTGGCACATTTGAGCCTTCTTCGAGTGTAAGCCGGTTAATTGGCATATCCTCGAAATCGGGGAAGGCGATCAAGTCGATCGCTTTACGCTCACCTGCGCCTGTCATCATGGATGCGTTGACCACGCGCTGCGCCCGCGCTGTCTGGACCTCACGCATCCCTTCAACATCCCGCGCCAGCTCCTTCGGGAAGGGAGAGACATACAGCGAGATGCTGGCAGGGCTCCGCTCGGAATACTGACCGAAGAGGTCGCGTTTCAGCATCCTCACGGTGTTGTGGATCATTCCTACAGCCGCGATACCGATCGCCAGGGTGAAGATCACAAGCAGCGAGCGTGGCTTGTTATCCCAGATATCGCGTAAAATTTTTTCCCAGCGTGCGCTCAGATCCATCAGATTACCGTTGATTAATCCTGTTCAATGAGACCGTCGACAATTCTAACTTGCCGGGTGGCTCGCCTGGCTACACCCCTGTCGTGGGTGACGATTAATAGCGTCTTGCCCTGCTCCACCATTCCGGCGAACACATCCATGATCTCGTCGCTGGTGCGCGAGTCCAGATTACCGGTAGGCTCATCCGCCACCAGGATTGGCGGGTCGTTGGCCAGCGCGCGGGCGATCGCTACGCGCTGCTGTTGCCCGCCGGAGATCTCGGAAGGGCGTTTATGGACATGCTCGGCCAGCCCCACCTGTTCGAGGATGTGCAACGCTCGCTCGCGCCGCTCTTTGGGGGCGTACACACCGCAAAATTCCATGGGGATGGTCACGTTTTTTATAAGGCTAATGCTGGGTAGGAGCTGAAAAAACTGAAAGACTACCCCCAGATTGAGCCCGCGCCAGCGTGCCCGGTCATCTTCACTCAGGTGATGTAATTCTGTCCCGGCAATGCAAATATCACCGCTGTCCGGGCGGTCGATGCCGGTAACCATGTTCACCAGGGTGGATTTACCTGCCCCAGATTTACCCACTACTGCGAGGAACTCACCGGCCGTCACAGAGAGGTCCAACCCACGCAAGGCAGGTATCGCGCCTGCCGGGGTATGATAGCTTTTAGACAGGCGGCGCAATTCTATGATTGGTAAATCAGGCACCGCCAATTCAGGTTGATTGATGGTTTGTGAATCCAACATCTCATCTATTATTAATTTATGAAACACTATATATGATATGATACAATGTATATCATTATGTGCGCGGAAGTATATCACAAGTTAGCCGCTCAAGTGCTTTTTATGACCTAATTGTTAGATTAGAAAATCGAGTACGGATGATGAATATAGATCGAACGGATCGCCGGGTGAGACGGACGCACAAGCTATTACAGGGGGCCCTGGTTGGACTGACCCTCGAGAGGGGTTTCGATGCGGTCACCATACGAGATATCACCGACCGGGCGGATGTGGGCTACGCAACTTTCTTTCGCCATTACCCGGATAAAGAGGCGTTGCTTGCAGATGTGCTCGAGGCGATGAAGGATGAATTTCAAAGCCTGCTGGCTCCCTATTCGATGGTCAGCAATCCTGAGAAAACCGGCACTCTGCTCTTCGAGTATGTGGAGCAAAATAGAGATTTGTGCCGGGTACTGCTCAACAGCACCGATACCATGTCACTGCTAAAGCCGGTGCAGGAGATCGGCATGAGCGATCGGTCATTGATGTTCAATTTCTCTGCGCAGAGCTCCGTGCCGGTGGAGATCGCCATCAGTCACTTGATGTCCTCCCTTGTCATGCTGATCCGTTGGTGGCTGGACCACGACATGCCATATCCTCCCGAGCGCATGGGGCAAATCGCCGCAGGGCTGATCATCCGCCCGGTCATTGGGGCAGTGCTGGGTGATGCAAACGGTGCTTAGCCCAGGGCCGTGACGAATGTAGAGTTATCTGTGCTACAATATCAATTCATTCGCTCGAATTAGCAGCTAATGCGGTTGTAGCTAAGATGCCAGTACTTTCCCCCGTCAATACCGCCCTCAGCTTACTCCGCCAGCTTCCCATCCTGGCGGATGTGCCCGAGCCGGATCTGGAGGCTTTGGCGCGGCAGGTTGTCTTCCGCAATTATGCTCGCGAGGAAGAGATCTTCTACCAGGGCGATCCCGCAGACCGGGTGTGGTGGGTTCACACCGGGCGTGTCAAGATCATTTTTCATGACCAGGACGGCCGTGAAGTCATCCTGGAGATCATCTCGCCTGGGGAAGCCTTCGGAGGGGCTGTGTTGTTCTTCCCCACCCAACCGGCCACGGCCAAAGCGCTGGAGGAGGCCTCGATTGCCAGCTTTCCCAGCGAGTTGTATGCCCGGTTTCTATTGGATCACCCTCCGGTAACGCTTAAGCTCTTACGTATGTTGGGGGCGCGACATCTTTCGATGATCAACATGCAAATCCTGGCAGGCGAGCGCGTCGAGCGACGTATGGCGCATATTCTATATAAACTGGCCAACCGGGTAGGGCGTCCGGAGCCAGGCGGAACGCTGATCACCATCCCGCTATCCCGGCAGGACCTGGCGGATATGTCCTGCACATCGCTGGAAACAGCCATCCGGACCGTATCGCGCTTCCAAAAGGAAGGCATGCTCATGACCCGCCGAGGCGGGTATCTGGTCGTTACCGATATGGAGAGGCTGAAAGAGCTGACCGAATGAAGCTATGACGGATGGTCCGGATCTTGCTCCACGAGCGGCAGTAGAATAAATTTTATATTGCTATTTTGTGGGCGCACCTGGCAGGCAGGTCCAATTTTGCAGTGGTCGTGCGGAGCATGATCAAACCAGCCGCCGCAGCGATGGCACTGCGCCCGCGTCTGATAGCACCAGACCTCGACCTCCGGCTCGCCGCAGTGTGGGCACGCCAGGTAATCCGGAAAAGGATCGGGCAGGGGCAAATCCTCGGGTGCAGCGTCTGAGGCGTCCATTTCGTCGCGCGCCAGGGTTTGACCAGGCTCCGCCGGGGCTGGATTCCACATGCAGAGCCTGGCCTGCTTCTCATTTCACTTGTTTGATCCGGACATAAGCCACGATGTTGAGCAGATCGTTTTCGGTCAGCGCCGGATTGCCGCCCTTGGGGGGCATGTCCACGCCCTGGGTGTTGAGCGGATCGCTGGCAGGTCGTCCGACTTTAAGGAAATCGACCATCTGCGGGTTGGTCCTTCCTTTGACAAACTCGCTGGTGGTCAGGTCTTTTCCCAGGTTGGGCATGCCTTTGAGATCGGTGCCATGACAGGCGATGCAGGTCTTATCGAAGGCGACTTTTCCAGCCACCGGGTCGCCGGGCGGCTCGGTTGGGGTGGGCGTTGGAGCCGGTGTGCCGCCGCCACAGGCCGGCAGAAAGATAGCCAGCGCCAGCAGCAGGGTGATCAGGAAGAGGAAACGATTTTTCATTTTTTTACTCCTTTGAATAATAGATGGTTGATTTTCCGCAAACTAAGGGTGCTCGACCATGTGCACCTGAGCGCGCATTTCATCCAGGGTGAATAACTTGCCGTTTCTCTCGGCGGCGAAGGCTTCGGCCTGCGCCTGGTCAGCGAAGGCAACGATACCGCCGGCCATTGGCGTCTGAATGGTCGGGCTTTTTACGAATTTAGTCGTTTCGCCAAGGATCCATTCTTCGGATAAATAATCATGAACGAACCAGGCTGCAACCTGTGCTTCCGGGTGGTTCATGTGATAGGCCAGCATCTCGCCCACATCATCGAACTTGAGGTATTCACCATTCACCAGCAGGGTGGCGGCTGCGAATCGCGGCTGATCGATAACCATCCCGCAGGCGTCGCAGGTGTCTTGCCCGTAATCAATCTGCGGCGGTAAGGGACCAGCCGTTTTCGGCTTGCAAGCAGGTAAGGCTGCCAGGAGGAGGCACACGATGAGTATGTTTTTTAAACTCGGTATCATACATCTCTCCGAAATTTGAAAAGGGTGAAAGCAATTCCAAACGTGACCACCGTCCAGGCTGCCAGCAGCCCGCCCAGGATAACATGCAGGAAACCCCCGTAGCGGTAGATGGCATACTGTCCGACCGGGCCCAGAGTGTCCAATGTGGCGCGCAGGCTGTAGATTGCCCCCAGCTTGAAGCTTTGCAATGGATTCACCACCAACGCACCCAGCAGTCCCGAAGCGGTTGGTCTCAGCGCCAGCGTTGCCCCGACCAGCCCGAGATCGGCCAGGAAGACCAGTCCCAGCCACAGCAACAGCGCGGCCCCGTTGGCGGTGGAGCCCTTTTGAGTCAGGGTGCTGACCAGGAAGCCGAGCCCGAGTGAGGCCAGTGCAAGTAGCGCAGTGTAGCCTGCCAGGCGGAGAAAGGCCGCGGCATCTGCGCTTCCAGTGGTGGCGATGGCCAGCGCAGCCAGACCAAAACCGGCCAGCAGCGCCGCGCCGGTCGCCATGGCCGCGCCCAGTGCCTTTCCGAAGAACACCTCCCCACGGCTGACGGGTTGCGCCAGCAGGTACAACAGCGCGCCGCGCTCGCGATCGGCGGCGACGGCGCCCGCACCCACGCTCAACCCGAGCAGCGGTACGAAGAGCACCAAGGCATTGACCAGGCTGGCAGCGGTCCGTCCAAATCCGCCCAGCCCGGCATAACCGGCGGTGGCCAGGCTGGCGCGCGATAGGCCAAAAGCCAGTACGGCAAAGCCTGCCGCGAAGATGAACAGCCACCTGTTGCGCAGCGCTTCACGCAACTCGCGTTGGGCAATGATCCAGATCGGTCTCAATTCCATGATTCAACTCTTTGAATATCAAAATCCAATACATGCACGCCGTGCTGCTCCAACAGCTCCATCGTTTTCAATTTCTGACCGGCGTCGAGCTGGATGACCACTGTACCGCGCCCGTTGATATGCCCTTCTACACCGGCCTCATTGAGCAGCGACAGGGCGCGCTCACGCTGTTCGCTGGCAATCCACAGCGCCAGCTCGGCTTCGGGCATCAGCCGCTGTCGCAAGGCATTGGGTGGCAGCTCTTCGATCAGCTTACCACGCTCCAACACCAGGACGCGGTCTGCCAATGTTTCTACTTCTTCCAGCCGGTGGGAGGCGAAGAGTAAAGTCTTACCCTCCTTGCGCAGCTCTCTTAATAAACCGAGATAATCACGCCGCGAGCGGGCGTCCAGGTTGGCGGTAGGCTCGTCCAGCAGCAGCAGTGGCGGATCGCTCAGCAAGGCTACTGCCAGCGCCAGGCGCTGCTTCAGACCGCCGGAAAGCGCCGGCACCGGCTTGCGGGCGTGTTCTGCCAGGCCGAGTTTTTCCAGCAACAGGCTTACGCGCTCCGGACTGACCTGCTTAAGCCGGGCGTAAAATGCCAGCGTAGCCTGCACGCTCATATCGTAGTAAATCGCTTCCTGCGGCACATAGCCGATGTGCCGGCGAACGGCTTTGCCATCTCGCTGCACGCTTCGTCCGTTAACCTGGATCAGGCCCGTGACCTGGATCAGCCCCAGGATGGCTTTGACCAGGGTTGTCTTTCCAGCGCCGTTTGCGCCCCACAGTGCAAGCGACTCACCATGGCCTAAAGAGAAGCTCACCGCCTCCAGGACGGTCGCTTTGCCATATCGCTTGGAGACGCCTTCGAGCCGGATGGCTGGCGCCGGCCCAGAAATCAATGAGTCCGTTGGAATGGATCGTGTTTTCATAGGTGGTTGGAGGGCTATGGATGATCCTGGATCGGCCGGAGGTTTCCCGCCGGTGTTGGTGGTCGGAGCCAGCCCCTTGAAAGCGGGTGGGTGGATGAGCAGAAAGCTGAGCGACAGCAGCCCAAGCCCTGCCAGGATCAGCTGCGCCCATTGGGAGGGCGCCTGCGTAACGGTAACCCAGGCAGGTATTGCCGTTGGGTTATTGAGCGGAGCGGTATCTTCGAGCTTTGGTTGCGGCTTGAAGACAGGAAAGGTCGTCGCTGCCATCTCGATTGCCTGGGCTGCGGGGCTGTAAATCAGCGCCCGGAGCAGCGGCTCGCGATCGGTCAGGCTTTCGAAAAAACGCTCGGAACGATATGGGATTTCGCCATGACCATCCTGATCGGCATCGAAACCGGTGTAGTCGCTCCAAAAGTTGCCTTGCCAGCGATTCTCACCGGGCTTGCCGCCCCCTTGCAATGCCACCTGCTCTACATTTTCCCAGAAGGTATTTTCTTCGAAGTTTGTCCCATGAACGGCAGTTATAACGATGACGCCAACGTCATTAAAAGCCAGGATGTTTTTCTCAAAGCGGGCATAACTGCTCGGTGTGAAGGGTGTGCCGTCGATGTAGACGCCTGCGCCGTTGTCCACCAGCAGGTTTTCCTGCGCTGTGATCGCGTCTGCGTCTTTAAAGCCCAACGCATAGCCGCTTGGCCCGCGCTGACCGCGTAAATCGTTCTGGCGCAGCATAACCTGGCGTGAGTACATCGTGTAAATCCCTACCGAGTTGTCCAGCAGCCGGTTGCCCTCGATCACCGCATGATCACAATACATCAGGTGGATGCCATATCTCCCTCCTTCGATCAGGTTATCCACCACCGTCACATCAGACGAGTACCACATGACGACATCCCGGGCCTGCCGCACAATATTACCCTCAACCGTCACCCCCTGGCTATACCATAAGCGGATGCCGTCCCCTTTGCGTGCCAGCTCGTATTGCTCTTTACTGCTGATCTGGTTGCCACGTATGAGAGCCCGGTCGGCCTGAGCGACAAAGATGCCGAACAGCACATCTTCTAATCGATTATCCGCCACGGTGATATCCGGTGCTATCAGCGTGAT